>NZ_CAHJWH010000265.1 GCF_903642205.1 Caulobacter sp. S45 | reverse complement strand
CTGAACCGACACATGTCCGCCCCTCGCGGACGGCCGCTACGCCCGCCCGCGGACCTGATCCTGGGGCCGTAGCTCAGTTGGTAGAGCGCCTCGTTCGCAATGAGGAGGTCAGGGGTTCGACTCCCCTCGGCTCCACCAGGATATCGGGAACGTTTGCAACGTGAAACGTTCGGCTTCGCCGCCTCCAAGCCTTCGCCGCGAGGCGCGGCGTAACCCGGGTCCCAGCCCCTGCGCATCGTGCCGTGGTCGCACCTGTCGATCACGGCAGCACGCTGCCGGTTCGCCGAACGATTTCCTCTCCGAAGAGAGACGCCGCCAATCCAGTCAAGGGACGCGTTGAGGGTCTCCACCAGCATCAGAGCAGGCAGCGTCGTGTCACTCGCACACAGGGCGAGCTATATGACGGAGTGACTACGCGGAGCCATCCCGCGGATGACCGGGAGTGAGCGCGATGAGCACCGATGTCTCCGCCGAGCCGATGGGACCGGTCGTGGAGCCGGCCCGCCGCACCCGCCGCGAGGTGATCTACCGTCACACGCTCCCGGTGCGCGTGACCCACTGGGTGAATGCCGTCGTCATCTTCCTGATGATCGGCACGGGACTGAACATCTTCAACGCGCATCCCAGGCTCTACTGGGGCCAGAAGGGCGACGCGTACGACCTCGCCGTCCTCTCCATCCATCCGGCCAGCGTGCAGGGGGCGACGCGCGGGATCACTCAGCTAGGCTCGTGGCGGATCGACACCACAGGTGTGCTGGGCTGGTCGCAGAGCCATGGGAGCTGGATGGCGCGCGCCTGGCCGGGATGGATCACCATCCCCAGCTTCCAGGACTTGGCCGACTCGCGACATTGGCATTTCTTTCTGGCCTGGACGCTGATCGCTAATGGGGCGGTCTATCTGGCCTGGTCGCTGTGGATCCGCCACGTCCAGCGCGACCTATGGCCGACATGGCGCGACTTGAAGTCGATCCCTCGCTCGATCTGGGAGCATCTGCGGAACAAGCATCCCACCGGCGAGGAGGCGAAGCGCTACAACGTGCTGCAGAAGCTGGCCTATCTGGGCCTGATCTCCCTGGTGCTGGGCATGGTCGGCACCGGGCTGACCCTATCGCCGGGACTCGACGCCTTCGCCCCCTGGCTGCTTGATGTGTTCGGCGGCCGCCAGTCGGCGCGCACGCTCCATTTCGCCTTCGCCGCGGCCATAGCCCTGTTCATCTTCGTCCATGTGGCCGAAGTGTTCCTGGCGGGCCCGATCAACGAGATCCGCTCCATCATCACAGGCGCCTACCACGTGCCCCCCGACCGGCCGCCCACACCGCGCCTGCACGGGGGCCGCGGCTGAGATGGCGCTGTTCACGCGACGCGCCGCGTTGGCGGGTGGGCTCACCGGCTCGGGCCTGCTGCTGGCGGGCTGTTCCCAGGCGATCCACGCCGACAAGCTGAACGGCGCTCGGGCCTTCCAGCACGTGCTTGACTATGGCGCGGACTGGACTCTGCACACCCAGCGTTTCCTGCTGGGCGGCGGCGCGCTGGCGCGCGAGTACCAGCCATCGGAGATTTCACGCGACTTCAAGGCCAACGGCACTCTGAACCCGGATTATCCCGCCTACAACCAGGCGGTGAGCGAACGGTTCGCCAACTGGAAGCTGGTCATCGACGGCATGGTCGCCCGGCCCCTGTCGCTGAGCCTGGCCGCCCTCAAACGGCTGCCCGCCCGCAGCCAGATCACCCGCCACGACTGCGTGGAGGGCTGGAGCGCCATCGGCGGCTGGACCGGGACGCCGCTAGGCCTGCTGCTGAAGGCGGCCGGGGTGCAGCCGGGCGCCAGGTACGCCGTCTTCTACTGCGCCGACAATCTTGAGGGTGAACCGGCTAAAGGCGGGGATCAGGCGCCCGGCCAGTATTACGAGAGCATTGACCTGGTGGACGCCTTCCATCCCCAGACCCTGATCGCCTACGCCATGAACGGCCAACCCCTCGCCGTCGCCCACGGGGCGCCGCTGCGCCTGCGGGTGGAGCGGCAGCTCGGCTACAAGCAGGCCAAGTACATCCAGCGCATCTCGCTCACCAGTACGCTCGCCGGGATCAACGGCGGCAAGGGGGGCTATTGGGAAGACCGAGGCTACGAGTGGTACGCAGGCATGTAGCGCGCAGCCGCTACTGGCGCGCCAGCGGCGCTTGATGGACCAGATCACCGCCTGTCATAGGGCGGAAGGCGCCGCACCTTCGATCTACGCCGCCACCCATCCTGCGCCCGTGCCCGGAGCGACCGGCAAGGCCCTCTCGGCGGCGGTCACCCGTTTCAGGCCACAGGCCTCGTCCAAGGCCAAACCGCGGTATCCTGCGACGCACTGGGACGGAACGCTCCGTCTGATGCCGGGTTGGCAGGTCGCCGGCGACCTGCCGGCGCTGACGGAGCCTGACCGATGAGCATCTTCGGGGCGATCATGGACAAGATCTTCCACCATCCGGCCGCCAAGCCGGCCGTTGCAGCAACCGCGTCCGCGGCGCCCCCGGCCGCCACG
>NZ_CAHJWH010000264.1 GCF_903642205.1 Caulobacter sp. S45 | reverse complement strand
CGCGAGACCCTCCTGCTCCCCGGCTGCGGCCACTGGACCCAGCAGGAGCGCGCCACCGAGGTGAACGAAGCGCTGATCCGGTTCCTCGGCGGCCTGTAGGCGGCTTCGATGCCGGCCGGGCCGCCCCTCATCCTCGCCATTGACCAGGGCACCACCTCCAGCCGCGCCCTGGTCTTCAACGCCTCAGCCGAGGTCGTCGCCTCCGCGCGGGCGGAGGTCCTCCAGCTCTACCCCACCGAGGGTTGGGTCGAGCACGATCCCGAGGCGATCTGGTCCACCACGCTGGCCACCGCCCGCCAGGCCCTCACCGCGGCCGAGCGCGGAGGCGGCGAGGTGGTGGCCATCGGCGTCACCAACCAGCGTGAGACCACGATCGTCTGGGACCGCGGGACCGGCGCGCCCATCTACGACGCCATCGTCTGGCAGGACCGCCGCACCGCGGGCGCCTGCCGCGAGCTGGAGGCGCAGGGACTGGCGGAGACGGTGCGGGCGAAGAGCGGCCTCCTGCTGGACCCCTACTTCTCCGCCGCCAAGGTCGCCTGGATACTCTCCCACGTGGACGGAGCGCGCGGAGCCGCGAGGGCCGGCCGCCTGGCCTTCGGCACTGTGGACAGCTTCCTGCTCTGGCGGCTGACCGGCGGACGGGTCCACGCCACCGACGCCACCAACGCCAGCCGCACCAGCCTCTACGACATCCGCCGCGGCGACTGGTGCGAGGACCTCTGCCGCATCTTCGACGTGCCCCGCGCCCTGCTGCCGGACGTCCGCGACTGCTCCGCCGAGTACGGCCGCACCGCGCCGGAGCTGTTCGGCCGGCCGATCCCAATCCTGGGCGTGATCGGCGACCAGCAGGCGGCCGGTGTCGGCCAGTGCGGCTTCGCAGCCGGCGACGTGAAGACCACCTTCGGCACCGGCGGCTTCATGGTGGTGAACACGGGCGGAACGCCCGTGGACTCCCGCCACCGCCTGCTCAGCACGGTCGCCTACCGACTGGACGGCCGCTCCACCTATGCCTTGGAAGGCTCCATCTTCGTGGCCGGGGCGGCGGTGCAGTGGCTGCGCGACGGGCTGGGCCTGATCAGGACGGCGGCGGAGACGGAAGGCCTGGCGCGCAGCCTCCAGGGCAACGGCGGCGTCTACCTGGTGCCGGCCTTCACAGGTCTCGGCGCGCCGCACTGGGACCCCGACGCCCGCGGCGCCCTGTTCGGCCTCACCCGGGCGAGCGGCGCGGCGGAGCTGGCGCGCGCGGCGCTGGAGTCGGCCTGCTACCAGAGCCGCGACCTGTTCACCGCGGTGGCCGAAGACGGGGTGGCGCTGAACGCCATGAAGGTGGACGGCGGAATGGCGGCCAACGACTGGATGCTGCAGTTCCTGGCCGACGTCACCGACCTGCCGGTGGAGCGGCCGGCGGAGCTGGAGACCACAGCGCTCGGCGCCGCCTACATGGCCAGGCGCGCCTGCGGCGTGTACGGCGAAGAAGCCGCCTTCGCCGCCCTGCCCCGCCGGCGCCGGCGCTTCGAGCCGCAGATGGACGCCCGCAAGCGCGAGCGCCTGCTGGACGGCTGGCGCAACGCGGTGCGGCGCACCCTGTCGGACCCCAGATGATCACCACCCGCCGCGTGCAGGCCAACCGCCTCGGCTTCACGCTCGACGAGGCCGGCGAGGGCGACGCCGTGGCGCTCTGCCTGCACGGTTTCCCCGAGAGCCGCTTCTCCTGGCGCCACCAGCTGCCTGCGCTCGAGAGCGCCGGATGGCGGGCCGTGGCGCCGGACCTGCGCGGCTATGGCGACAGCGAAAAGCCGAGAGGACGCGCCGCCTACCATCTCGACCACCTGGTCGCCGATGTCGCCGCCCTCTTCGACGCGCTGGGCGCACGGCGGCGACTGCTGGTCGGGCACGACTGGGGGGCGATGGTGGCCTGGAGCTTCGCGCTGCGGCAAGCCCTGCCGCTGGACGGGCTGGTGGTGATGAACGTGCCCCACCCGATGGTCTTTGGACAGGCGCTCCGGCATTCCTGGGCGCAGCGCAGGCGGTCCTGGTACGTGGCCGCCTTCCAGCTGCCCTGGCTGCCGGAGGCGATCCTCACCGCCGGCCACGCCTGGGGGGTCGGCCAAGCCATCCGCGGCATGGCGGTGGACAAGGCGGCCTTCCCGGACGAGGTGCTCGACGTCTATCGCACCAACGCGCTGAAGCCCGGCGCGATGACGGCGATGATCAATTACTACCGCGCCAATGCGGACCTCGGCGGCGGCCAGGCGGCGGCGATGATCCGCACTCCTATCCTGATGATCTGGGGCGAGCAGGACAAGGCGCTCGGCCTGGAGCTTACCGAAGGCTATGGCCCGCTGGTGGCGGATTTCACCTTGGAGCGGCTGCCCGGCGTCTCCCACTGGGTGCAGCAGGAGGCGCCGGAGCAGGTGAACGCGCGGCTGCTCGCCTGGCTGGGCCGCCAAGACCTGTCGCCGACCAGATGCTCCCCCGCTGGGGGAGCTGTCGGCGCAGCCGACTGAGGGGGCCGAGGCGACG
>NZ_CAHJWH010000263.1 GCF_903642205.1 Caulobacter sp. S45 | reverse complement strand
CGCCTTCCGGAAGCTACGCTGCTCCGCAACGACAAGGAAAGTCTCCACCTCGGCGAGGCTCACACCCAAGCGGGGCAATTCGGACGCCGTGAGCTCGCTTGACCCGTCGTGGACTTCAGCGTGCGCCTTCACGATCTCACCCGCAACTGCTGGCGCGAGCGACCGCCCGGTTGAAGAGCCGGCACCGACCTAGCAGAGCATGTCGTCGGTTGTTGCCCAGCAGGTCGATTGACCGCTTGGATCGCGCTAGTCCTGCTAGCACAATGTGTTGCACCGCGACGACGCGTTAAGGTGACTCTCCGATGCCAATTCGGCTGCAATGTCGATCACCGACTTTCGTCCCGCCCAGACCTGATCCACGTTAATATGCGCCGAGAAATAGGGTCTGTCGCGCACCGGGCCATCATGCACAAACGACCGCTCTGAGGAGCCGCTGCGACAGGCTGAACGGCTAGAATTGGGCGCAAAGCGGGCGTGGGCGCGGCGGACCGGGTGGCAGCGAACCACCGAGGCTGTGTGAGAACGCTTGGTGGGATGCAGGGCGGTGAGCGGGTAGCGCGGGAGGGAGCCGCTCTCAGGCGTTTAGCGCAGAGATCAGCGGCTTCACTCCGAAGATCGAGATCAGTCGCTTCATGTTGTAGGCCAGGATGTGGAGGCTCATCTCACCTGCGACCTTGTCCAGACGTCGCATCCTGAAGTGGACGGCTCCCATCCAGGCCTTCAGCGTACCGAAGACATGCTCAACGGTCTTGCGGCGGGTGCGCATCGCTTCGGGTTGGCGATCAAGCCTGTCCTGCATGGCGTCGATGACGGCTTCATGCTCCCACCGTTTGATCCGTCGCTCCTTGCCGGTCGTGCAGTTCGCCTTCAGGGCGCAGGCCGAACAGTTGCTGGTCCAGTAGGACCGTAACGTCATGCCGTGCTCGACGCTGTCGAAGCGCCAGGTCAGCCGCTCGCCGGCCGGGCAGACGTACGCGTCTGCTTCGGCGTCGTAGACGAAGTCCTGCTTGCCATAGCGCCCCTCGGCCTTCGATCCGGAGGTCAGCGGCTTGGGCAGAAGCGGCGTGACGCCGAGCGCCTCGCAGGCGAGGACCTCCTCGCCTGAGAAGTAGCCTCGGTCGGCCAGCACGGTGAGCGGCCCGGCCCCGGTCGCCGCCTGCGCCTTCGCCGCCATGTTGGCGAGCTGGCTGCGGTCGTGTCCGACGTTGGTCACCTCATGGGCGACCACCAGGTGGTGCTCCGCGTCCACGGCGGCCTGGACGTTGTAGCCCACCATGCCCGTCCCCTTGCCGTGGGTGGCCATGGCGCGGGCGTCGGGATCGGTGCGCGATATCTGGTGATCCGAAGCCGTGGCCAGCTCGACCTCCACGGCCTGGAGACCACGCACCTGCTCTCGCAGGGCGCCCAGCCGCTCCCTGATCCGGGTCCCGCGCAGCTCCGCCGCCTCGCCCTCCTGCCGGTCGGCGGTGTCCAGCGCCCGCAGGTAGCGCTCGATGCTGGCCTGCGCCTGCTCGATGCGCCGGCGCACCGCGGCGGGGGTGAAGTTCTTGTCGCGCGTGTTCACCGCCTTGAAGCGGCTGCCGTCCACCGCCACGACCCCGCCCGAGAGCAGGCCCATGCCCCGGCAGATCGCGACAAAGGCGGCGCAAGCCCGCTGCAGCGCCTCGCCGTTGTCGCGGCGGAAGTCGGCGATGGTCTTGAAGTCCGGGGCGAGCCTGCCCGTCAGCCACATCAGCTCGGTGTTGCGCCGAGCTTCACGCTCCAGCTTGCGGCTGGACTGCACCTGGTTCAAGTAGCCGTACAAGTAGAGCTTCAGCATGCAGCCGGGCGAGTAACCCGGCCGCCCCGTCGCCGCCGCCTGCACGCGTGCGAACCCCAGAGCCGCCAAGTCCAGCTCATCTACGAAGACGTCGATCACCCGGGCTGGATTGTCCTCGTCCACGTAGTCATCGAGTGCTGCTGGAAGCAGCTGCACCTGATGACGATCCGCACCTTCGACAAATCGCGCCATGACTGACACCCCGCGAAGCAGGCGAAGTCTACCAGATCAGCGCGTTTTCACACAGCCTCCACCCATAGCGGCGGGTCGTAACGTCCGCTCTCAGCAGGTCCATCCTTCACCGCTCACGGCGTCCACAGCACCTGGTTCACGCGTGTCGCTTCCGTCGCCAGCATGACCAGGCGGTCGAAGCCGAGGGCGACGCCGCTGGCGGGCGGCATCAGGGCGAGCGCCGCCAGCAGGTCCTCGTCGATCGGGTAGCGTTCGCCGTAAAGGCGGGCCTTTTCGGCCATGTCGGCCTCGAAGCGGCGGCGCTGCTCGACGGGGTCTGTGAGCTCGCCGAAGCCGTTGGCCAGCTCCACCCCGCAGGCGTAGAGCTCGAAGCGCTCCGCCACGCGGCCGTCGTGGGGGCAGGGACGTGCCAGCGCGGCCTCCGCCAGAGGGTATTCGTAGAGGATCGTGGGGCGCCCCTCGCCGAGGCGCGGCTCGATCCGCTCCACCAGCACGCGGCTGAACACGTCCGACCAGCTGTCGTCCA
>NZ_CAHJWH010000262.1 GCF_903642205.1 Caulobacter sp. S45 | reverse complement strand
CCCGGCCTGTTCGAGCCCGGCCTGGACGCCGGCCTGCAGGAGGAGCTCCTGCCGGATGCCGACCGCTTCGATTCAGCGCTTGAGTCTCGACCCGGATTGGCCGACCACCAGCACGAGACGGACGCGGCCGAGCCCGCCCCCCACGAGGAGCCGACGGAATGAGCACGGTCACCGTCGAGGTCGGCGGCCACCCCTTCGCCGTCGGCTGCGAGGACGGCCAGGAGGCCCACGTAAGGACGCTCGCCGCCCAGTTCGACCGCCAGGTCCAGGAGGTGTCGCGCTCGGTGGGCCGGGTGGGCGACCTGCGGCTGTTCCTGATGGCCGCCCTGATGACCGCCGACGAGCTGAGCGACCTTCGCGCCCGCATGGCCCAGGCCCAGGCCGAGCTGGCCAGGCTGCAGTCCGACCAGGCCCGTGCCGAAGCCCGCGCCGCCCAGGCGCTCGACGCCGCCGCTCACCGGATAGAGGCGCTGGCGGCGAAGGCAGGGTGACTGCCGTTTCTCCTTCCCCGCGAAGCGGAGGAGGATAAGGTTCGCCGCCGCTTGAGCCGGACCCCTGCGCGGCCTATCTTCAATCCCGGCGGGTCTTGCTGCGGTTCGCGTCGGAGGACTCATATCCCGGGGACCTTAATCGACTCTCTTGGGAGCTGTCCCTGTTCAGGCCCCTGGGCCTGCGCACACGGCGCCCACCTGGCCAACCAGGTTCGAGTGGATTGAAACGCCTCCACGGTTCTTCGCGGCGCCGCCACCGATATGAAGTCGCCCCTTGCCTCTCCCCGGCGGGGCGAGGGGTTTGAGCGGGACCGAGGAAAAGTCTGAACTGCGCCGACTGTTGCGGGCGCGCAGGCGCGAACTCCGGGCGACGGCGTTTCCGGCGGCGGAACAGGTCGTCGAAGTCTACGCGTCACAGGCGCGACCGCCGCCCAAGATCGCCGCCTTCTACGTCCGCTGCGGCGGCGAACTCGATTCCAAGCCGCTGTCGGTCTGGTTTGCACGGCAGGGCGTCCTCATCTGCCTACCCGTAGTCGCCGCCCCCGAACGGCCGTTGATCTTTCGCGAGATTACCGGTGTGCTGGAGCCGGATACTCTCGGTCTTCCCGCCCCTCCCCCCCACGCTAAAGCCGTGGAGCCCGACTTGATCTTCGTTCCCTTGCTGGGTTTCGACCGTACCGGCGCGCGGCTCGGCCAGGGCGGCGGCTATTACGACCGCACCCTCGCCGCCCGGCGCGCCAGCGGCCCGCCGGCGCGCGCCATCGGCCTCGCCTATGCCGCTCAGGAGGTTCCGCGCATCCCCACCGACGCCTTCGACCAGCGCCTGGATGGCGTTCTGACCGAAAGGGAGTATCTCGATTTCAAAGGAGTCCCCTGAGTGCGCCTGGCCTTTTTCGGCGACGTGATCGGCCGCGCCGGGCGCGAGGGCCTGGCCACCCATCTGCCCCGGCTGCGGCGGACGCTGGCGCTCGACTTCGTGGTGGTGAATGCGGAGAACGCCGCCGCCGGCTTCGGGATCACCCCTAAGACTGCCGAGGAGCTGTTCGACGCCGGGGCCGACTGCCTGACGCTCGGCAACCACAGCTGGGACCAGCGCGAGGCGCTCACCTATATCGACCGGGAGCCGCGGCTTCTGCGCCCGCTGAACTATCCGCGGTTGAGCCATGCGCCGGGCCGAGGCGCCTGGATGTTCGACGCGCCGGGCGGCCGCCGCGTGCTTGTGATGAACGCGCTCGGCCGTGTGCACATGGACAGCCTGGACGACCCCTTCTCCGCCGTCGACGCGCAGCTCGAGGCCTGCCCGCTCGGGACCGCCGCGGACGCCGTCATCGTGGACATCCACTGCGAGGCCACCTCGGAGAAGATGGCGATGGGCCATTTCTGCGACGGGCGGGCCAGCCTGGTGGTGGGCACCCACACCCACGTGCCCACCGCCGACACCCAGGTGCTGCCGGGCGGCACCGCCTACCAGACCGATGCGGGGGGCTGCTGCGACTACGACAGCGTGATCGGCATGGCCAAGGAGGAGGCGGTCCGCCGCTTCGCCACCCGCCTGCCGGGCGCCCGCCACCAACCGGCCTCAGGCCCGGCGACGGTATGCGGCGTCTATGTGGAGACCGACGCGCTGACCGGGCTGGCCGTGCGGGCCGAGCCCATCCGCATCGGCGGACGGCTGGCGGCGCATGTGCCGGAGCCCGAACAGGTGGTGGCCTAGCGCCGCCTTTCTCCTCCCCCGAGGGCAGGCTATAGCGTCCGCCTATTCCCTCCCCCTCGATGGGGAGGGAGGGGCAGGGGTGGGCGTGTTCACGCCGCGGCTGGAGTGAAATGCTCGGAAGGCGCTTCCAGGAGCCCTTCCCCACGCGTCCTGCACTCACCCCGTCCCGCCCCTTTCCCCATCGAGGGGGAAGGGGACATGCCAGCTACCGCCGCACCCACCGTCCGTCGGTCGTGCGGAAATACTCGCCCGGACCCAGGCGGCCCTCGAGCTGGCGGGCGGTGGCCTGGCCGGCGGCGTCGGGGGAGGCGCCGGACCGGGCTGCGGCGTCGCGATAGGCCTGGGCG
>NZ_CAHJWH010000261.1 GCF_903642205.1 Caulobacter sp. S45 | reverse complement strand
GCGACCTGGTGGCGCGGCGGCGCACCAGCGCGTCGGCAAGGTAGCGCTTGCGGGTCAGCCGGCAGAGGGGGCGCGCGATCTCGGCCGCCTGGTTGTAGCGGCGGGCGAACAGGCGCGAGGGGTGCAGCGGCACCGGAACGATAGCATCGACATCCCCCAGCAGCGGCGCGGCGGCTCTCGACAGCCAGCGGGCGAACAGGGCGCCGACCTCAGGCCGGTCCGCATGCTTCAGCTTCAGGATCAGCTCGCGTGAGTGCTCGTCGTAGAGGCAGGCCGCCCGGGCTCGTGCGAAGGCCCTCGGGCGCGCCGTGCAGGCGGGGCAGCGCACGGCCTCGCCCTGATCGTAGGGAAAGGGCAGGCCGCACCCGTCGCACACCGGATCGTCAAGGAAGGCGATACGGGTCCAGGCGGCGGCGGAGAAGCCCGGCGTCTGCGGCGAGCTCCCGGAGCCGTCGAAGCTCTCCGGCGGCAGCAGCAGGTCCAGCGCGGCGGCCGCCCAGCCGCCTGCAGGCGCCAAGGCGAAGCGGGGCGCTTTGAAGCGCGGGCGGGCGGCCCCATCTTGCACGCTCATGGCCGACCTTCCCCCCCGACTGTTCGACCGCCCCCTGCACCGCGCCCGGCTGGATCGCGCGGCGCCGGGCTACCCCGCCGCCGACTTCCTGAAGGCGCGCGTGGCCGAGGACGTAGCCTGGCGCCTCTCGGCCATCCTGCGACGTTTCCCGCTCGCCGTCGACCTCAGCGCGCGTTCCGGCGTGTTCGCGCGCAAGCTGTGGGAGAGCGATGCAGCGGCGCAAGTCGATACCCTGGTCGAGGCAGACCTTTCCGCGGCGATGTTCCACCGATCGGACGGCCGCGGGCGCCTGCGCCTGGTCGCCGACGAGGAGCGGCTGCCGTTTGCGCCGCAGAGTTTCGACCTGGTGGTGTCGCTGCTCTCGCTGCACTGGACCAACGACCTGGTCGGCGCCCTGGTGCAGGCCCGGCGGGTGCTGAAGCCCGACGGCCTGTTCATCGCGACCCTCTACGGCGGTGCGACCTTGACCGAACTCCGCCAGAGCCTGTTGCAGGCGGAGGCCGAGCTGTCGGACGGGGCGGGTCCGCGCGTCTCGCCTTTCGCCGACGCGCTGGATGCGGCGGGATTGCTACAGCGCGCCGGCTTCGCCCTGCCGGTGAGCGATGTGGACCGGATCACGGTCCGCTACGCCCATCCGCTCAGGCTGATGGCGGAGCTGCGCGCCATGGGTGAGGCTAGCGCGCTGGCGGACCGCCCGCGCCGGCCGCTGAGCCGCCGCGTTCTCGCCCGGACCTCGGACATTTACGCGGAGCGCTTCGGCCTGGAGGACGGCCGGGTGCCTGCGACCTTCGAGCTGATCACCCTGACCGGCTGGGCGCCCCACGCCAGCCAGCCCAAGGCGCTGAAGCCCGGCTCGGCCAAGATGCGGCTGGCCGACGCGCTGGGCGTGCCCGAACAGCCGCTGGCCCGGGGCTGAGGGTGGGCCGTGGCCTGACGCCCGGCGAGCAAAGCCTGGCTCAGGGCGTTTTCGCTGAGGAGGTGAAGTTGGACGCCGTGCGGCTCCACGCAGGCGGCTTCGGCGGATTCGCCTTCACCCTAGGTCCGCACATCTTCCTGCCGCCCCACTTGGCGAGCGCCGACTTCGCGAGGGCGGATGCGCATGCCCAGGCCTTGCTGGTGCACGAACTGGTGCACGTCTGGCAGTTCCAGACCCGCCCGCTCCGTACGCTTGCGAGCTGGGCGCGCGTCTTGACCTCTGGCGGCTATGGCCCCGGCTTGTCTGGCTACCGCTACCCCCTCCCGATTGGTGCGTTCGAGGCGCTGAACCTGGAGCAGCAGGCGAGCGTGGTGGAACACGCCTTCCTGCTGCGAACCGGACGGAGGAGCGGCAGGATGCCCAACGGATTGTGCGCGGCGGACCTCGCATCAGCGCCGTTTCCCGGAAAGCCGGAGGCCTGCGGACCCTGGGGTTAGGGCTTCAGTCCAAGCCCCTGAGGCTCACTTCAGGTCGGATGTGTAGACCACCGTCTTCAATACCCTCACGCTGGAGGCGTTCGGAAAGGCCTTGAAGACCAGGCGCTGGTCGGGCTTCAGCACCACCTGCACGCTCTGCAGGACCTGCAGGTGGGTGTCGGCCTGGACCGGGCCGGCGTGACCGCTGGCGGTGGCGCCGTCCACCTCGATCACCGCTTCAAGGCTTGCGCCGTCGGAGGTGGCGACGCCCACGCTGGCCACGACGATCCGCACCGTGGTGTCCTTGTCGCGCTCGAGCCAGGCGTGGGCGCCGTCGGTGCCCGAGGCCACCAGGACCGCGCCCTGCGGCAGGTTCAGGAAGCCATCGTCCTCCTCAGTGAGCTTGAAGTGCTGCGCCATGGCGGGTCGTCTCCTCCGAAATGCGCAGCCTCAACGCACAGCGGGGCGGGGCGCTCCGGCAGGCGCGTCCGGCGCTAGCGCGGCTCGCCCGGCGTGTGGTGTTCGTGATCGACATGCGGTGCGTCCGGGGCGTGAGGCGCTGGGGCGAGCGGGTGCGGAGGCGCCGGGTGCTGGGCGGCCTGGGTCAC
>NZ_CAHJWH010000260.1 GCF_903642205.1 Caulobacter sp. S45 | reverse complement strand
CACTCGGCGCTGGACTTCGTCAGCCCGGCCGCGTTCGAGAGACAGGCCGCTCAGTAGCCAACGGCTCTCCACTAAAGCGAGGCAAGTCCAGCCGGCGCCCAGGTCGGTTCCGACGCGACAGCGGTCAGCGCCGCGCCAGGCGAAGCGGTAGGCGCAGGCCATTCGCTGCGCTAGGCTGAGGTTGCTGATCTTGCGAGAGCGCCGTGAAGGCGCGGGAGCGGCATCGGCCGCCCCCGCGCCCCGGCACATCACCACAGGGTCCACAGACCTCGCGGGGATTGGAAAGGGGATGATGTCGCTCACGGCCGAGCGCTCCCGTCAGGGCCTGTCCAGGGGCAGCGGAGGGCCGGCTGCGGTCTCATCGCGCCTGAACTCCCTCAGACGCTGGCGAAACCGCCTCCACGCCAGCTGGACGGCCAGCCAGCGCGTCGCGGATGCGCCGCTTCTCGGCTGCGGCTCGTTCGGCGGCGTCGATCTCGGCGGTGAGGCGGGCATGGGTCTCCACGGGGTTCTGGAGGGCTTCGCGGATGTCGTCGCCTAAAGCTCCAACGATGCGGAAGAAGACAGGGAGGGGAGGCAGGTGGCGCCCGGCGCGGTAGCCCTCGGCGGCGCGGGGATCGACCCTGATCCTGTGGGCCAAGTCCTTCGCCGAGGCGGTGCGCTGGCGCAGCATCGTTCCCAGCATTTCGCTGAGATCGTTTTCGGTGAAATGCATCTGCATGTCCGTCATGAGTGATCTCGCAACGGAGCTGGACAGAGGGTTTGCAGATGAAAGGCAGCGGCGATCTGGCCACCAGCTACCTGCGGGCGTCGAACATCTTGGCGATGGCCGGCGCGGGATGCGATGACTGTGTGAGACGTGCCGCCTACAGAGCGGCGGATAGGTTCAGGGCGCGCGGGAACGCGATCCTGAATGGAGCGGATCAGACCAGGGCGGTTGGAGCCGCCCTGGCCTGCCCGGCGAACAGATGATCCGCTTAGACGCCCAGCCCGGCCATGCCGGCGCTCAGGGACTGGCCGCTCAGGCCGGCCTCGATGTCCTGCACGATGGAGGTCGCCACCGTCGAAGACCCCAGGGCCTTCTCGATGGTCGGCGCCAGCAGCATCAGAACAAAGGACGCCGCGGACTTCAGGGCCGCGTTGGCGTTGATCTCGCCCACCACCTTCGTGACGAAAGCGGGAACGGTAAGCTCGCCCTTGGCGAGTTTGTCGATGTCGGACATTTGGGGGGACTCCGTTGTGGGCACCGAGGGCGTCGGTGCATCCGCCGGGCGCACCGGCTGGATAGGGGGCTTCAGCAACTCGAAGCTGGGGTTCTTGAGGGCGTGGGCGAGCACGTCGACCTTCGGCTCCGAAGCCGACACGCGACCCAGAAGCCTGAGCTGCTCGACCTCCGTCGCGGGACGCATGAGCCTTTCGTGGAGCAGCAGCGGCAGACCAAGCGCCTGCCTGGCGCGCGCTCGCTTCGCCGCCCGGCCTTCCGCGCTGAAGCCGGCCGTAAAGTCGTCCAGCCACTTCATTCGTGCTCTCCAAGGGGAAACTGAGATGGACGACGACGCCGACACCCTGGCCGCGATCCGCCATGCCGCCGATGCGGGCGGCGCGGCCATCGCCATGCGCAAGGACCCGGACCGAGCCGGCATGTGGCGGGCGATCAGCGAGGACCAAGGACAGCTCGCCAAGGCGCGGCTGAGCCGGACGAAGCGGAAACCGAAGAGAGACTGAGCGATGAGCGCTGAACGACACTACTCGCTGGAGCTGGCCGTGGACCTGCTGAAGGCCGCGCGGGACATTAACGGGGTGGCCTCGCACATACGAGGCGAGAGGGCCGATACCCTGCGGAAATGGGCGGACAGGTTTACCGACCGTGGGCTGGCCATGGTCGTGCGGGACCTGGAGCGCGGGGAGATCGGGGCGAAGGAGGCCTGAGATGTCTGGGCAGACGAGTCGGCCTGATTCCCCCTCGCGGTGGAAAGATTGTCCTGCATTGCAGCGCCAAGGCGTTGAGTGGATGATCCATGCGTCCATCGAAGGAGAGTCGAGATGGCCGGCGAGGGTCTTCAGGACGTCGATCTGCGCGTGCGCTGTCTGAAATGCGGAAAGAAGGCGACCCGCAGCGTCGGACGGCTGGAGCAGCAGCGTCACTTCACCTGTCGCGAGTGCGGGACCGAGTTCCGCGTCTCGGCTCATCGCGTTCAGGAAGAAGTGGTCCGCCTTAAAGAGCTTGGCAAAGATCGGGCGCAGACCCTGCGCGGCCGAGAGTAGGGTGACCGCCTCGTCCAGGATCGCCTCAACCGTTTGGCTGTACGACGACGCTCTATCTTGGCTCCGCGGGTAGGCTTCCAAATTCTGCTCGCGCACGGGCGCGTCTGGTGGCGGGTGCATCAGGCGGCGCTCGCCTGCTCGTGCCTTGCCGGCTTGGCCGCGCGAGCAGCTATACCGCGCCCTTCAGCTCGGGCGGCGAGCATCTCCACCGTGATCTCGCGGAAACCCCTACTGGCTGCGGCGCGCGCGATGGGCGCGAACCACTCGGCCGGGATGCTGTCCATGTCGATCCAGCGCCGGACGTTCTTCGTCGGCAGGCCGAGGTCCGA
>NZ_CAHJWH010000259.1 GCF_903642205.1 Caulobacter sp. S45 | reverse complement strand
TTAGACAGGCAGGCGACGCTCAGATAGCCCGCGTCTTGGAGCGTCAGATCACCCCGTGATCATCCCCGACTTCACCAGCTCACTCCGGACCGCCTCCCGCCTCACCGCCCACTCGTCCGCCAGGATCGCCATGAGCACCACGTCGCGGAACTCGCCGTGCTTGAAGGCGTGGCGGCGGAGATAGCCTTCGCGGCGGAAACCGGCGGCGGCCTGGGCCTTGAGCGCGGTCTCGTGGCCGGCGGGGACCTCGGACCAGACCTTGTGCAGGTCGTATTCGGCGAAGGCGCGGTCCAGGCCCAGAGCCTGGGCGGCGCGGCCGGCGC
This sequence comes from Caulobacter sp. S45, assembly GCF_903642205.1. GTDB lineage: Bacteria > Pseudomonadota > Alphaproteobacteria > Caulobacterales > Caulobacteraceae > CAHJWH01. The sequence goes on along the minus strand of NZ_CAHJWH010000259.1, from coordinate 2,336 downwards.
CGCGGCCGCGGGCGTCGGCCTCCCCGATGTACCAGCCCCATTGGGCGCGGCGCTGGGTCGGCGAGATGCCCACCAGCGTCAGGGCGCCGCAGGGCTGGCCGTTCAGCTCGATGATCCAGCCTCTACGGCGCGGGTCGGCGCGCAGGCCGTCGAACCACTGCTGGTGGCCTGCGAACTGCTCGGGCGGCAGCTCGTACATCCAGCGGTCCACCTCGGGCTCGCGCCGCCAGCGGAACAGGTCGTGGACATCCCCGTCCACAAAATCACGCAGCTCGATCATGCCGCAACCCCATCCGCTCGACCGGCGACAAAGCGTTAACGCTGACCAGGGAGACTGACGGCCGACGGCTGAACCCGGCCTGAACCCAGCGCATCCTCCGAGAGGCCGTCTGTGCCCGGCTCCGCCCGCAACGTCCAGACCCAACCCTTCGCGATCGCCGGCCGCGCCATCGGCGGCGAGGCCACCCCCTTCGTCATCGCCGAGCTGTCGGGCAACCACAACGGCGATATCGACCGTGCGCGCCGCCTGATCGACGCCGCCGCCGACGCCGGCGCCGATGCTGTGAAGCTGCAGACCTACACCCCCGACACCATCACCCTCGACCACGACGGCCCCGGCTTCCGGCTGGAGGGAGGCCTCTGGGCCGGGCGCACCCTGCACGACCTCTACGCCGAGGCGCACACCCCCTACGCCTGGCACGCAGCCCTGTTCGCCCACGCCCGGGCGCGCGGGATCACCATCTTCTCCTCGGTGTTCGACGAGACGGCGGTGGACCTGCTGCAGGGGCTGGACGCGCCGGCCTACAAGATCGCCTCCTTCGAGGCGGTGGACCTGCCGCTGATCGCCCGCACCGCCGCCACGGGCAGGCCGCTGATCATCTCCACCGGCATGGCCAGCCCGACCGAGATCGCCGCAGCGCTCTCCACCGCGCGGGCGCACGGGACGGGCGAGGTGGCCCTGCTCCACTGCGTCAGCGCCTATCCCGCCCGCTTCAGCGACGCGAAGCTTTCCACCATCCCGCGCCTGGCCGCCGACTTCGGCTGCGTGGCGGGCCTGTCGGACCACACGCCGGGGACGGTGGCGGCGGTGGCGGCGGTGGCGCTCGGCGCGGCGATCATCGAGAAGCACGTCACCCTTGATCGGGCCGACGGCGGACCGGACTCGGCCTTCTCGCTGGAACCGCAGGAGCTGGCCCAGCTGGTGCGCGCCTGCCGCGACGCCCACGCGGCGCTAGGCGAAGCCGGCTACGCCCGCGGCGTGGAGGAGAGCGCGAACCGCACCTACCGGCGCTCGCTCTATGTGGTCGCCGATGTCGAACGGGGCGCCCGACTCGGGCCGGAGCACGTCCGCTCCATCCGACCCGGCTTCGGCCTGCCGCCGTCGCGCCTGGACGACGTGCTGGGCCGCCGCGCCGCCCGCGACCTGACGCGGGGCGAACCCCTGGCCTGGGACATGGTGGGCTGAGCCCGTCGTCGGCGCGGCAAGGCGGCGTTTCAGCCCGGCAGTTTCTGACGCGAGCGCCCGGCCCACACGGCAGAAAGCGCCGCCTGGGGTCGCTCATCGGTTAATTCCGCCGCCGCGATCCAAGCCGGAGCAAGCGTTTGAGCGTTAATGGCGGCTGGCGCGGGGGTTGCGTGGAGCGGGTCGATGTCGTCGACCGCCGCCAGCCCGCCCTCAAGGACAGCCACCCCGTTCGCGGCGGCCCAGGCCGCGCGCCGGCGCCTGGAGGCGGACTCCGGCTTCCACACCCTGGTGGACGAGAAGACGAGCGATCAGGTGGGCGCTGGCGGCCCGGGCGCCGCAAAGCCGACCTCACCGGCCGCCAAGTCCAGACCCGCCAGCCCCCCAAACTCCGACGCGACCTCTAAAGGCGCCGCGCCGGCCGCCGGCGCGGCGGTGCCGACTGGGGCCAGCGCCCTGCAACAACCCCCTGAGGCGCTCATCGCGCTCCCCCTGCCTTCTGACACGGCGACCCCCGCGGAAACCCAGGCGGCGATCGCCGTTCAAGGCGAGGGCGCGGCGCAGTCCCCCACGGCCGTCCCTCCAGCCGTCCTGAAACCGCGCCTCGGCGCCTCCTCGGCCGCCCAGCCCACCCCGGACGACCTGGCGGAGGCTGACGAGGAGGCCGGCGGAACGGGCGAGTCCCTGCCCGGCGGTGCGCCGGCTGGGAGCGAGGCCTCCCGGCCCGCCGGGACGTCTTCGGGATCACCGCGTGCGCCGGCGCCGGCCGCCGGCTCCGCCGCTCAGCCGCTGATGGCCGCGCTGAGCGGGACCGGCGCGACATTGGTCAAGGCTCAGGCGGGACCGGGCGGGGCCGGTCCGCGTACCGCCGCCG
>NZ_CAHJWH010000258.1 GCF_903642205.1 Caulobacter sp. S45 | reverse complement strand
CCCGAGCCGCGCCAGGGCGCCCGGGCGGAAGTTCTCGATCAGCACGTCGGCCCAGCCGGCGAGCCTTTGCGCCACCTCCACGCCCGCAGGGCTCTTCAGGTCGAGCCGGATGCTCTTCTTGTTCCTGTTGTACATGGGGAAGTAGCCGGCGCCGGAGCCGAGCAGGGAGCGGGTGGCGTCGCCCTCCAGCGGCTCGACCTTGACCACCTCCGCGCCGAGGTCGGCCAGCACCACGCCCGCCGACGGGCCCATCACCATGTGGGAGAACTCCACCACCTTGAGACCCGCGAGGGGCGCTTCGGCGGCGTCTTCGATGTCCATGCGGAGGGGTCCTGGCGTCCAGCTCATAATGATCTACTCTTATACCAACTCATCGAGAAGGGGGCTTGGATGCCGCGGGCGGACGGCGTGGACGTGCTGGTCAGCGAGGTGGGGCCGCGCGACGGCCTGCAGAGCGTCGCCTCGCTCATGTCGCTGAAGCACAAGAAGGCCTGGATCGACGCGGAGGCGGCGGCGGGCGTGCGCGAGATCGAGGTCGGCTCCTTCGTGCCGGCCCACGTCCTGCCGTCCATGGCCGACACGGGCGCGCTGGTGCGCCACGCCAAGGCGATCCCCGGCCTGACCGTCGCGGCGCTGGTCCCCAACCTGAAGGGCGCGCAGGCGGCGGTGGAGGCGGGGGCGGACAAGATCACCCTGCCCGTCTCGGTCAGCGAGACCCACAGCCTGCGCAACGTCCGCCGCACCCATGCTCAGATGATCCAGGAGGCGCAGGCGATCGCCGCCCTGCTCGCCACCCTGCCGCCCGAGCGCCGACCGAGCTTCGAGGGCGGGCTGTCCACCGCCTTCGGCTGCACGCTGGAGGGGCCGGTCGCCGACACCGCGTTGGCCCACCTCGCCGAGGCGCTGATGCAGGCCGGCTGCGACGAGGTGGGGCTGTCGGACACCTCCGGCTACGCCAACCCCGCGGAGGTGAAGCGGCTGGTGCGGCTGGTGCGCGACGTGGTGGGCGAGGAGGCGCTCAGCGGGCTGCACCTGCACAACACCCGGGGCCTCGGCCTCGCCAACGCGCTGGCGGGGCTGGAGGTGGGGATCACCACGCTCGACGCCTCCCTCGGCGGGTTGGGCGGGTGTCCGTTCGCGCCCGGCGCCAGCGGCAACATCGTCACCGAGGACCTGGTCTTCATGCTCCAGGCCATGGGGCTGAAGACCGGGATCGACCTGGAGAGGCTGGTGGAGGTGCGCCGCCGGCTGGCCGACTGGCTGCCCGGCGAGGCGGCCTACGGCTTCCTGGCCGACACCGGACCGCCTCTGGGGTTCGCCGCGCCGGAAGGTGAAAGCGCACGACCCGGCGAGCCGGCCTTTCTGACCTCAAACAAGTCTCCGCCGCCTCAGTCGGCCTCATCCTGAGCGAATGAGCTGGACCACTCGCATTCCAGGGAAGGGAGACCACCGCCATGAGCCGCCGCAACGTCGAGGGCCGCATCCTCTACACGTCCAGGAAGCCGGAGCGGCTGGGCCAGGAACGGGGGCGTGAGAGCTTTCTGTTCACCCATCACGGCGACGGCTCGACGACCCTTCGCGCCCACTGCGAGATCGACGAGCCCGATCCCAGCGTCATGCGCGACGTGGTCTACGGCCTGGACGCGCAGGGCCGTCCGGCGGACTGCGCGATCCGGCTGACGGTGGGCGACCGGTTCATGGGCTCGGGCTGGTTCCGCTTCGGCGAAGGCTTCATCGAATGCGAATCCTACGGCCCCTCGATCGGGCGGGTGTCCCAGCGGGCGGAACTCGACGGGCGTCTCGATGGATTCGGCACCCACCCGATCGTGGCCGACGGCTTCCTGCTCTCGCGCCAGTCTTGGAGCACGCCCGGCGAGCGGCGCACGCTGCGGCTCTACCTGCCCTCCCCCGACCACCGCGGCGCCACCCCGCCCTTGCTGGCCCGGGTGGCGATCGACGCCGTGTTCCTCGGGCGGGAGCGGGTCACCGTGGCCGCCGGCGGCTTCGACGCGCGCCGCTTCCAGTTCCTCGACGAGGGCGAGGACGGCATGGGCCAGCACCCGCCCTACGAGCTGTGGATCACCGACGACACGGACGGCGTGTTCCTGAAGGGCGGCGTCGGCGGCTACATGATGACCTGGTACGAGCTGGTGGAGCTGCGGCGCGAGTTGGTATAGACATAGGCCATCTCACACGGAGGCGGCGATGGACGGGTCGGGCGAGGTGAAGGCGGTCGCGCCTGCCTATGACGGGCCGCCGGACTACCGGGTGGTCGGCCGCCACGGCGTCTTTCCCGAGACCAGCCATGACGAGGTGGAGCGGCTGAATTGGCTGGCGCACATGAATCGCCATCTATCCACCCGGGTCATGCCGCACGTGAAGACGGCCTGGGAGGTGCGCGCCGGGCCGCGGGCGGAACAGGCGCTGGGGCGCTCGGTCCGCGACCGCCACGAGGTGCGCCACGCCCTGCTGCAGGACCCCTACTTCCAGGCCTGGTCGGCGCTGCGCCGGCTGACCATGGAGCAGCGCCAGCAGGCCGGCCGCTGGACCACCCTGCGCCAGGCCGAGCGGCTGGCCGCCACGGCGCAGGCCCTGACCGCCGGCGACGCGCGGCTGCAGCTCGACCCCGCCCTGCCGATCCCGCGCTACGTGTCGGCGGTCGACCACCACTGCATGC
>NZ_CAHJWH010000257.1 GCF_903642205.1 Caulobacter sp. S45 | reverse complement strand
CGCGGCCGCGGGCGCGGAGCTCGTCGCGCATGAGCTGGACCAGGCGCAGCACCGCCCCGGTCTGCACCGCCGCAAAGCGCCAGGCGCCCCCCTTGAACAGGGGCGCGCGGTAGTAGTCGCCGGGGCCGCCGATCACGTCGGCCGCTCCGACCTCCCAGCCGGTGAAGTCCACCGTGCCCGTGGCGGTGGCGCGCATCCCCTGGACGGTCCAGGCGGAGAGGTCGTGCGGAGGCGTCCGGGCCAGCCGCAGCGCCAGCATCAGCACCTGGCCCTCCCCGGTCCGCGCGGTCACCACGGGCCGCGACACCAACCCGAGGCCGGACGCATATGTCTTGCGGCCCCGCAGCCGGCCGGCCGCGCCCTGGTCCTCCTCAAGCTGCAGCCCGGGCGGCGCTTCGGCGTTCCACACCCCGCCCACCGCGCCGGCGTGGATGTCGTCGGCCAGGGCGCGCCTTTGCGCGTCGTCGCCGTAGCGGCAAACCAGCTTCACGGCATTCACGTGGCCCTCGAAGATGCGGCCGGCGGACAGGTCCGCGCCGCCGACCTGCATCAGGGTCCGGGCGAGACGGTCGGCCGCAGAGTCCAGACCTCCGCCTCCGTAGGCGGTGGGCAGGGCGTCTATGAACAGGCCGTGCTCGGCCAGCGGCCGGCAGAGCGCCGCCGGCTCAGCGCCGTCCTGGTCGAATTGGGCGCTGCGTCGCCACAGTTCGGCCGCCGCGTCCGCCAGGCGCGCCTCCATCGCGGCCGGCGGGCGTGTGGAAGGCGCGATTGCAAACGGCATGGTGCTGGAACGTGCCATTCCCGGACACGATCCTGGCGCGCGCGAGGCGTGTCTTCTCTCGCGCGCCGGACCCGGCCAGGCGGCGGACGCCGTCCCCAGATCATCGGGCCGAGGAACTTGTGCTCGCTCCGCCAACTTAACATAAATTGTGAGGGTCGCCCATGTGCCACGTGCTGATCATCGAGGATGACGCGATCGCGGCCTACGACATCCGCGACACCCTGCGCGGTGAAGGCGCGACCAGCTTCGCCTTCGCCGCCACCGAGCGCGAGGCCCTGGCCTGCGCGCGGGAAGAGCGGCCGGCCCTGATCACCTCCGACGTCATGCTGGGCGCGGGCTCCGGCCCGGCGGCGGTTCGGGTCATCCTGTCGGAGATCGGGCCCATGCCGGTGATCTTCATCACCGCGACCCCTGAGCAGTGCGCCGAGTGCGGGCCGTACCCCATATTGGAAAAACCCTTCAGCACCGAGCAGCTCGCCGCCGCCTTCCGGGCCGTCGCCCCGCTCTGAAGCCCTGGCCGAACACGCGCGCCGAGCCGCGGTCGCCTTCCAACATCGCCATCGTCGGCCTATAGTCCCGGGCGAGCCTTAACTGCGTTTGTCAGAGAAGATTGCCATGCCCCTGGACACCGGCGCCGAGACCAAGACGTACCGCTGGGACGATCCGCTCGATCTGACCAGTCGCCTCACCGACGAAGAGCGGATGATCAGCGAGGCGGCGCGCGCCTATGCCCGAGAGAAGCTGCTTCCCCGGGTGGTATCGGCCTTCTCCGAAGAGCGGTTCGACCGCGAGATCATGACCGAGATGGGGGCGCTGGGCTTCCTGGGCGCCACCTTGCCCGAACAGTACGGCGGCGCGGGCGCCAGCCACGTGGCCTACGGCCTGATCGCGCGGGAGGTCGAGGCGATCGACAGCGGCTACCGCTCGGCCATGAGCGTGCAGTCCTCGCTGGCCATGTACCCGATCTACGCATTCGGCTCCGAGGACCAAAAGCAGCGATTCCTGCCCAAGATGGCGCGGGGCGAGTTGATCGGCTGCTTCGGGCTGACGGAGGCGGAGGGCGGCTCCGACCCCGCCTCCATGCGGACCACCGCGAAGAAGGCCGACGGCGGCTATGTGCTGAACGGGGCCAAGTACTGGATCACCAACTCGCCGGTGGCGGGCCTGGCGATCGTCTGGGCCAAGCTGGACGGCGACATCCGCGGCTTCATCGTGGAGCGGGGCTTTGACGGCTTCACCACCACCAAGATCGGCGACAAGCTGAGCCTCAGGGCCAGCGTCACCGGCGACATCGGGCTTTCCGACGTGTTCGTGCCGGAGGCCAACCTGCTGCCGGGCGTGCGGGGCCTGCGCGGGCCCTTCTCGTGTCTGAACAAGGCGCGCTACGGCATCAGCTGGGGCGCCATGGGCTCGGCGGAATACTGCTTCCACGCCGCCAGAAGTTACGTGGCCGAACGCACCCTGTTCGGCCGGCCGCTGGCCTCTCGCCAGCTAGTGCAGAAGAAGCTGGCCGACATGTCCACCGAGATCGCGCTGGGCTTCGAGGGCGCGCTTGCGCTCGGCCGTTTGCTGGACGAGGGCGCCTGGGTGCCTGAGGCCATCTCCATGATGAAGCGCAACAATTGCGGCAAGGCGCTGGCCATCGCCCGGGAGGCCCGCGACATGCACGGCGGCGCCGGCATCACCGGCGAGCTGCACGTGCTGCGCCACGCCATCAACCTGGAGACGGTGAACACCTATGAGGGCGCCCATGATGTGCACGCCCTGATCCTCGGGCGCGCGATCACGGGGCACTCGGCCTTCTAGATCGACCACCCTTCGTCCCCGCTCATCCCGGCGAATGCCGGGACCCAGATCATAGGGCGGCGACCTCTAATACCAGGCGTCCTAAATACTGACCTGCGCCCATTGGCGGGTTCCGATGGAGGTGATGACCTCCGGCTTGGCG
>NZ_CAHJWH010000256.1 GCF_903642205.1 Caulobacter sp. S45 | reverse complement strand
CCTGAAGACCCTGCAGGACTGGGTGCTGGAGCGGCGGTTCAAGGCGGTGCCGGGCGTGATCGACGTCACCGGCTGGGGCGGCAAGACCAAGGCCTACGAGGTCGACATCGACCGCTCGCGCCTGACCGCCTTCGGCGTGTCGCTGAGCCAGGTGATCGCGAGCCTCAACAACGCCAACATCAATGTCGGCGGCCAGACCCTGAACATCGGGCCACAGGCGGCGATCGTCCGCGGCGTCGGCCTGATCCACTCCATGGACGACGTGCGCCACACGTTGGTCACCGCGCCGAACGGCCGGCCGGTGACCATCGAGGACGTGGCAACCGTCCAGGTCGGCCACCTGCCCAGGCTCGGCGTCGCCGGCCAGGACGGCGACGGCGACGTGGTGGAGGGCATCGTGCTGATGCACCGCGGCGAGAAGTCCATGCCCACCATCAAGGCGGTGGAGGCCGAGGTCGCCAAGATCAACACCACCGACATCCTGCCGCCCGGCGTCCACATCGAGAAGATCTACGACCGTTCCGACCTGATCGACGTCACCACCCACACCGTGCTCCACAACATGGTGGAGGGCATGGCGCTGATCTTCGCCATCCAGTGGCTGTTCCTGGGCAACCTGCGGAGCGCGGTGATCGTGGCCGTCACCATCCCCTTCGCCCTGTTCTTCGCCATCCTGCTGATGACGCTGCGGGGCGAGTCCGCGAACCTCTTGTCCGTGGGCGCCATCGACTTCGGACTGGTGGTCGACGCCACCGTGATCATGGTGGAAAGCATCTACCGCCACATCGCCGAGCACCCAGGCGGCGACGTCCAGACCCACCGCCGCCACAGCGCCAAGCTCGCCGTCATCTCCGACAGCGCTGCGCAGGTCAGCCGCTCGATCTTCTTCTCCGCCGCCATCATCATCGCCAGCTTCGTGCCGCTGTTCACCATGACCGGGGTGGAAGGCCACATCTTCGGACCAATGGCGCGCACCTACGCCTACGCCATCGCCGGCGGCCTGCTGGCCACCTTCACCATCACGCCGGCGCTTTGCGCCCTGATGCTGCCGGACGACCTGAAGGAGCAGGACACCTTCCTCGTACGCGGCCTGCGCCGCCTCTACACGCCCGCGGTGGAGTTCGCGCTGGCCAACCGGGTGATCACGCTGGGCGGCATGGGGGCGCTGCTCTTGGTCACCGTGCTGGCGGCGGGCTCGCTGGGCGCCGAGTTCCTGCCCCACCTGGAGGAGGGCAACTTCTGGATCCGCGCCACCATGCCCGGCTCCATCTCGCTGGAGGAGGGCGACGGCTACGTCAACCGCATGCGCGCAGTGATCAAGAGCTACCCGGAAGTGCAGACCGTGGTGTCCCAGCACGGCCGCCCCGACGACGGCACCGACGCCACCGGCTTCTTCAACGCCGAGTTCTTCGTGCCCCTGAAGCCCTTCGGGACCTGGCCCGGCCACATCGACAAGGAGAAGCTGACCGAGCAGCTCTCGGGCGACCTGGAGCGCCGCTTCCCGGGCGTGGAGTTCAACTTCTCCCAGACCATCGAGGACAATGTCGAGGAGGCCGCCTCCGGGGTGAAGGGCGCCAACTCCGTCAAGCTGTTCGGCCCGGACCTGGAGACCCTGCAGGCCACCGCCGACAGGATCGGCGCGGTGATGAAGACGGTGCCGGGCGTGGCCGACCTGCAGGTGCTGAGCGCGCTCGGCCAGCCGACCGTCCGCATCGACGTGGACCGGGTGCGCGCCAGCCGCTACGGCCTGCAGCCCGGCGACATCAATGCGGTGGTGTCCGCCGCCATCGGCGGCCAGGCGGCCGGCGCGCTTTACGAGGGGGGTAGCGACCGCAACTTCCCCCTGCTGGTGCGGCTGTCAGCCGAGCACCGAGCGACCCTGGACGACATCCGCAACCTGATGATCGCCGCCCCGACCACCGCGGTCGGCGGGTCGGGCGTGGTCCAGGTCCCCCTGTCCGCCGTAGCGGACGTGAAGCTCGTCTCCGGCGCGGCCTTCGTCTACCGCGAGCAGCAGCAGCGCTACATCCCCATCGAGTTCAGCGTCCGCGGCCGCGACCTTGGATCAACGGTTACCGCCGCTCAGGCCGCCATCGCTCGGCATGTCCAGCTGCCTGGCGGCTACCACCTGGAATGGGTGGGCGAACTCGGCGAGCTGAACTCCGCCCTGGCCCGGCTGGAGGTCGCCATCCCCATCAGCCTGGCGCTGATCGCCTTCCTGCTGTTCATCAACTTCTCGTCCATCGCCGACACCCTGCTGGCGCTCAGCGTCATGCCCATGGCCATGGTGGGCGGCATCCTGGCGCTCTCGCTCACCGGCACCGCGCTGAGCGTCTCCGCGGCGATCGGCTTCATCGGCCTGTTCGGCATCTCGGTGATGAACGGGATCATCGTGCTCTCCTCGTTCAACCACCTGATCCTAGGCGGACTGACGCGGCCTGAGGCCCTGATGCGCGCCTGCGAGACCCAGCTCCGACCCGTCGCCATGACCTGCTTCGCCGCCTGCGTCGGCCTGCTCCCGGCCGCCCTGTCCCACGGTATCGGCTCCCAGGTGCAGCGGCCCCTGGCGCTGGTCGTGGTCGGCGGCATCCTGCTGGCGCCGGCCCTGATCCTGCTGGTCCTGCCCGTGCTCATCGACCTCTTCTCCCGCGCGGGGCGCCCGCGCCCGCCCCCGGCGGGAGCGGAGACCGGGGCGGCTGACGTGGGGGCGCCGGCATGATGGAGCGCAACACCTTTTCTCCTCCCCTGCGAAGCGGGGGAGGTGGCGCGGCGCACTTGCGCCGTGACGGAGGGGGCG
>NZ_CAHJWH010000255.1 GCF_903642205.1 Caulobacter sp. S45 | reverse complement strand
CCCCGGGCGGCCCCAGCCGACCGCGCCCGCAGCGGCCACGCCTGTGACCGCGCGCGGCGGGGACGTCAGCCTCGACTTCCCCGGGGTGGACGTGCAGGCGGTGGCCAAGGCGGTGCTCGGCGACCTGCTGCACCAGCCCTACAGCGTGGCGCCCGACCTGCACACGCCGGTCACCCTCACGCCGGGCCGCCGCATCCCCCGCGCCTCGGTCCTGCCCGTGTTCGAGGGCGCGCTGTCGGTCTCCGGCCTCGCCCTGGTCGCCCAGCCGGCGGGCGGCTACGCCATCCTGCCCGCCGAGCAGGCCAAGGCGGTCGCCCCCTTGGGCGAGGCAGGCGTCGTCGGCTACGGCAGCGAGGCCGTGCGGCTGCACTTCGTCAATGCCGAAGAGCTGCGCAAGCTGATCGACCCGGTGCTGCCGGGCGTGGTCACCGGCGCCGATACGGCGGCGGACACCCTCACCATCGCCGGGACGGAGGGCCAGCGCGCCGCCGCCAGGGACCTGGTGCGCCAGTTCGACGTGGACTGGCTGCGTGGCGCCTCGTTCGCGCTTTACGTCCCGCGCCGCACCGACAGCCGGCTGATTGTGCCGGAGCTGGACAAGGTGCTGAACGCCGAGGGCGCGCCCACTCGCAACATGGTCCGGCTGATCGCCATGGACCGGCTGAACGGCATCCTGGCCGTCTCCACCCAGCCCCAGTACCTGGAGGATGTCCGCCGCTGGGTGGAGATCCTGGACCGGGAGGGCGAGAACAGCAGCCGGCGGCTGTTCGTCTACCGGGTCCAGAACGGTCGCGCGGGCGATCTGGCCCGAACGCTGGCCAGCGCCTTCGGCCAGGGCTCCGGCGGACCCGTTCCGGGGCGGAACGGCGGGCTGGGCTTCTCCGACAGCGCCCGGCCGCCAGGCGTGATCGGGTCCCTGCCGTCGGACGGCCAGCCGTCCTCTTCCGGCGTGGGCGGTTCGGGCATCGGCTCTTCCAGCATGCTGACCCCCTCGCCGGGATCGAGCAACAGCGGGAGCACCGGGTCGAGCACAGGGAGCTCAGGCGCATTCGGGAGCACCGGGTCGGGCGCGTCCGGCGGAGGTCTCAACGGCGGCGGAGCGTCGGGCGGGACCAGCGTCGATGTCCAGGCGGACGACTTCCACGCCAAGATCACCAGCGACGAGGTGAACAACGCCATCGTGGTCTACGCCACCCCGCGCGACTATGCGGTGGTGGAGGACGCCTTGCGCAAGCTCGACATCGCCCCCTACCAGGTGGTCATCGAAGCGGCCATCGCCGAGGTCACCCTGACCGACGCTCTGCAGTTCGGCATCCAGGGGCTGTTCAACAATGCAGGCCTCAGCGTGGGTCTGACCCAGAGCGCCGCCAGCGCCGCGCCGGCGGCCCTGCTGCCGGGCTTCAACGCGCTCTACGCCGCGCGCACGGTCAGCGGCGCGCTCAGCACGCTGGAGAGCATGACCAAGGTCAAGGTCATCTCCGCGCCCAAGCTGATGGTGCTGAACAACCAGACCGCCTCCATCGAGGTCGGCAACCAGGTGCCGATCCTCACCGGCAGCGCCACCAGCGTCATCACCAGCGACGCTCCGGTGGTGAATTCGGTCGATTACCGCGACACTGGCATCATCCTGAAGGTGACGCCCCGGGTGAACAGCTCGGGCTACGTGCTGCTCGACTTGGCGCAGGAGGTCAGCGACGTGGTGCCGGCGGGATCGTCGAGCACGATCAACTCGCCGTCCTTCTCCACCCGCCGCATCGCCACTTCGGTCGCTGTGCAGGACGGCCAGATCATCGCGCTGGGCGGCCTGATCCGCGACAACCGGGACGATGTCAGCAGCGGCCTGCCGGGGCTGTCCCGCATCCCGGTCCTGGGGCCGCTGCTGTTCGGCAACATCAACAACAACGACACCCGCACCGAGCTGATCGTGATGCTGCGCCCGAGCGTGGTGCGCAACGCCGACGACGGGCGCGCGGTGACCGAGGAGCTGCGTGAGAAGCTGAAGGGCCTGCGCGGGCTGCTCCCCGACCGCAACGTCATCCCGTGAGGCCCCCCTTCCGCCGGCTCCGCTGCGACGACGGCTTCGCCGCCCTGGCCGCGGTGCTGGCATCCGCCTGCTTCGCCCTGCTGGCGGCCCAGGCGGCGCGGACCTCGCGGAGCGGGATCGTCGACGCGAACGCCGCCGCCGTGCACGCCCGGCTGGAGGCCGCCGGCGGCGCAGGGCTGGCCATTGCGATGGACCACATGCTGGCCGACGACCCGTCCGCCCGCTGGGACATCGACGGCCAGACCTACGAGACCCCCTTCGGCGACGCCGACCTGCGCATCACCGTGGAGGACGAGCGCGGCAAGCTGCCGCTGAACCGGATCACCGAAGGCCAGGCCCGCGCCATGTTCCAGCTGGCGGGGGCCGACGCCGCCACGGCCGACCAGCTGACGGCGGCTTTCATGGACTGGCGCAACCCGGAGAAGCTCCGGCCCGCCCCCACCTACGCGACGCCGGTCGGCGACGCCAAGGAGGGCGTGTCCGGCTTCCGCACCGTGCAGGAGCTGCAGCTCCTCCCCGGCATGACCCCGGCGCTCTACGAGGCCCTGACGCCCTTCGTGAGCGTGGACGCCGGCGCCACCGCCTTCGACGCCCGCACCGCCTCGCCGTTTGCGACGCAGGTGATGGCCGGCGGCGGACCCGCGGGCGTGGCGGCGATCGAGAAGCGGCGGGAGGCGGCGTGCCAGCGCACCGCGTTCGAGGCCACGCCGTCGGTCAGCCTAGCCGGCCGTGTGCTGACCATCCGCGTCCTGGCCGC
>NZ_CAHJWH010000254.1 GCF_903642205.1 Caulobacter sp. S45 | reverse complement strand
GCTGAACCCGCCTCCCCCGCCGCCACCGCCCTCGTCGTCGCGGCCGCCGAAGCCTCCGCCCATGAACATCATCGGCAGGATCCAGCCCAGCCCCCCGCCCCTGCGCCCGCCTCGGAAGAAGGCGGAGACCACGAACACGAAGAGCAGGATGGAGAAGAGGGTGCCGAGCGTCTCGTGATGGCGCGGCGCCGGCTGCTCCGCCTGGGCCGCCTGCGCCTGCTGCGCCTGGGCGGCCGCCTGCTGCGGGTCGAGCCCGAGCTGCTGGATCAGCGCATCGGTCCCCGCCACCACGCCCCCGGAAATATCGCCCTGGCGAAAGCGCGGCAGCACCTGGCCGGTCAGGATGACGCTGGACATGGCGTCGGTCAGCACCGGCTCCAGACCATAGCCGACCTCGACGCGGACCTTCTTCTCGCCGGGGGCGACGATGAACAGGGCGCCGGTGTTCTTGCCCTTCTGCCCGATGCCCCAGGCGCGGCCGAGCTGGTAGCCGTAGTCGGCGATGTCGTCGCCCTGCAGCGACGACAGAGTGACCACGACGAGCTGCGTCCCCGTCTTGGCCTCCAGCGCGGCGAGCTTGCTGGTCAGGTCGGCCTGGATGTCGGGAGTGAGGACGTGCGCGTCGTCGACGACGCGGCCGGTGAGCGGAGGGAAGGTCGGCGTGGCGAAGGCGGCCGGCGCGAGAAAGAAGACTGTGAACAACAATGCAACGAACGCAGCCGCCCACCCCCCCACTCCGCAGGAGAGAGGGAGGGGCGCGCGCTGCATAGCGGTCTGGGAGGATGAGGGGCCGCGCTGGGCTTGCCGCCGCAAACGGCAACGATGCCCCTCACCTTCTCCAGCAGAGCTGAACCCCTTCATTCTTCCCGACCGGAAGGGGGATGAAAGGCGGCCTGCGTCCACCCTACTGCGCCGTGTTACTGGCGGCGGTGCTCGTCGTGGTCGTCGCCGCCGGCGCGCTGTCGAAGTTCACCGTCGGTGCGCTCTGGGCTGTGTCGGTGGCCTGGAACAGCACCATGGGCTTTTCCGCATGGTACAGCGTCGAGGCCCAGATCACGCCGGGGAAGGTGTGCAGGGTGGTGTTGTACTGGCGCACCGCCTCGTTGTAGTCGCGCCGCGCCACGGTGATGCGGTTCTCCGTGCCTTCCAGCTGGGACTGCAGCGCCAGGAAGTTCTGGTCGGACTGCAGCTGGGGATAGTTCTCGCTGGCCACAAGCAGGCGGCTCAGCGCGCCGGACAGGCCCTGCTGCGCCTGGGCGAACTGGGCGACCTTGGCGGGGTCGCTGACCTGCTCGGGGTCGATGTGGATCTGGGTGGCGGAGGCGCGAGCCTGGGTAACCTCTACCAGAACGCTCTTCTCCTGGGCGGCATAGCCCTTCACGGTGGCTACCAGATTGGGGATCAGGTCCGCTCTACGCTGGTAGTCGGCCTGAAGGTCGCCGAACTTGGTCTTGGCCTGCTCCTCGAGCGTGGGGATGGTGTTGACGCCGCACCCGCCGAGCACGAGCGGCAAGGCGATCAGGGCGGCGAGACGGTCCAAGCGGCGCAAGGTTGGGCTCCGGTTCAGCAAGGCTATGCAACGCCTGCTCTAGCAGGTCGCGCGGCGGCTGGCACGTCAAGCGTTGGCAAGGCTGGCGGCGGCGGGGAAAGCCGCTAGGCTCGCACCCCTTGATCACCACCGTGTCCATAGAAACCTTGGCCTTGGCGCGCGGCGAGCGGCGGCTGTTCGCCGGCTTCGACCTGAAGCTTCGCGCGGGAGAGGCGGTGGCGCTGACCGGCGCCAACGGCACGGGTAAGACCAGCCTCCTGCGCGCCGTGGCGGGCCTGCTGCGCCCGACCGCCGGGGCGGTGCGCTTCTTCGGGATCGAGGGCGAGCTGGAGGCGGAGGTGGCGCGGGTCGCCGGCCTGCACCTGCTCGGCCACCACGACGGGTTGAAGACCGCTCGCACAGCAGCCGAGGAGCTGGCCTTCTGGAGCGCCTGGCTCGGCGGCGGCGACACGGCCTCCGCCGTGTCCCGGCTGGACTTGGCCCCACTGCTCGACCTCGAGGTGCGCAAGCTCTCCGCCGGCCAGCGGCGGCGGCTGTCCCTGGCGCGTCTGCTGGCGGCCCCGCGGCCTCTGTGGCTGCTGGACGAACCGCTGGCGCCCCTGGACGCCCACCGCCGCACGCATTTTGGCGCGCTGATGCAGACCCACCTGGACGGCGGCGGGATGATCCTGGCCGCAGTGCACGACCCCCTGCCCATCCCCGCGCGCGTGGTTGCGGTGGGAACGGCGTGAGTCCGCTGGCCGCCCTGTTCCGGCGGGAACTGTCCCTGGCCTGGGGTCGGGGCGGCGGCCCGCTGTTCGCCGGCGCCTTCTACATCGGGCTGGCCACCCTGCTCCCCCTGGCGGAAGGGCCTTCGCCGCAGAAGCTGGCGGCGGTGGCCCCCGGGGCGGCGTTCGCGGCGCTCGCCCTGTCCTCCCTGCTTTCGCTGGAGCGCCTGTTCGAGCGTGACTTCGAGGACGGGGCCCTGGACCTGCTCGGCCTCGGGGAGCCGGGGCTGGAGCTGGTGGCCGCCGCCAAGTGCGCCGCGCAGTGGCTGGCCAACGGGGCGCCGCTGGCGGCGCTGGCGCCGGTGGTGGCCATAACGCTGGGTGCGCCGACGTCCTCGGCCTGGCTGACCTTCGCCACCGCCTTGGCGGCGGGGCTGGGCTTCGCCTTCACCGGCGGGATCGGCGCGGCCCTGGCGCTCGGTGCGAAGCGGGGCGGGGTGCTGGTGGCGGTGATCGTGCTGCCGCTGTTCTGTCCGCCGGTGGTGTTCGGGGCCGGCGCGGTGAGCGCGCTGG
>NZ_CAHJWH010000253.1 GCF_903642205.1 Caulobacter sp. S45 | reverse complement strand
GGCCCCGTGCTGCCGGCCGAGCGCCCGCAGGAGCCGAGCCGGTGACCTCCAGGTTGCCGGCCGCCGTCTTGCCGGAGCGGCTGTCCTGTTCCAGGTCGTAATTGACTGATTGGCCCTCGTCGAGCTGGCTGAGGCCCGCCCGTTCCACCGCGGAGACGTGGACGAAGATGTCCTGTCCCCCATCATCCGGCTGAATGAAGCCGAACCCCTTCGCCGTATTAAACCACTTCACCTTACCGGTAGCCATTCGATCTCGTCCTTCTCACGCCGGCGATGTCCTTGTTCACCCGCTCACGGGCGCCGCCGGCCGTATCTCGTCCCAAGCCGCTGCAAAGAGACCCCAGTGCAGCCATAGCCGCACGTACCCGACGACGCCACAGTGGACGCCACCTTGCAAGCGGAACCTGTGGTCGCCAGACGCCAAGACGCCTCAGCCTCGCAGGAATGTGAGCAGGTCGGCGTTCAGCCGGTCCTTGGCGGTGATGAACAGGCCATGCGGTTCGCCCTCGTACTCGATGAAGTCCGCGCCAGGGATCAGCTTGGCGGCTTGGCGGCCGGCCACCTCGATCGGCACAGTCTTGTCGGCTGAGCCGTGAACCACCAGCGTGGGCACGCCGAACTTGGGCAGGTCGCCGCGGAAGTCGGTCTCGGAGAAGGCGCGCACGCAGGCCTGGGTGGCGCGGCCCGAAGCCTGCATGGCCATCATCAGCGTCCACTGCAGAGTCTCGTCCGACACCTTGGGATCCAGCAGGGTCTTGCCGAAGAACTGCGGGCCGAATTGGGCGATGAAGTGCGGACGGTCCTTCATCAATCCCTCGACCATCCTGTCGAAGGTGCTGACGTCCACGCCGTCTGGATGTTCGGCCGTCTTGAGCAGGTAGGGGGTGACCGCCGAGATCAAGGCGGCGCGGGAGACGCGGGCCGAGCCGTGGCGAGCCAGGTAGCGCGCGACCTCGCCGCCACCCATGGAGAAGCCGACGAGGCCGGCGTCGTGCAGGTCCAATTCCTCTACGACTGAGGCGAGGTCGTCTGCGAAGGTGTCGTAATCATAGCCCATCCAGGGCTGCTCGGACCGGCCAAAGCCGCGACGGTCGTAGGCGATGGCCCGAATGCCGTGTGCGGCAAGGTGGGCGAGCTGGTAGTCCCACATGTCGGCGTTCAGCGGCCAGCCGTGGATGAACACCACGGGCCTGCCCGAGCCCCAATCCTTGTAGTAGAGCTGGGTCCCATCCCGGGCCTTGATGAACGCCATGTCCAAGACTCGCTTCAGCAAACGACTGTCGGCCTGATAAAGGCCACCGCCGGTTTCGGTTCCTGAGAGCCGCAGTCGCTCCGGCGCCTCGACGTTCGCCTTGGACTGGAAGCTCCGCCTTGAACAAGACCCTCAGCGTCGCGCCGATGATGGACTGGACCGACCGGCACTGCCGCGTCCTCCACCGCAGCCTGACCCGCCGCACGCGGCTCTACACCGAGATGGTCACCGCGCGCGCGGTGCTGCACGGCGACCGCCAGCGGCTGCTGGGCTTCAGCGAGGTGGAGCACCCGGTGACGCTGCAGCTCGGCGGCTCGGAACCGCAGGCGCTGGCGGAGGCCGCGCGGATCGGGGAGGACTTTGGCTATGACGCGATCAACCTGAACGTCGGCTGCCCTTCGGACCGGGTGCAGAGCGGCCGCTTCGGCGCCTGCCTGATGCGCGAGCCGGAGCTCGTGGCCGGGTGCATGGCCGCCATGATCGCCGCGGTCGTCGTCCCGGTCACCCTGAAGTGCCGGATCGGCGTAGACGAGCAGGGTCCCGAGGAAAGCCTGTTCACCCTGGTGGACGCCTGCGCCACGGCTGGCGTCCGCCACGTCGCCGTTCACGCCCGCAAGGCTTGGCTGAAGGGGCTGAGCCCCAAGGAGAACCGCGACGTACCACCGCTGGACTATGGGCTGGTCTACCGGCTGAAGGCCGTGCGGGCCGGGCTGGAGATCGTGCTGAACGGGGGCGTGGCAGACCTGGAGACAGCGACCGCCCACCTGGCGCATGTGGACGGGGTGATGCTCGGTCGCGCCGCCTATCACAATCCGGGACTGCTCGGTCAAGCCGACCGCCGCGTGTTCGGAGTCGGAGGGGATGTCTCATCGCTCCAGGCTGTAGAGGCGTACCGCCCCTACATGGCCGAGCAATTGGCGCTGGGCGTGCCGCTGAACGCCATGACCCGCCATATGCTCGGCCTGTTCGCCGGCCAGCCGGGCGCGCGGACTTGGCGGAGGTTTCTCACGACCCGCGCGGTCGGCGGTGCGGGGCTGGAGGTGCTTGACGCCGCGCTGGAGGCGGTGGCCAGGACACCGGAGTGGGCGGCCTAAGCAGAGGACTACTGCCGAAGGATGAGGCTGGTGGGCGTCGCCTGGAAGCCCGAGAGGCGGTTGAGATAGCTCATGCCGAGCAACGAGGTGGAGAGGCCGTCGGCGATGACCATTGCAGGAACCTGCTCCACCCGAGCGCCGGACACCGACACGTAGTCGAGCTGCACGCGCGCGGCGGCCGTGCGGCCGTTGGCGGTCGTGACCGGCGCATCGTAGACCAGGGAGGACGGGTTCAGGCCGAGCTGCTCGGCGTCGCTGCGCGTGAGCGCGACGAAACTCGCGCCGGTGTCAATGAGGAACCGGATTGGGCGGCCGTTCACCTGCGCGTCGGCCCAGTAGTGCCCATCGGGCGCCTTCGCGACCTGGGCGTCGCCGGGGGCGAGGCTCGCATCCGCGCTGCTTATGTCGGGCGCTTTCTTCCCCGTGATCGCCGGCGCGGCAGCTGAGGCGGGGGCCGCAGCTGCAACCGGCTGAGACGCGTCGGG
>NZ_CAHJWH010000252.1 GCF_903642205.1 Caulobacter sp. S45 | reverse complement strand
TGAGATCGTGGCGGCGACGGCTGCTGGCGCCATGCCCGCCCCGCGCGTGCTCGCCACGGCGCGTGCGCTTTCGCACGCCGTCCGCGGCGCCCGCACCCTCCCGGCCGAGGCGCTGGAGACTGAAGCCAGCCGATGAGCGATCCGCCCCCCATCAAAGCCGTCGAAGACATCAAGGCCGCAGCACCGGCCGAGCGCCACCGCCGCGGCGCCGGCTGGCTGTCCAAGATCGCGCCCGGCGTGCGCAGCCTGGTCCAGCGCAAGGACACCCCGGACAACCTGTGGGTCAAGTGCCCTGAGACCGGGGAGATGATCTACCGGGCCGACCTGGACGGCGCCCTGTGGATCACGCCATCCGGCCATCACATGCGCATCGGGCCGACCTTGCGCTTTCGCTTCACCTTCAACGAGGGCCGCTACGAGACGATCACTCCGCCCGAGGTCCATGAGGACCCGCTGGGCTTCGTGGACCAGAAGCCCTATCCGGACCGGCTCTCCGCCGCCCGCCAAGCCACCGGCGCGCGGGACACGGTGGCCATCGGGTTCGGCGAGATCCACAGCACGCCCGCGGTGGCCATGGTGCAGGACTTCGCCTTCATGGGCGGCTCGCTGGGGATGGCGGCGGGGGAGGGCTTCATCAAGGCCGCCGAGACCGCGCTGGAGCGCGCCGCCCCCCTGGTGGCCTTCACCGCGGCGGGCGGCGCACGCATGCAGGAGGGCGCGCTCAGCCTGATGCAGATGGCGCGCACGACGCTCGCCATCCAGCAGCTGAAGGCCGCGCGGCTGCCCTATGTCGTCGTGCTGACCGACCCCACCACCGGCGGGGTGACGGCCAGCTACGCCATGCTCGGCGATGTGCACCTCGCCGAGCCCGGCGCCCTGATCGGCTTCGCCGGCCCCCGGGTGATCGAGCAGACCATCCGCGAGACCCTGCCCGAGGGCTTCCAGCGCGCCGAGTACCTGATGGACCACGGCATGGTGGACAAGGTGGTCAACCGGCGCGAGCTGCCGCAGGTGCTGGGGAACGTTCTGTCGATCCTGATGCAGGGGCGGGCGCGAAGGGCGGCTTGACCCTCTTTGTCCCAAAAGGGGGAAGAAAACCCGCACTCAGCCCTTGGTCACGGCCTCGATGGGACCGCCGCGCACACCCTGCACCATCACAAGGGTGGATAGACCCTCCATCAAGGCCTTGGGAACCGCGTAGGTCCGTACGCCGACCGAATACCCGCCGAGCCGGGTCAGCTGGCGCACGACGTATCGTTGGAGGACCAGCTTGCCCTTGTTGTCGCCGGTCTTGACGCGCACGCTGTGCTCCTGCGGATCGTAGCGCACCAGCCAAACCTCGGCCCGCCCCGCCCCGCCGCTGACCCGCACGCGCGCGCCCTCTCGCAGCATCTGGATGCGCGGACCGTCGTCAAGGTCGCGGGCGGCGTCATGGATCAGGGCGTCGACCGCGTCCTTGTCGAGACCCTGCGCCTCCTTGCGGCCGTTCACCACGATCTCCGGCGTGTAGATCTCGCGCACCTTCAGGCGGCGGGCGTAGGCGCGCTGGCGTTCGGTGTAGGCCGGCTCGGCGAAGGTGTCGGCCCAACCGAGATAGTCCCAATAGTCCACCGGCAGCATCAGGGCGATGACGCCGCGGCGGGTGGCGATCTCTTGCAGCATCTTGTCGGCCTGGGGGCACGAGGCGCAGCCCTGGGCGGTGAACAGCTCCACCACCACGGGGGACCGTACGCCGGCCGCCGCCGCAGACCCGCCGAGCACGCCCGCGGCGATCAGGGGGAGGAGGACCGGCGTGCGCATCGTCTGCCGTCTAGCTCGAAACGGCGCGGCTGCGCCTCACCTTCGCGTGAGCCGTGAGCGCGGGCTCCATGGCGATGGGCAAGGTCTTAGGCTTGTCCCCGTCAGGGCTGCGCTGCCGCGGTCTTGACCCCGCCAGGCAGCTGGGTGCGCAGCTGCGCGGCGCTGCGCTCGGCCGAGGCTTGGACGTCGGCGGCGATCCTGGCCTTCAGGCTGTCGGCGGCGGATCGGGCCTCCGTATCGCCGGACCCGGCCGCCACAAGATACCACTTGTAGGCCTCGGCGTTGTTCTGCGGCACGCCGTAGCCCTTCTCATAGAGCTGGGCGATGTTGTACTGGCCGTTGACCACCCCGTGCTCGGCGGCCTTGCGGAACCAGGTGGCGGCGCCGGGGACGTCCTTGGCTCCTCCATCGCCCGCGTACATGTAGGAAGCGAGGTTGTACATGGCGGCCGAGTCGCCGTTCTGCGCCGCCCGGGCGGTCCACTGGCGCGCCGCTCCCAGGTCCTTCTTCAACCCCGCACCGCCGGCCTCGTAGAGGCGCGCGAGGTAGAATTGGGCGGCCGGGCTCCCCTGGTCCGCCGCTTTCTGCAGGTCCGGCAGCCCCGTCAGGTCGCCGTTGTCCAGGCGGCTGACGGCGCTGGCGAACAGGCCCTTGCCGGTGGCCCTGAGCGGCATGGGCGCAGGAGACGCGGCCGACACCGACGCGGGGGCGTCCGGCGTCACAAGGTGTTTTGCGGCCGGCGCCTTGGCGGGCGCGGCGACGGCCAGGGGCGGCGAGACGGCCACCGCCAGGTTCGGCACGGACGCGGCGGCGCCAGGCGCCGCAGGCGTCTCAAGCGGTGCGGCGGTGGGCGGCGGCTCCATGGCGGCGACTTCGACGGCGGGCTTGCCGTCGTGGCCGGAGCCCCCGAGCAGGTAGGCGCCCACCCCCATTGTCGTGATGGCGCCGGCGGTGACCGAGGCCAGGATGACGGTGCGAAGCGTCGGCGCGGCTTCCTTCTTGCGCCGTCCTGGGAAGGTGATGCCGAACGGACGAGGCGCCTGG
>NZ_CAHJWH010000251.1 GCF_903642205.1 Caulobacter sp. S45 | reverse complement strand
CGGTCACGAGCACGCTGCTGGACGCCCCCCTTCTGAGGCCCGCGATCGAGCCGACCGCCGGGACCGGCCTGTCCAAGCCCTCGCAGATCATGATCGACAAGCCTCAGACCATCCACCGCAGCAAGATTGGCGGCGTGATCGGACAGCTGGACGCGGCGTCGCTCAGGACGGTCGACCGCGCGCTGGTGCTGTTCCTGGGGCTGGCTTGACGGCGACGTCGACCGGCAAAGACCTCAAGCTTCAAAGTTACTCGAAGTGAAGTGCTGGCACTTTTCTATCGCCTGAGCATCTCGGGTTCTTCTCTTTGCAGACCTAAGGACGACAAGGCCGCAACTTAGCGAGGCCGCCCCACCCGCGAATGAAAGTTCTGGAATGGAGTCAAATGATCCGACGGCTCCCACATGCGTTCCAAGTTCAAATTGATGATAGGCGGCAAGTAACCCAGAGCACACCGTCCCTAGTAGCATTATAGCGAAAATGAACTTAACGCCTCTCAGATATAGTAAGAGGATGCTTGCGACCACACCTGTAAATAGAGCGGGTATGGCGCCATATAAGTAGATGGAAATTGTTAACGGAGGAACGAAGAGGAACGCAATCAACCCTAAGTCTTCTAGAGAATGTGACTCTGCCAAAGATCCTGAAACACAGTAGAACATGAAGCCAAGTGGAGGTCCGGCCGCGCCGAACGTGAGAATGGGTGAGATAGAGAATGGCGGCGCAACTTTCACTTGTGGGCCGTTAGCACGAAGGAGCGGATCGCGACAGGCCGTGAATACCATCGGCATTGGAGAAGCTTGTGGATACGCCAACCTACGCTAGCGCCACCACTCTAACCTTGTGTGACCCATCGGCCACACCCACATCCCCCCTGCCGCCGGCGTGCTTCTCGAAGGCGCTGGCTGAGTATCCGCCGTAAGGGGACGTGAATGAACATCGACAGCTATTCGGATCGCGCCAAGCAGGCGATCCAGAGCGCGCAGCAGGTCGCGCTCGCCCGCAACCACCAGCAGTTCTCGCCCGAGCACCTGGCCAAGGCGCTGCTCGACGAGCGGGACGGGCCGAACGGGTCCGGGCTCGCGCGCAGCCTGATCGCCCAGGCGGGCGGGCGGCCGGACGAGGCCGTGGCCGCCGTGGATGCGGCGCTGAGCAGGATACCCAAGGTCGAGGGCGGCTCGGGCCAGCTCTACATGAAGCCGGACCTGGCGCGGGTGCTGGCCGTGGCCGAGGACAGGTCCAAGGCCACGGGCGACGCCTTCGTCACCACCGAGCGGCTGCTGCTGGCGCTCGCCACCGACGGGGGCGAGGTGGCCAAGGCGCTGCGCTCCGCGGGCGTGACGCCGGAGAAGCTGGAGGCCGCCATCGCCGAGGTCCGCAAGGGCCGCACCGCCGACAGCGCCTCGGCCGAGGAGGGCTATGAGGCGTTGAAGCGCTACGCCCGCGACCTGACCCAGGCCGCGCGGGACGGCAAGCTCGACCCCGTGATCGGGCGTGACGAGGAAATCCGGCGGACCATCCAGGTCCTGTCGCGCCGCACCAAGAACAACCCCGTGCTGATCGGCGAGCCCGGCGTCGGCAAGACCGCCATCGTGGAGGGCTTGGCGCTCCGCATCGTCAACGGCGACGTGCCGGAGGGGCTGCGCGACAAGCGCCTGCTGGCGCTCGACATGGGGAGCTTGATCGCCGGGGCGAAGTACCGGGGCGAGTTCGAAGAACGCCTCAAGGCGGTGCTGGCCGAGACCACCGGCGCGAACGGCCAGATCATCCTGTTCATCGACGAAATGCACACCCTGGTCGGCGCCGGGAAGGGCGACGGGGCGATGGACGCCTCCAACCTGCTGAAACCCGCCCTGGCGCGGGGCGAACTGCACTGCGTCGGCGCCACCACGCTCGACGAATACAGGAAGCATGTGGAGAAGGACGCCGCGCTGGCGCGCCGCTTCCAGCCCGTCTTCGTGTCGGAGCCGACGGTGGAGGACACCATCTCCATCCTGCGCGGGCTGAAGGAGAAGTACGAGGTCCACCACGGGGTGCGCATCAGCGACAGCGCCATCGTGGCCGCCGCGACCCTGTCCAACCGCTACATCGCCGACCGCTTCCTGCCCGACAAGGCCATCGACCTGATGGACGAGGCGGCGTCGCGCGTGCGGATGGCGGTGGACAGCAAGCCCGAGGCGCTGGACGAGATCGACCGCCGCCTCGTGCAGCTGAAGATCGAGCGGGAGGCGCTGCGTCGCGAGACCGACCAGGCTTCCAAGCAACGGCTGGAGAAGCTGGAGGACGAGGTCTCCGACCTGCAGGCCCAGTCCGAGGACATGACCGCCCAGTGGAAGGCGGAGAAGTCCAAGGTAGGCGCCGCCGCCGCCTCCCGCGAGGCGCTGGATCGCTTGCGCGGTGAGCTGGAGCAGGCCCAGCGCCGGGGCGACCTCGCCCGGGCGTCGGAGATCCTCTACGGCCAGATCCCGGTGGTGGAACGCCAGCTCGCCGAGGCCGAAGGCGCGGAGAAGCCGCAAGACCAGCTGGCGCCGGAAGTCGTCGACGCTGAGCAGATCGCCCAGGTGGTCTCCCGCTGGACCGGCGTGCAGGTGGAGCGAATGCTGGAGGGCGAACGCGACAAGCTGCTGCGCATGGAGGACGTGCTGCGCGGCCGCGTGGTCGGCCAGGAGGAGGCGCTGGTCGCCGTCTCGGACAGCGTGCGCCGCGCACGGGCCGGGCTGCAGGACCCCAACCGGCCGATCGGCTCGTTCCTGTTCCTGGGGCCCACGGGCGTCGGCAAGACCGAGCTGACCAAGGCGCTGGCGGAGTTCCTGTTCGACGACGAGGCGGCGGTGACCCGGCTCGACATGAGCGAGTACATGGAGAAGCACTCCACCTCGCGCATGATCGGCGCGCCTCCGGGCTATGTCGG
>NZ_CAHJWH010000250.1 GCF_903642205.1 Caulobacter sp. S45 | reverse complement strand
GATCTTCCCATCTCGCCGCGGAGCTGCAGGTGTCGCCTCCCGGTTCGACAGCGTGCCGACCCTGGGTCACCGGTCTCCAGACGAGTTCATCGGCTACGAGGAGAGCGGCCTCCCTCCCGTGAGTGGGCGGCCCGACAGATTTGGGGCGTCACAAGAGGCACGATTGCGCGTGTTTGGCTCTTCTCGGACGCTGGGAGGCCCGCTTGTCAGCACCTGCTCCGCACGGCATCATGGAGCGGAGTTGCGCCCGAGCAGACGTTATCTTCGCGCCAGTAACTGGACCTTCGAAAGAGCTTCGCCTCGATAGGCTAACGCATCTATAAATGCACGTCGCGAACTCTGGTCGCGCGCTGTCTTGCTGCTTTGCGGACCGCTGCGGCTTGTCCGCGTGGCTGAGGCTTGTCCGCGTGTTAGAAGAATTTAATGCGAGGCGCGTGCAAATTGGAACGCCAGCGGACAAGGTCAGCGAAATGCGGCAGGTCGAGGAGTTCGGGGACATCAGAAATCAGGGGTTCTGCGTGCATTGCGGAGGCCTAAATGAGACCAACGATCATATGCCGTCGAAGGTCTTCCTCGACAAACCCTACCCGGAGAATCTGCCGGTCAGCCCTGCCTGTGCCAAATGCAACGAGGGTTTCTCTCGTGACGAGGAATACCTCGCCTGCCTCCTGGAGTGCGTCATCGCTGGCGAGGTGAACCCTGACGGGATCGGCCGCGAGAGCATCAGCCGGAAGCTGCGAAACCAGCCCGCTCTCGCCGCCCGGCTCGCCGCAGCGCGGCGGCTGGACGGCGAAACGGTCGCCTGGGACGCCGAGACAGACCGCGTGCGCAGTGTGCTGGTCAAGCTCGCGCGTGGTCACGCTGCTTTCGAGCTCAACGAGCCGCAACTGGACGCCCCGCTATCAGTGCGGTTCGCTCCCCTTACGTCGTTGACTCCGGACCAGCGCGACGCCTTCGAACAGGAGCAAGTCGCCCCGGCGATCTGGCCTGAGGTCGGCAGCCGGGCCATGAGCCGCCTCATGGTGGTGGGCGACGAGGTCTTTGAGGAAGGGTGGCTCCTGGTCCAGGAAGATCGATATCGCTACCGGGTCCTCCAAGACGATGGGCTGCGGGTGAAGATCGTCATTCGGGAATACCTGGCGGCGGAGGTGCAGTGGAAGTAAAGCCGTCAGAGGGGGAACTCGTCGGCGAGGCTGCCCGACAGCTTTCCGTCGGCTCGGTTTGACGGCTGACGAGCTGCCACGTGCGGAAGGCGGAACGAACGATCGCCAATCTGAAGGCGGCCTATCTCAAACGCACCGCCGATGTATGGGAGGGACGAGAAAGGGAACTCGTCATTGAGATGGTGCGAGGCCTCGATGAGGCCGCCTTCGCCTTCCAGATGGCGCCCAATCAGGCAGAGCTTCGAAGGACGGACAGCCACCGGCATCTCATGCTCATGGGCGCGGCAGCTGGCCTCCGCCCGTTTCTGGAAGGGTTGCGGAACGCTCCTGGCGGCGTGCCCTGGGGGCCGACTTCGAGAGAACGGGCCGCGCTTGCGGACCAGCACCTGGCAAACTGTGGCACTTTCGCCTACGTCCAGCGCGTTGCGGAGCTTGAACGCTTCGGCTTGGCCAATGCCACCTTTATTGCCGACGACCATCTGGTGTTGGAGGCTCCGTCCGCGGCGGAGGAAGCCGACGAACTGCATGCTGGCCTGCGCTTGTCGGAAATCGCGCGGCGGCCATTTCGAGAACAGCAACGAAGACTTGCGGCGCGCAAACCCTACATTGCGAAGCTGCTCGACCAATATGTCTACCCTGTCGACGGCTGGTTCATCGGATACGACAACACCGAGGAGCTGGTCGCCTACCATCGCGAGTTCGCGCGGATACGGGCGACCGGGATCGCCGAGGCTGAGGCACTGCCGCCCGACGCGCTACTGGGCGGCCGCCCGTTTTCGGAGTGGAACGAGGCGTCGGTGATAGCGTACGGAGCGGTCCTGCAGCACATCGCCTTCGCCACGCGCCTTGGGGCGACCACGCCTGGGCTGCAGCTTCGCAATCTCCTGACGATCTTCGCCCGCAAGGACGACATCTCGGCGGTCTGGCAGGAGCGGGGCGAGGACACCGCTTGGTCCTCGCGGCTGTTGGCGGCGCTGACGCTAGAGGCGGATTCGGCGCTGAAGTGCGAACGGAACCACGAAATCCCACTCCCCTATTACATCGACTTCGGCAGGGACTTCGTCCTGCTGCCGATGTTCGGCGGCCTCATGAATCCCTGTGCTGGCCTCGTCTGGCACGTGCGCTCGGAATTTCGCCCTGACTGGGACCGAGCGGTCGATGGTCGGAAGGCTCGGTTTCGCGACGACCTTCGATCGCTCTTCCCCGCTCCCCGCTACGTCGTCCCTACTAAAAGCGCGGTGCTGAAACGATCGGACGGTAGCCGTCTCACCGATATCGACGCCATGGTTCTCGATCGTTCCACCGGTGAACTCGTTCTGGTTCAGTTAAAATGGCCAGATCTTCACGGCCGCTCGCTCGCCGAGCGCAACAGCCGGCGACTGAACCTGCTCAAGGCCAACGAGTGGGTCGAGAAGGTCGCTGGTTGGGTGGACGGCCGCAGCGCCCACGATGTTGGAGCCCACCTGGGCTTGGAGGGCGCAGGCGGGCGGCCGCCGGTACTCCTGGTGCTCGCGCGCCACGCCGCACGCTTCACCGGCGAAAAGGGATACGACCCCAGAGCGCGATGGGTGAGCTGGCCCGGCTTCGTCCAGGCTTACGGCAGGTCGCCGAAGGCCGGCATCGTCTCGGCGCTACGACGGCCACGCAGTGGCACCCAGGGGAGCACCGCCCCGACCGTCTCGACCCACCAGCTTCCCGGCCTCAAGGTAGAGGTCCGCGTGCATTGACCGTCAGCCACCTCGCGCGACCCGCAGGGTATG
>NZ_CAHJWH010000249.1 GCF_903642205.1 Caulobacter sp. S45 | reverse complement strand
TCGCCGGGATGAGCGGTGGATTGACTTGGTCGGACGCTGCTCCGGCCTCAGGCGGTGCCGCCTGCGTCCACCGTCAATACCGTCCCGGTGACGTTGCGGGCTCCGTCGCTCATCAGGAACGACACCGCCGCGGCGACATCCTCCGCCACCGCCAGCCGCCCCAGCGCGCTCCGCCCCGCGATCTTCTCCAGCCCGCCCCCGTCCACGCCGGAGGTCAGCTCCGTCTCGATGAAGCCGGGCGCCACCGCGTTCACCGTGACGCCCACCCGGCCGACCTCGCGCGCCAGGGAGCGGGTGAAGCCCACCAGCGAGGCCTTGGTCGCGCCATAGACCGACAAGCCGTTGAAGCCGGTGGAGGCGATCACCGAGGCCATGTTCACCACCCGGCCCTCGCCCGCCACCATCATCTGGCGCACCACGTACTTGGTCAGCAGGATCGGCGACAGCGTGTTCAGCCGGATCAGGGCCTCGATCTGGGCCTGGCTCATATTGGTGAGCAGGCCGCTGGTGCCGATGCCGGCGTTGTTCACCAGCCCGTACAGAGGGCCATGCTCGCGCTTCAGCCGCCGCACGAAGTCGGCGATGACGTCCACCTCAGTTAGGTCGAAGGGCTCGAAGCGGATCGCGCCCTGTGTCGCCGCGATGACCTCCTCCAGCGCCTCGGAAGGCTTGCGCGCCACCGCGGTCACCGTGAAGCCGTCGGCCGCCAGCCGCGTGGCGATGGCGAGGCCGAGGCCCCGGCTCGCGCCCGTGACCAGCACCCTATGCAACGCGCCGCTCCAGCTTGCCGGCGGCGCCGACCGCCAGCGCGTCGACGAAGCGGATCGAGGCGGGGGTCTTGTGGGGCGGGAGCCGCTCGCGGCAGTGGGCCAGGATCAGGCTTCGGGCGCCGGCGGGATCGTCGCTCGGGCTCGCCAGCACCACCTCGGCTGTCACCAAGGCGCCGAGCAAGGGGCTGGTGCGTCCCACGACGCGCGACATGCGCACGCCCGGGCAGGCGTTGATCACCGCCTCCACCTCCTCAGGCGCGATCTTCAGGCCACCCACATTGATGACGCCGCTGCGCCGGCCGAGGAAGTGGAAGCGCTCGCCCCGCCGCTCCACCAGGTCGCCCGTGTCCACCCAGCCCTGCGCATCGCCGAGCGGCGGCGCGTCTGCGCCGAGATAGCCGAGCGCGGTGCGGGCGGAACGGAGCTGCAGCACGCCGTCCACCACCCGCATCCGCACCGGGCCATCCTCGCGCTCGACAAAGGCGGCGGGGAAGCCGGCCAGGCCGTCGGTCACCTCGAAGCCGACTCCGGCTTCGGTGGAGGCGTAGGCGTGGCCGACGGCGGCTTCGGGGAAGCGCGCCCGCAGGCTGTCGAGGACGGCCTGGTCGGCGATCTCGCCGGACAGGCGCACATAGCGGGGCGACACGCCGGCCAGGGCGGGACTCATGAGGGCCCGCCGCCAGTGTGAGGGCGTACCGGCCAAGTGCGTGACGCCGTGGACGCGGAGCCTGCCGAGAAAGTCGGCCAGCGGCTCGTGCGCGTCGGTGATCAGCAGGCTGGCGCCGCCGGTCAAGGTGCGCAGCAGCATCTGCAACCCGCCATATCGGCGGATGTCGTAGAAGGTGGCCCATACGGGCGGGGCGTGCGCGTCGGCCCGGCCCGGCTGTGCGCCGATGGCGCCGGTGAGCCCGGCCAGCGTGTGGACGACCATCTTCGGAGCGCCGCTGGTGCCGGAGGTGAACAGCGCCCACTCGGTGGAGGTGCTGCGCGCCGTTGTGTCGGACTCGCCCGACGGCTCGAACAAGATGCGGTGGTGAGCCAGCCCAAGCCGCCCATCGTCCTCCATGTCGCTGACGACCGTGTCGGCCTGCGCCGTCGTTGCGGCCTGCGCCAGTTGGCCCGCGTCAAGGTCCGGAGGACACAGGATCAGCCGTGCCGCGACCCCGTCCAGGCTGGCCAGGGCGAGGGCGGCGGCGAGCGGAGATCGGGTGCGGACCAGCACCTTGCGGCCCTGCAGATCGTCGGTGGCGGCCGACAGGAAGGCGCCCGTGGCGAGGGCGGCGAGGGGGACGCGACGCTCTGCGGCGATCAGGGCCGGCTGGCCGCTGCAGGCAAGCGCCGCCTTGATCCTGTCCTTCAGGCTTGAGGGAACGGCCCCAAGCCGCGTGTGGGCTTCGAGACGGTCTGCTGCGGAGCCCGCCTCAGCATGACGAACGTGTGGCTGATCAACCGCCTTCGTCATCCTGAGGAGCCCCGGAGGGGCGTCTCAAAGGACGCAGGCCGCCTGGCGCCGGGATCCATAGCGCGACCCGGCCGCCTCAGGCGGCGACGCGGTCATAGAAGCGGACGAAGTCGCCGAAGGTGATCGGAAAGTCGATGTCCTCGGAGGTGGCGAAGGGGTCCTCGCCCAACTCGTCCTCGAGCCTCGCCACCACGATGGCGAAGCACAGCGAGTCCAGCCCGCTGTCGAGCAGCACCAGGTCGTCGCTGAGCGGCGCCAGCCTCTTCTGCTGCTCCGCCGCCACCTGGCGCATCTGGTCTTCGATGAGGGCTCGTAGGGACATGGGCGTACGCCTGCTTCGGACGGCGGGAGTATCGCGGAAAAGCCTAAAGGATCGGTTGTGCTGCGGAAGGCGCCCTCAGGGCGGGGTGGCGCGCCCGTTGCAGGTGTGCACCCGCCGTCCTGCAACGGGATGGTTCATCCGTCCCGGGCTCACGCTGAATGATCTCCACCTCCAGCCCGCTACGCTGCCGCGCCATCGCAGCGGCCGATCTTGCCGCGGTCTCGGCCCTGCTTAGCGAAGGCTTTCCCGATCGGCCGCAGGCTTATTGGGACGCGGCGCTGGATGTGCTGCGCGTGCGCGAGACGCCGGAGGAGTACCCCCGCTTCGGCGTGATGCTCGAGACGGGCGGCGTCTGCGTCGGTGTGCTGCTGCAGAT
>NZ_CAHJWH010000248.1 GCF_903642205.1 Caulobacter sp. S45 | reverse complement strand
CCGTCCGCCGAGCCGCCGCTGCCCCAGGGCCCGCCCATCATCGGCCTGTGCGTCTACTCCAACGCCCAGGCGCTGGGGCAGTCCGCAGTGGGCAAGGCCTATGCGACGCGCATGCAGCAGCTCCAGGCCCAGGCCGCCGCCGAAATCAGCGGCCAGCAGACTTCGCTGCAGACCCAGGAGAAGGCCCTGGTCGCCAAGCGCGCCACCCTCAGCCAGGAGCAGTTCGCCCAGCAGGCCCAGCCGCTGCAGGCCCAGGAGCAGGCTCTGAACCAGACCGCCGACGCTCGCACTCGCGATCTCCGCTACACCGCCGCGCGTCAGCAGCAGCGCCTTGCCGCCGTCCTGGAGCCGCTGGTCCGCAGCGCCTATGTCGGCCATCACTGCTCGGTGCTGCTGAGTGGCGACACCGTCATGGCGGCCAACCACGACATGGACCTGACCCAGGAAGTGATCGCCTCGCTGAACAGCAGGATGACCACCATCACCTTCGACCGCGAGACCGCCCCGGCCCAGTAGACGGGGTGCAGGGGATGGCGGCGCCCGATCCCCGCTTCTACGAGACTCTGGCGCCCGCCAGCGCTGCTGAGCTCGCGGAGCTGAGCGGCGCCGTGTTGGCCGATCCGGTCCGAGGCGACCTGGTCCTGACCGGCGTCGCGCCGCTGCGGCATGCGAGCGGCGCTGCGGCCGGTTTCCTCTCCGACCGCAAGCATCTGGACGCCCTGCACGCCAGCAAGGCCGGCGCCTGTTTCGTGGCCCCGGCGCTGGTCGACGCCGTGCCCGCAGGCTGCGTCGCCCTGCTGACCGCCGAACCGCAGGCCGCCTACGCCAAGGCCGCCCAGCGCTTCTACCGCGTGCGCCGGTCGGAACCCGGCGCGCCGCTGGTCCATTCGACCGCCCGGCTGGAAGATGGCGTGGTGCTCGGCCCCGGCGTCGTACTAGGGCCGGGCGCGCGGGTCGGCTCGGGGACCGAGATCGGCGCCTACACCGTCCTTGGTCCGGGCGTCTGCATCGGGCGCGATTGCCAGCTCGGCTCCAACGTCGCCATCGGCTTCGCCCTGGTCGGCGACCGGGTGCGCATCCTGTCCGGCGCGGTGATCGGGGAGGCGGGCTTCGGCATCGCCGGTGGGAGCGCCGGGGCCATGGACATCCCCCAGCTCGGCCGGGTGATCCTGCAGGACGGGGTGACGGTGGGCGCCTGCACCTGCATCGACCGCGGCGCCTATGACGACACCGTGGTGGGGGAGAACACCAAGATCGACAACCTGGTCCAGGTCGCCCACAACTGCGTCATAGGTCGCAATTGCGTGCTGGCGGGCCATGTCGGCCTGTCCGGCAGCGTGACGGTGGGCGACGGGGCCATGTTCGGCGGCCGGGCCGGCATCGCGGACCATATCAGCATAGGGGCGGGCGCCCGGGTCGCGGCCGCCGCGGGCGTCATGCGCGACATCCCTGCGGGCGAGACCTGGTGCGGCGCTCCGGCCCGCCCTATCCGCACCTTCATGAAGGAGGTCGCCTGGCTGTCCAGGAGCGCCGCCGCCAAGGCCCAGCCGCAATGACCGAGACCGAACTTCAGGCTTTGGCCGAGGCGGCCCCGCCGCCCGTCAACATCGACATGCAGGAGATCCTGCGCCGCATCCCGCACCGCTATCCCTTCCTGCTGGTGGACCGGGCGGAGGACTATCGGGCCCACAAGTCCATCGTGGGCATCAAGTGCGTGACCTTCAACGAGCCCTACTTCCCCGGCCACTTCCCCGGCAATCCGGTGATGCCGGGCGTGCTGATCTGCGAGGCCATAGCCCAGACCGGGGCGGTGCTGATGTCCAAGTCGCTGAACGCCGATGTCGAGGGCAAGGCGATCATGTTCATGTCGCTGGACAACGCCCGCTTCCGCCAGCCTGTCCGCCCTGGCGACGTGCTGCGGATGCACGTCCAGGTGACCCGCGCCCGCGACGTGGTGTTCAAGTTCGCGGGCAAGGCTTACGTGGGCGACAGGGTCGCGGCAGAGTGCGAGTTCGCCGCCATGGTGGTCGAGGCCCCCAAGTGAGCCCCACCTCTTGAGCGCGACCATCCACCCAAGCGCCCTGGTCGACCCCAAGGCCGAGCTTGGGTCGGGCGTGGAGATCGGCCCCTACTGCATCGTCGGTCCCGACGTCGTGCTGCACGACGGCGTGCGGCTGCTCAACCACGTCAACGTCGAGGGCCATACCGAACTCGGCCCGGCCTGCACCGTGCACTCCTTCGCCAGCCTGGGCGGCGCGCCTCAGCACCTGGCGCACAAGGGCGAGCCGACCCGGCTGATCGTGGGCGCCCGCAATTCCATCCGCGAGCACGTCACCATGAACACCGGCACGGTGGTCGGCGGTGGCGTCACCCGGGTCGGGAACGACGGCCTGTTCATGGTCGGCAGCCACGTGGCGCACGACTGCGTGGTGGGCGACCACGTGGTCTTCGCCAACAACGCCACCCTGGGCGGCCACGTCCACATGGGCGACTACGTCTTCATGGGCGGGTTGTCGGCGGTGCACCAGCACACCCGAGTGGGCCGCCAGGCCTTCATCGGCGGGCTGGCCGCGGTGACCAAGGACGTGATCCCCTTCGGCTCGGTCTGGGGCGTCTACGCCCACCTGGAGGGGCTGAACCTGGTGGGGCTGAAGCGCCGCGGCTTCGGGCGCGAGCAGATCAAGGACCTCCGCTCCGCCTACCGCCTGCTGTTCGGCCCGGAGGGCACCTTCCAGGAGCGCCTGGACGACGTAGCCCGCGTTTTCGCCCATCACCCGGACGTGAGCGAGATCGTCGACTTCATCCGCGCCGGCGCTAGCCGCCCCCTATGCCTGCCCACGCTGGACTGAGTGGCGGGTCTTCTCTCCCCCTGCGCAGCGGGGGAGGGGACCATGCGCAGCATGTTGAGGGGGGCGTCGCCGCCGCTGGCGTTTCAGGC
>NZ_CAHJWH010000247.1 GCF_903642205.1 Caulobacter sp. S45 | reverse complement strand
CGCGGCCAGGGCGACGCCTGCGGCGCAGGCGAGGCTCGGCGCGCGCAGGGCGACGTCCGACAGCCCGGCCACGCCGCTCCACAGCCGCGCCAGCACATAGTAGAGCGGGGCGTTCACGTCGGAATAGATCTGGTGGAAGGCGGCGCCCCAGCTTGGCTGGGCGATGATTCCGCCGGTCCAGCTCTCGTCCAGCCAGAAGGGATCGCGCCCCTCCAGGCCGATCTCCAGGGCCGCAGCAATGGCGGCGATGGCCACCGCAGCGACGACCATGGCCCAGCGGCGCTGCAGCCGCCGCGGAGGGGCTTCCACGCGCGTATCCGTCATGGCGGACTGATACGCCGGTCCGGGCCGCCCCGCCAAGCGCGCGCCCGGGAAGAAGCGCGCGCCTGCGCCCCGTTCGGCCTTGATCATCCCCAGACGGCGTGCGAACGCAGGTTGCGCGCAAGGTCCGACCTTAAGGCGCCGGTTTTGGAGTACAACCTTGCCCGAAGTCCTCGATGCCGTGGACGCCAGGATCCTCGACCTGATCCAGCACGACGCCGCCCTGTCGGTGGCTGAGATCGCCGAGCGGGTGGGCCTCTCCTCCTCGCCCTGCTGGCGTCGGATCAAGCGGCTGGAGGATGTGGGCGTGATCCGGGGCCGCGTCACCCTGCTCGACCGGGAGCAGCTGGGCCTGAGCTTCGAGGTCTATGCCGAGGTCAAGCTCGTGCTGCCCAACAAGGACAATCTGGAGGCCTTCGAGCGGGCGGTGGCGCAGTGGCCGGAGGTGACCCAGTGCGCCACGGTCACTGGCGGCATGGACTATGTGCTGCGAGTGGTGACCCGCGACATCCACGGCTTCGACGACTTCCTGCGCGACCGGCTGCTGTCGCTGGGCCTGGTCTCCAACGTGGAGAGCCGCATCGTGGTGCGCAGCGTGAAGAACGCCACCACCGTGCCGCTGGGGCTGATCTCGCCCCACATCACCTATCCCGAGCCAGCCTGAGCCCGCCGGGCCAAAAAAAAGGCCGCGGGATGAGCCGCGGCCAAGTTCATAGGGAGGAAACGCCCGAAGGCGCGGTCTTAGGATGTCAGCCCCACGGAATAAGTCCATGCCGAAGCTCTGAAGCGTATGTGAAGATTTTCTTGGCGCCCCATGAGGAAGCAACAGCTCAATCGACAGGCGCCACATCTGCAAGGCTGGCCTTGGGCAGCTGGACAGCCGCCGTCGTCGCAGCGATGAAGCCACCGCCCAGGACACGGGAAGGATGGACGGCGGAGTAGAGGACGCAGGCCTGGCCAGGCGAGACCCCCTCCTCCGGCCTGTCGAAGCTCACGCCCGGCGTCGCATCGAAGAGGGTGAGGCGGCCAGGCGCAGGGTCGCGTGTGGAGCGGACCCGCACGCTCGCCTCCAGCCCCCCGGCCGCCGCCGCCGCCAGGGTCGGCAGGTCGCCGAGCCAGTTGGCCTCCTTCAACGATAAGGCGCGGGTCAGCAGCGCCTCCCGCGGTCCCACCACCACGCGCTTGCGCGCGGGGTCCAGCGCCACCACGAACAGGGGCTCGCCGACGGCCACGTTCAGCCCCCGCCGCTGTCCGACCGTATAGTGGGAGACGCCCGGATGCAGGCCCAGCCTGCGGCCGTCCAGGTGCACGATCTCGCCCTGGCCGGCGGCGTCTGGGCGCAGCTTGTCGATGAGTGTGGAATACTTCCCCTCCGGCACGAAGCAGATGTCCTGGCTGTCGGGCTTGTCGGCCGCCGCCAGGCCCAGCGCCGCAGCCGCCTCGCGCACCACCGGCTTGGGCAGGGCGCCCAGGGGAAAGCGGAGGTCGTCGAGCTGAGCGCGGGTGGTGGCGAACAGGAAGTAGCTCTGGTCCCGCGCCGGGTCGGCGCCGCGGTGGAGCTCAGGGCCGCCCGGGCCTACCTCGCGGCGGACATAGTGACCGGTGGCCATGGCGGCGGCGCCCAGGTCGCGGGCGACGTCCAGCAGGTCGCGGAACTTGATCGTCTGGTTGCAGCGCACGCAGGGGATCGGCGTCTCCCCGCGCAGGTAGGCGTCGGCGAAGTCGTCGATCACCTCGCTGCGGAACCGGCTCTCGTAGTCCAGCACGTAATGAGGGATCCCCATGCGCTCGGCGGCCTGCCGGGCGTCGCGGATGTCCTGGCCGGCACAGCAGGCGCCGGCCTTCTTCACGGCCTGGCCGTGGTCGTAGAGCTGCAGGGTCACGCCCACCACGTCGTAGCCGGCGCGCTTCAGCAGGGCCGCGGTCACGGTGGAGTCCACCCCGCCCGACATGGCCGCCACCACCCGCGCCCCGGCCGGCAGGCGCACGGCCTCACGCACCGCAGCGTCGGCGGCATCCAGCGGGGAAGGGGCGAGGTCGAGCGCCATGGCAAGCCATCTAGGCGTTCCCGTAGCGCGAAGCGAGGCTTCCTCTCCCGCGAGGCGAGAGGGAGCAAGCTGGCGTCCAGACTCGGCAAGATTTGCCTTACGGCTTCAGCAGCCCGGCAAGTTCGTCACGTCGACCAAAGCGCGCCCGAGGAAAATCAACATCTTAGCCTTTGCTCGACCCCTCGCCCGCCTGGCCCGCCGCTTGCTGCAGGGATCACCGAGCAAAAGGTTCAAGGCGCTCGAACGGCGCTGGCTGCCGATGAAAAAGGGATTGCCCCGATGAACCCGATGAACAGCATCAACACCAATACCGGCGCCATGGTCGCGCTTGAGACCCTGAACTCCACCAACAGCGCGCTGGAAACGGCTCAGAACCAGGTCTCCACCGGGTTGCGCGTGGCCGGCGCCCAGGACGACGGCGCCATCTGGGCCATCGCCCAGGGCCAGAGGGCCCAGGTCTCCTCGCTGGGCGCGGTGACCGACTCGCTGAACCGCGCCGCTTCGGTGCTGGACGTGGCGGTGACCGCCGGCCAGACCATCTCGGACCTGCTGAACCAGATGAAGGCCAAGGCGCTGGA
>NZ_CAHJWH010000246.1 GCF_903642205.1 Caulobacter sp. S45 | reverse complement strand
GAGCCCACGGGCACGATCACCGCGTTCTTCACCTGCTGCGCCTTCACCAGGCCCAGCACCTCGGTGCGGAAGTCGTCGCGGCGGTCCGACCAGCGCAGGCCGCCCCTGGCCACGGGACCGAAGCGCAGGTGCACGCCCTCCACCTGCGGGGCCCAGACGAAGATCTCGCGGTAGGGCTTGGGGGCGGGCAGGTCCTCCAGCTCGCACGCGGCGATCTTGAAGCTGATGTAGGGCTTGGGCGCGCCGTCCTCGTCAGCTTGATAGAAGTTGGTGCGCTGCAGGGCCATGACCAGGCTCGCCAGGCGGCGCAGCACCCGGTCCTCGTCCAGGCTGTCGACGCCCTGCAGGGCCTCGGTGATGGCCTCGAACACGGCCTCGGCTCGCTCCGCCCGATCCTCCAGCGAGGCGCTCACGGCCGGGTCGAACTTGACCTGGAACATGTCCAGGATCAGGCGCACGATCTCGGCGTTGGCGACCAGCGCCGCCTCCTGAACCGCCTGGCTGGGATCGAGCCCGCTCTGCTGGCGATAGCGGGCGAGCGCGCGGACCAGCGCCACCTCGCGCCAGCTGTCCCCGAGCTCAAGCACCAGGCGGTTGAAGCCGTCGTTCTCCGTCTCGCCGCGCCAGACCGCCAGGAAGGTCTGCTCGAAGGGGACCTGCACGTCGGCGAAGCGCAGGTGCTCGCCGCGCTCGTCCTGCACGATGAACTCGTGCACCCAGGTCACCTGCTGGTGTCCGTCGTCCAGGGTGCGCCCGATCGGAAAGCCCTCTTCCACCAGGGCCTTCAGCCCCATGTTCTCCAGCACCGGAAGCACGTCCGCCAGCGGCACGGACTGGCCGGCGCGGTAGAGCTTGAAGCGGAAGCGGGTCTTGGCGTCACCGGCGCAGCGGAAGGCGCGGATGCGCAAGGCCCCCGTCTCGACCATTCCCTCGATCACCGACAGGTCGAGCAGCGCCTCGGCGGCGTCGTACTGGTCGCGGTAGCCGGCCGGGAAGCCGCCGGCATAGCGGGCCAGCACCTCGCCGACCTGGCCGGGCGCCACGCCGCCGGCTCGGGCCGCCGCCTCGAAGCGGTCTGACCAGGTGCGCACCGACTCGGCGATTGCAGCTTCCAGCTTGCGTTCGTCAGGGCTCGCGTGCTCCCCCAGAGGAATGGCCAGCGTGTAGCAAATCCGCGCGAGCGGCGGCTCGGACAGGGTCGCCGTGGCGCACCAGACGTGGCCGCCCCAGGCAGTGGCCAGCATCTCCCCCGCCCGGGCCTGGACGTCGGAGCTGTAGCGGTCGCTGGGGATGAAAAGCAGGGCGGAGACGTAGCGCTGCAGGCTGTCGGTGCGGGCGAACAGGCGCACCCGGGGCCGGTCATAGAGGTGCAGGACGCCCTGGGCGATGCGGTAGAGCTCGTCCTCGCCGATCTGGAACAGCTCGTCGCGGGGATAGGTCTCCACGATGTAGCGGAGCCGCTTGCCGGTGTGGGCGCTGGGGTTGTGGCCGGCGCGGGCCAGCACGTGCTCGATCTTGCGGCGCACCAGCGGCAGGCTGGAGGCCGGCGCCTCGTAGGCCTCCACGGTGAACAGGCCCACGAAGCGGACCTCGCCGACGGCGCAGCCGCTCGGGTCGTAGAGCTTGACCCCGATGTAATCCATGTCGGCGCGGCGGTGCACGCGCGAGTGCAGGGCGGACTTGGCCACCGTCACCGGCGGAGAGTCTTCCAAATAGCGGCTGAGCTGGGAAGTCAGGATGGCCGGCTCGCTGGCCCGGCGCAGGACGGTGCGGCTCTGGTCGCGCAGCACGCCCAGCGACTGGTCGTCGGTATAGACCGGCTCCTCGGCCGCATAGCCGCCATCGGCCGTGCGCGGGTACTCGTAGACGCGCGCGCCCAGGAAGACGAAGCGCTCCGCCGTCAGCCAGTGCAGGAAGTCGACATATTCCTGCGCACCGTAAGCGCCGAAGGGCGCTGTGGAGGCGGCGAGATCCCGGGCGGCGCGCTTGGCCATCTCCCGCAGCGCCGGGAAGTCGGCGACCGCGTCGTGCACATCGCCCAGGGTGCGGCCGATCTCCTCCAGCAGGTCGGCGCGGCGGTCTTCGCCGACGGGACCGAGGACCACCAGGATCAGCGACCGCTCCCCGCCCGCAATCGGCACCACCGGATGGAACATGGCGCGCACGTCGTAGCCGCCGGCCGAGAGCGCGCCCATGACGCTGTCCACGAGGAAGGGGACGTCAGGCTGGACGATCTCCAGCACTTCCAACGCCAGGTCACGCCCATCGGCGGCCAGGGCATGGCTGAGCTGGACGCCGACAGCGGAGCGGTCCTGGTCAGCGGCGAAGCGCCAGAAGCGGGCCAGCAGGCCGGCGAGGTCCTGCGCGCTGACGTCAGGCAGTTCGTCGACGGTCAGGTCGTCGGCGATCTGCAAAATGAAGCGGGCCTGGGCCTCGTCCAGCCTCTCGACGCCGAGATGGTGGGTGAAAACTTGCCGCAACTCAGCCTTGGATGAGACGTCGATCTCGTCGTCGTACATAAGCGCGCAACTTCCAACCCGATAGCGGCCGGCACAATGGACCCGCCTGTCCCATGGATCAACCCGGTCGCAAATTGGAGGGGCCCCTGGAACGAAGCGCGCCGCCAGACGGGGGGAGTCTGGCGGCGCAGGTTCCGTCGACGGGGGGAAGTCGAGCGGAACGTTTCGAAGGCGCCCGTCAACTCGGGGGACGGGAGCGGGCGCCGCGCCGGACGGTGGGGGGACCTCCCGGCGCGGTGAGGAGATAGGACTGTCGATCCTGAAACGACAGGGGCGGCTGCGACAAAATCGCTCTCACATGTCCGTGAGCCAGCTTGGCCGCAGGAAGCTGTTCTCCTCCCCTGCGCAGCGGGGGAGGTGGCGCGGCGCGGATACGCGCCGTGACGGAGTGGGCGTCGCCGCGTCCGGTTCTAGGTGCGCCGGCGGTGACGCCTCCTC
>NZ_CAHJWH010000245.1 GCF_903642205.1 Caulobacter sp. S45 | reverse complement strand
AAGTAACCGACCGAGATCGGCTTGGAGATGTAGGCCTCGCAGCCCCCCTGGCGGATGCGCTCCTCGTCGCCCTTCATGGCGAAGGCGGTGACAGCGATCACGGGGATGTGGCTCAGCGCCTCGTCCTCCTTCAGCCACTTGGTGACCTCCAGACCGCTGATCTCGGGAAGCTGGATGTCCATCAGGATCAGGTCCGGCTGGTGCTCGCGCGCCAGCGCCAGAGCGCCCAGACCCTCGCGCGTCTGCAGCGTGGCGTAGCCCTGCGCATCCAGCAGGTCGTGGAAGAGCTTCATGTTCAGCTCGTTGTCCTCCACGATGAGGACGGTTTTGGCCGTCGATGCGCTCACGCCACCACCCTTGGGGACCGTGAACCGGCCCCGTTTGTGCGATACGTCTATCCCATGCACATCCCTAAGGCCCCGTTAGCCGAGGCGAGATGACCCCCGGGGTCTGCCGAGACTGCCTGTGGCGGGGTGAAACGGACCTGCGGCGCTGCCCCGCCTGCCGCTCGCCGCGCCTGGTGCGCCATGTGGAGCTTGAGCAGCTGAGCCTCGCGCACCTGGACTGCGACGCCTTCTACGCCTCGGTCGAGAAGCGCGACCGGCCCGAACTTCGCGAGCTGCCGGTGATCGTGGGCGGCGGCGTGCGCGGCGTGGTGACCACCTGCTGCTACATCGCTCGCACCTTCGGCGTGCGCTCGGCCATGCCGATGTTCAAGGCGAGGAAGCTCTGCCCGGACGCTGTGATCGTGAAGCCGGACTTCGCCAAGTACAAGACGGCCAGCCGCATTATCATGGACCAGCTGCGCGCGCTGACACCCCTGGTCCAGCCCCTGTCGCTGGACGAGGCCTGGGTCGACCTCTCCGGCACCGAGCGGCTGAACGGCGGGTCGGCCGCCTGGCAGCTGGCGCGGGTGCAGGGCGAGATCGAGCGGGCCACGGGGCTGACGATCTCCGTCGGCCTCGCCCCCAACAAGTTCCTGGCCAAGATCGCCTCGGACCTCGACAAGCCCCGCGGCTTCGCGGTGATCGGGGCGGAGGAGGCGCAGGCCTTCCTGGCGCCCCGACCAGTCTCCATCCTGCCCGGCGTCGGCCCCGCCCTCGTGAAGAGCCTGGAGGCGGCGGGCTTCTCCACCGTGGGCGATCTCGCGGCCGCCTCGGAGAAGACGCTGGCCCAGCGCTTCGGCGCCAACGGCCTCCGCCTGCACCGCCTCGCCCAGGGCCAGGACGCCCGCGCGGTGAACCCGAACTCGGAGCGCAAGGGCGTGAGCGCGGAGACCACCTTCGACACCGACCTCCGCGACCTTTCAGCCCTGGAGGACCGCCTCTGGCCCTGCTGCGAGAAGGTCGCCGCCCGCGCCCGCGCCGACGGCTTTGCCGCCCGCGCCGTGGTCCTGAAACTCCGCACCGCCGACTTCCGCCGCCTGACCCGCTCACGGACGCTCCCGGCTCCCACCCAGACCGCTCGCACCCTGTTCGCCGTGGCGCGCGAGATGCTGGCGGCGGAGGTGGGGGTGAGAGCTTATCGCCTGATCGGCGTAGGGCTGGCGGAATTGGCCGAGGTCGAGGCGTCGGCGGCAGACCTGTTCGGCGGCGACGGCGAAGCCCGGGCGCGCACGATGGAGACGGCCGTGGACGCGCTACGGGGGCGGTTCGGGCCGGTAGCCGTGGTGAGCGGGCGGGCGCTGCGGCGGGGACGTGAGGGGCGGCAAGCAGACGCTTGAAGTGACGCGATAGGGTGGCGGGCGGATCTATGCCTGATCCACTCGGAACTGCTCAGGAGCGGTCAAAAGGCTCTCCGCCTCGCGCAAGCCTGCTTCGAAGTCCATGCCAGTATCGATGAACGGAAGACCGACCCTGCCGCATTCGGTTTGAAGGTGCTGGCTAAGGGAACGGCTTACCTCCAGGTATCTGCGGACATTGTCTGGCCCCGTTCGATGCAGCCAATCCTGTGGCAACCCAGCATACGAGGCAAGCTGGGATGCCTTCCTCTCAATAGGTATGCTTGGATAGCCAAGGAAGCAGACCTGGACGGGCGCATCTATCTCTGTTCGGAATTCTGACAGCGTACTGGGACGCAGGTTTACCCCCTCGACTAGAAAATCTCGCCCGTCGAAATCTAGATGCTGAAGAACGCCCCTGATGATGGGCCACATGATATCGGCGGTTAAGAGGTCGTCATCCTCTGGATGTACGCCCAGAGAAGGCGCTCCCAGATGAAGCCCCAGTTTGATCGCATCAAGCGGAAACCAGGGCACGCCGTGTCGAGCACGCATTCTCTCTGCCAAGATCGACTTACCGCTTCGGCTACAACCACCCACGACGTAGAGCATGTGAGGATTGTATCAGAAGGGCCAAAGTCCGCTCAGGGTCGTTCTCCCGCATTGGCGTCCTTCCGATCAGCGGACGTGCCATCGTGCTCAGGCGCGTCAAGGGACGCTTCGCTCTTCGCCCTTGACCCGCCCTGCGCGCGATGGCGGACGGGTGGGCGTCGGGACGCAGGGCGTCCCGTTTTCAGAGTTCGACGGCCTGCGGCGCATCGAACACAGGGCTGGGACTTGGGGCGGCGCTTGTCTTCTCCTCCCCTGCGCAGCGGGGGTTGATGCGCGAAGGCGCATCTGGGCGCGGTGCGGATACGCGCCGTGACGGAGGGGGCGTCGCGGGCGCTGGGTTGGGTGATGTGGGTGGATGAAGGCGAGGCTGGCCGGCCGTGACCGCGGGGACGCCCCCTCCGTCGGCTTCGCCGCCACCTCCCCCGCTTCGCAGGGGAGGAGGATGAGCAATCTTCCTTGCGTCAGCCCTGTGTTCGATCCGCCGGAGGCGATCGGACTTCATTTCGGGACGCCCTGCGTCCCGACGCTCACGCGTCAGCCGTCGCGCGGAGCGGCGGTCAAGGGCGAAGAGCGGAGCGTCCCTTGACCGCCGCGAGCACGGCGGCACACCTATCACGACAGAGAGGAGCAAA
>NZ_CAHJWH010000244.1 GCF_903642205.1 Caulobacter sp. S45 | reverse complement strand
CCCGCCCAGCCTCAATCTTGAATCATGATCCGCCCCAAACCGGAATCCCGAATCAGCATGATCCGGTCGCGCTCTAGGGGAGCTGTCGGCGAAGCCGACTGAGGGGGCCGACGCGAAGCGGCGGCGCTGCCCCCTCCACTATGCTACGCGTGGTCCCCCTCCCCCAGCCGGGGGGGATCATCACCCCCGCCCGTACGGCACGCCCGGCAGCGCCCTCAGGGTCTCACGCAGGGCGGCCGACCAGGCCGCTCCCAGGTCATGGAAGTAGGGCTCGTCCACCTCGATCCGGTGCACAAGCTCGGGCTCCAGCGCATCCCGCCGCAGCACCACCAGGTCCAGCGGCAGCCCCACCGCCAGGTTGGAGCGGAGCGTGCTGTCGAAGGAGACCAGCACGATCTTCAACGCCTCGTAGAGCTCGCAGTCGAAGCTGATCGAGCGGATCAGGATCGGCTTGCCGTACTTGGTCTCGCCGGCCTGCAGGAACGGAGTGTCCGGCGCGCACTCGATGAAGTTGCCCTGGCCGTAGATCAGGAAGAAGCGCATGGGCTGGCCGCGGATCTGGCCGCCGAACAGGATGGTGGCGTCCGAGGGCGTGCTGTCGCCCACCGCCTCGGCGACGCGCTTGCGGCTCGCCGCCATGGTGTCGCCGACAAGCTGGGCCGCGCTGAACAGGTCGGCGACATCGTGCAAGGTCAGCGGGCCGCCTTCGATCGGTCGAGCGGTGAGCTCGGACAGGGCGGCCTGGGTGGTGGACAGGTTGCCTGCGGTCGCCAGCATGATGAAGCGGTCCTCGCCCTGCACCGTGTGCAGCTTGCGATAGGTGGAGATGTTGTCCACGCCCGCATTGGTGCGGGTGTCGGTCACCAGCACCATGCCCTCCTTGAGCAGCACGCCGCAGCAGTAGGTCATGGCTCTCTCTCCCTGTCCGAGGCTCCATACCCTGACCTCCCCCATCGGGGGAGGGGGACCGCGAAGCGGTGGAGGGAGCAGCGCCGCCGCTTCGCGTCGGCTTCCCTCAGTCGGCTTCGCCGACAGCTCCCCTGCGGGGGGAGCATCTGACTCACCGGCCGCTGGGGGCCACGCGCAGCTTCACGTCCATGTGCTCGCCGGAGCCGCCGTAGCGGCTGCCGCGCACGGGGGCCGCGCCCAGATAGTCCAGCCCGACCGCCACGCGCACATAGCGGTCGGTGGGGCAGATACCGTTGGTGGGATCGAAGCCGACCCAGCCCAGATCCTCCACATAGGCCTCGGCCCAGGCGTGGCTCGCCTCCTGGTCGATCTGGCCCTCGGAGCGCGCCAGGTGGCCGGAGACGTAGCGGGCCGGGGCGCCCAGGCTCCGCGCGCAGCCGATGAAGATGTGGGCGAGGTCCTGGCAGACGCCGTGCCTCAGCTCGAAGGCCTCGGCGGCGGAGGTGCCGGCGTCGGTGCGCTCTGTCTCGAAGGCCATCTCCTGCTTCACTGCGGCCAGCAGGGCGTGCAGGCGCGGCAGGAGGCCTGAAGCCGCCGAAGTCGCGCCCTCGGCGAAGTCGCGCAGCGCCGCGTCGGTGCGGGTGAGCGGTGTGTCGCGCAGATAGACCATGGGCGGGAAGCGCTCCACCGCGCCTTCCACTACGCCGCCGGTGTCCCAGGTCTCAACCTCGCCGGTGACCCGGGTGACCAGCCGCTTCACCGGACCGGCCAGCGACAGGGCGTGGGTGGTGTTGCCGAGCGCGTCCTCGCCCGCGACCAGCCGCACGTCGGCGTCGGTTTCCACCCGCCAGCTCAGCACGTGCTGGCCCTCGTGGCCGCGCGGCGTCATGCGCAGCACCTGCACGATCAGCTTGGCGGGGGTGTCGTATTCGTAGCGGGTGACGTAGCCGACCTGGATGCGCATGTCCGCCGCCTCAGACCAGATACTGTTCGGTGATGGTGGCGCCGAGCCCTGCGTTGTCGTCTAGGAAACCGGTGATGAACTCGTGCAGGCCGGACTGGAACAGGTCCTCGATCCGGCACCCGTTCAGCCGCGAGAGCATGGAGCGGGCCGCCCGCTGGCTGGGCCCCCGCCGGCCGTAGGCGTCGGCGAGCAGGTCGGTCTGGCGGGCGATGACCTCGTAGCAGCTGGCCAGCGAGCGGGGCATCTGGCGGTTCAGGATCAAGAGGTCCGCCACCAGCCAGGGCTTGACACTCTGGCGATAGACCCAGGTGTAGGCGGTGAGCGCAGACACCTCGCGCAGGATCGTCGACCACTGGAAGTAGTCGAGCGTGCCGCCCACCCGCTCGGTCTCGGGCAGCAGCATGTGGTATTTCACGTCCAGGATGCGGGCGGTGTTGTCGGCCCGCTCCAGGGCGCCGCCGAGGCGCAGGAACCAGTAGATGTCGTTCCTGAGCATGGTGCGGCGCGCGGCGCCGTCGAAGCTCAGCACCACGCCCTTCACCCATTCCAGGAAGCGCACCAGCTCCTCGCGCGAGAGGTTCTGGCCGCGGTAGCGCTGCAGCTCCAGGCCGGCGTCGTTGACCACCTCCCACATCTCGGCGGTGAGG
The DNA here is from genome assembly GCF_903642205.1 of Caulobacter sp. S45. Classification (GTDB taxonomy): domain Bacteria; phylum Pseudomonadota; class Alphaproteobacteria; order Caulobacterales; family Caulobacteraceae; genus CAHJWH01. Next base: position 444 of record NZ_CAHJWH010000244.1, on the reverse strand, counting down.
GCCGTGCGGACGGCGCGGGCGTTGGCGCGGGCGGTCGTGAGACAGCTATAGATGGAGGAGGCGTAGTCGGGGCTGAAGGCCAGCCACTCGCGCACCGTGTCCTCGTTGGCGTCGCCGTAGCGCTCGTAGAACAGCTCCGCGGCGCCGGCCGAGGCCACCGCACTCTCCCACTCGGTGGAGGAACCGCCGTAGCTGGCCGGCAGCGCGGCGGCGCGCAGCGCGGTCTCCAGCAGGCGCGCGAGGTAGTCGGCGCGCTCCATGTAGCGGGCCGTCCAATAGAGGCTGTCGGCGGTGCGCGAGAGCATGGCTACGGGCGCACCGTCGCCTGCGGCGCCGGCCCCCTCAGTCGGCTTCGCCGACAGCTCCCCCAGGGGGGGAGCATCTGGGCGCAGCGCTTGATCCTCCCCCCCTGGGGGAGGGGGACCAGGCGAAGCCTGGTGGAGG
>NZ_CAHJWH010000243.1 GCF_903642205.1 Caulobacter sp. S45 | reverse complement strand
AGGGCGTGGAGCTCGGCGGCGTGCGTCTCCGCCTCGCGCCAGGCCGTCCAGGCGCCCCGGCACGCGGCCAGCGGCCCCGCACAGCCGGCATAGCTGTCCAGCAGGGCGCGGTGGGTGCGCGGGTCGAGGAGGCCCACCGCATCATGCTGGCCGTGCACTTCCAGCAGCAGAGCGCCGAGTTCGCGCAGCACGCCGGCGCTAATCGCCTGGTCGTTGACGAAGGCCCGCGAGCGGCCGTCGAGGCTGAGGGTGCGGCGCAGCACTAGGTCCTCCGAGGGATCGGCCTCCAGGCCCCGCCCGGAAAGCGCGGCCCATGCAGGGTGAGCGGCGGGGAGGGCGAAGGTCGCGGTGACGCCCGCCTGGACCGCCCCCCGCCGCACCAGCCCCGCATCGGCGCGCGCGCCGGTGGCGAGACCCAGCGCATCAAGCACGATGGACTTGCCCGCTCCCGTCTCGCCGGTCAGGGCCGTGAGGCCGGCCCCGGGTTCCAGGTCCAGCGCCTCGATCAGCACCACGTCGCGGATGCCCAGGCCGACTAACATGGGCCGACTAGCATGGATGCGCCCGGGCGCAGTCGGTCATGGGGAGTGCGGCGTCAGCCCCGCCCGATACGGCTCAGCGCGCCGTTCGCCTTGGGCTTGGGCGGCGCCGATGGGCGAAGACCCTTGGACGTCAGAAGGGAGTACGCGCGGGAATACCAGGGGTCGCCCGGGAAGTTGTAGCCCAGCACCGCCCCGTCCTTGGTGGCCTCGTCGCGCAGGCCCAGCGTCAGGTTCGCCTCGACCAGGCGGTACAGCGCTTCGGGCGTGTGGCTGGTGGTCTGGTACTTGTCCACCACCACCTTGAAGCGGTCGATGCTGGAAAGCGGCAGACCCTGGCGCAGGTACCAGCGGCCGATCGACATCTCCTTGCCGGCCAGCTGGTCCAGGATCATGTCCTGCTTCAGCCGCGCGTCGACGGCATACTGCGTGGTGGGATAGCGCTTCTGCACCTCGCGGAAGGCGGTCTGGGCCTGTTGGGTGTAGGCTTGGTCCCGCTGTACGTCGACGATCTGTTCGAAATAGCATTGGGCCTTTAGGTAGTAGGCGTAGGACGCGTTCGGGCTGCCGGGATAGAGCGAGATGAAGCGATCGGCGGCGGCGATGGCGTCGTCGTACTGGTTGGCCTCATAATGGGCGAAGGCCTCCATCAGCACCGCCCGGCGCGCCCATTCCGAATAGGGGTGCTGGCGCTCGACCTCGTCGAAATAGCTGCTGGCGGCGGACCACTGGTGCTCGTCCATCCGCTCGGCGCCGGTGGCGTAGAGCAGCTCCACCGGGCGTTCCTGGTAGGCGTTGTCGGCCTTGGCGAGCTTGTTGGCGCGGCCATGAGCGCAGCCGGCGAGCCCGAGCATGGCCACGGCGGCGAGCAGGACCGGCGTGCGGCCCTTATGCATACGAGACACCTTGAGCACGTCCTTATGAAGCCGCGAGCGCCGCTTCGGCTGATGACCCCACGCTGAGGAGCGTTCTAACGTATGCACCCATGCCGCGCCAATGGCGCGGGGGGCCGCACCCTCGCGCCTCAGACCGCCTCGGCCAGCTCCGGCGCCAGGGTGCGTACACGCCAGGCGGCGGGGTCGGCCATAAGGGCTCGGACCAGCACGTTGTTCAGGGCGTGGCCGCCGTAGCGGGTCTCGAAGCGGCCGATGACGGGCGCGCCCATGACATAGAGGTCGCCGATGGCGTCCAGGGCCTTGTGGCGCGCGAATTCGTCACGGAAGCGCAGGGGCTCGGCGTTCAACATCACGTCACCATCCAGCGCGATGGCGTTGTGGAGCGAAGCGCCCCGGGCCAGGCCCAGGCGGCGGAGCGCCTCCACCTCATTGACAAAGCCGAAGGTGCGTGCGCCCGCCAGCTGGTCGCGGAAGCTGCGCTCGGTGACGGGCAGGTCCACGGCCTGGCGGCCGATGACGGCGGACGGGAACGCAATCTTGAACGCCACCTCGAAGCGGTTGCAAGGCAGCAGGGCGGCCCGCTTGGCGCCGTCGGCGACTTCGACCGCGCCCAGGACCTCGATGTAGCGGCGGGGACTCGCCTGGGTGCGGCGGCCGGCGCGGTCCAGCAATTGGACGAACGGCAGGGCCGACCCGTCCATGATAGGTACCTCGGGCCCATCCACCTCGACGATCACGTTGTCGACGTCCAGGGCGGACAGCGCGGCCATCAGGTGTTCAATGGTGGAGACACTAACGCCCGACGTGTTGGATATCTTGGTGTTGAGCTGGGTGCAGGTCACCGCCTGGGCGCTGACCGGGATGCGGTTGTCACGATCGGACACGTCGGTGCGCACGAACACCACGCCGGCGTTCGCCGCAGCCGGACGTACAGCCAGGCGCACCCGCTGGCCGCTGTGCACGCCCACGCCCGCGCAGACCGCGGGACCCGACAAGGTGTGCTGGAGCAGCGAGGCTGTGGTCAACGCGTTGAATCCTGTGGCGATCGCGGCCAGCGAGCCGCTCCTGCACCCCTGGCTGGCTTAAGGCCTCTGCTGCAAGGCCAAAAGACAAGTTCTGTTTCGGACTGTTACTTCATCAGCCATGGCGAAAGTAAGGTCGTGGCTTGCAATGTTAGAGACACAGAAAACCCCTACCTTTCGGCAGAGGTTTTACAGTCGTTACGAAGATATGAAGACGACGCGGCTGTCTTGAGCCGGTTCTTCATCAGTTCGCCAAGCGGCGCAGGAAAGACGGGATGTCCAGGTCCTCGGTGGCGTCGTGCGGCTCGGGCGATGGCTGCAGAGCCGGCTGCGCGCCACCACCCCCGACCGCACGCGCTGGAGCGGGCGGGGGGGACTGGGGCGCCGACGGGGCGGTTGGGGCGGCGTAGTCCTGGCGCGGACGGCCGCCGAACAGGCTGAGCCAGCCGCCCTTGCGCGTCGGCTCGGGCGGCCGCTGGGCGGCGTAGCCCAGCGCCTGAGGCGCGCTG
>NZ_CAHJWH010000242.1 GCF_903642205.1 Caulobacter sp. S45 | reverse complement strand
CTGGCGATCCCGTCCGCGCCGCCGGCCGAGCCGGGCGGGCGGATCGAGCTGAACATCCCCAGTCTAAGCTGGCGGCTGGTGCGGATGGCCATGGCGATCCCGCGCGTCCGGCTGTCGGTCCTGGCCATAGCCTGGTTCTACGCGGTGGGAGCGGTGCTGCTCGGCGAACTGATCCCGCTGGTCAAGGGCATGCTGCACGCCCGCCAGGAGGTGGCGGTGCTGTTCCTGGGCATCTTCTCGATCGGGGTGGCGGCGGGGTCGCTGGTGGTGAACCGCCTGCTGAAGGGTGCGGTCTCGGCGCGCTACACGCCGGTCGCGGCGCTGCTGCTGGGCGTCTTCCTGCTGGACCTGTCCTTCGCCGTGGGCGGCTTCCGCGCCCGGGGCGACGATCTCGGCATCGCAGCCTTCATGGCCCTGCCCGGCGCATGGCGCATCGCCTTCGACCTCGCGGTCATATCGATCTGCGGGGGCGTGTTCGTGATCCCGCTGCTGGCCGTCCTGCAGACCGCCAGCCCGCCGCCGGAGCGCTCGCGCATGCTGGCGGCCAACAACATCGTCAACGCCGGGATCACCGTGGCCGCCATCGTCGTGGCGACGGTGCTGCTGAAGCTCGGGGTGAGCATCTCCGGCCTGATCGCGTTCATGGGTCTGGCTACCCTGGTCATCGCGCTGATCGCCGCCCTGATGAGCGGCCAGAGGGTGATCAAGCCGCTGTCGCGCTGGGTGCTCGGCCTGCTGTTCCGGGTGGAGATCACCGGCGTGGAGAACATGCCGCCCGACGGCTCCGGCGCGGTGGTGGTGGTCAACCACGTCTCATACCTGGACGGCCCGCTGATGGGCGCCTTCCTGCCGGGGCGGCCGACCTTCGCCATCCACACCGCCATCTACAACGCCTGGTGGATGAAGCCGGTGCTGCCGATGTTCGACAGCTTCCCGGTGGACGTGACCAAGCCGCTCTCCGCCAAGGCCATGATCCGCACGGTGCAGCAGGGCCGCACCCTGGTGATGTTCCCCGAGGGCCGGATCACCGTCACCGGCGCGCTGATGAAGGTCTTCTCCGGCCCCGCCATGGTGGCCGACAAGGCCAATGCGCTGATCGTGCCGGTGCGGGTGGACGGGCCGCAGTACAGCTTCCTCTCCCACATGAAGGGCAAGCAGCGCCTGCGCCTCTTCCCCAAGGTCAGGATCACGGTGCTGCCGCCGGTCCGCTTCGACCTCAGCGCCGCGCCCACCCCCCGCAAGCGCCGGGCGCTGGCCACCGAGCGGCTCTACGGTGTGATGAGCGACATGATGTTCGCCACCGCCGATCTCGACCGCACCCTCTACCAGGCCCTGCGAGACGCCCGCGCGGTGCACGGCGCCAAGGCGTCGGCCGTGGAGGACGTCAAGCGCAAGCCGCTGTCCTACGACAAGCTGCTGATCGGGGCGCGGGTGCTGGGCGACGCGCTGGCGCCCGGCACGCAGGTCGGCGAGGCGGTGGGCGTGATGCTGCCCAACGTGAACCCGGCCATCGCCACCTTCTTCGCCCTGCAGCGGGCGGGCCGCGTGTGCGCCATGCTGAACTACACCTCGGGCGCGGCCAACCTACAGTCCGCCTGCGAGACGGCGAAGATCAGGACCGTCGTCACCTCCCGCGCCTTCGTCGAGCAGGCCGGGTTGCAGGGCGTGGTGGAGAAGCTGGAGGGATCGGGCCGACGCATGGTGTGGCTGGAGGATGTGGGCGAAGGGATCGGGACCGCGGCCAAGCTGCGCGGCCTGGTCGCCGAGCGGATCGGCGCCCGTTTTGCCCCTCGCCGACGCGAGGCCGACGCACCTGCGGTGATCCTGTTCACCTCAGGCTCTGAGGGCGCGCCGAAGGCCGTGGTGCTCACCTCGCGCAACATCCTGGCCAACATCGCCCAGGTGGCGGCGCGGGTGGACTTCAACCCCACCGACCGGGTGCTGAATGCGCTCCCGATCTTCCACAGCTTCGGGCTGACCGGCGCGACCCTGCTGCCGATCCTGAACGGGGTGCGGACCCTGCTCTACCCCAACCCGCTGCACTTCGGCACGGTGGCGGCCTTTGCCTACGACGCCAACGCCACCATCCTGTTCGGCTCCGACACCTTCCTGGCCGGCTACGCCCGCGCCGCAGCGCCTTACGACTTCTTCCGCCTGCGCTACATCTTCGCCGGGGCCGAGCCGGTGCGGCCCCAGACCCGCGCCACCTTCTACGACAGGTTCGGCCTGCGCCTGCTGGAGGGCTACGGCGCCACCGAGTGCTCGCCGGTGATCGCTGTGAACACGCCCATGCACTTCCAGGCGGGCTCCGTCGGCCAGCTGCTCCCCGGCCTGGAGCACCGGGTGGACCCTGTCGAAGGGATCGAGAAAGGCGGGCGGCTGGTGGTGCGCGGCCCCAACGTCATGGCCGGCTACTTCATGGCCGACTCGCCGGGCGTGCTGCAGCCGCCCGACGGCGGCTGGTACGACACCGGCGACATCTGCACCCTGGACGAGATGGGCTTCGTCACCATCCGCGGCCGCGCCAGGCGCTTCGCCAAGATCGGCGGCGAAATGGTCTCCCTGGCGGCGGTGGAGGGCTACGCCAAGGCGCTCTGGCCGGACGCCGAGCACGCCGTCGTCGCCCGGCCGGAGCCTCGCAAGGGTGAGGAGCTGGTCCTGTTCACCACCGCCCGGGGAGCGGACACCCGCGCGCTGAAGGCCTGGGCGCGCGAGCAGGGCGTGGCGGAGTTGTCGCTGCCGCGCGAGGTGCGGGGCGTGGACACCCTCCCGGTGCTGGGGACCGGCAAGCCGGACTACGTCGCCATGAACCAACAGGCGCGGGAGAAGACGCCGGTGCCGGCCTGACGCCTGCGCGCCGCGGTCAGCCGACGGCGACCGTCTGGGCCTGCGGGGCCACAGCCTCGCCCACCATGCAGTCGAGGGCCTAGAGCGCGACCGGATCATGCTGATTCGGGATTCCGGTTTGGGGCGGATCATGATTCAAGATTGAGGCTGGGCGG
>NZ_CAHJWH010000241.1 GCF_903642205.1 Caulobacter sp. S45 | reverse complement strand
TCAGGCGAATATGGTGGGCGGGTTTTCGGCATCAGGAGCACCTCTGCTGAAAGCTTCAGGGTGTCCACCAAACCGGGCCAGTCCCACCGTGCGCGACCCCCGCATCTGGGGCGAGAATACGACGGCCTGCGCGTCGGACAGCAAGCATTTCGGCGCCTTCGACCAGAACCTGATGACGGAGTGGCACGTCCGCTACAATGGGCGCGGGGTGATGATCTACTGGCACGTCGAGCGAGGATCGGTGTGCATCCACTCGCGCCTGCGGCGCTGCTCGTCGTCGGAGGTCGCCGCCATGATCGAGGGCGTGCTGCGCCACGACACCGAGATGGAGGTCGAGCGCCAGTACAGCGCCAGTACGTGGACAGCCACGGCCAGAGCGAGGTGGCGTTCGCCTTCTGCCAGATGCTCGGCTTCCAGCTCCTGCCGCGACTCAAGGCCATCTCGGCGCAGCGGCTCTACCTGCCCGGGGCCGGGGGCGTCGCGGCCTACCCCAACCTGGCCTGCATCCTGGCGCGGCAGATCGACTGGGCGCTGGTCGAGCAGCAATACGACGAGATCGTGCGATACACGACCGCCATGGCCGAGCGCACTGCGGACCCCGAGGCGATCCTGCGCCGGTTCACCCGCAGCAACATCCAGCACCCGACCTACAAGGCGCTGGCCGAGCTTGGCAAGGCGGTCAAGACGGTCTTCCTGTGCCGCTACCTGGGCGACGAGGCACTGCGGCGCGAAATCCACGAGGGGCTGAACGTGGTCGAGACCTGGAACTCGGCCAACGGCTTCATCTTCTTCGGCAAGGGCGGCGAGGTGGCCAGCAATCGGCTGGACGACCAGGAGGTGTCCGTCCACGCGCTGCACCTGCTGCAATCGTGCCTGGTCTACGTGAACACGCTCATGCTGCAGCAGGTGCTGGCCGAACCTGGCTGGATGGCGCGCATGACGTCAGCCGACATACGCGGCCTCACGCCGCTGGTCTAGGGGCATGTCAGCCCGTACTGGACCTTCGACCTGGACATGGAAGCCCGGCTCGACCTCGATTGGAGGGAGGCTGCCTGAACAGCGCTGCCTCTTTACAGAAGGCGCATTCCGTTAAAAGTAGGCTATGCTGACCTCAGCAGCAGCAAGGGTTCCTGGCCATGCCGGCGGCGGCGCCCAAGGGGCGAAGTATAAAGAGTGGGTGGGGACAGGGTACAACCGGCGCCACAGACGGGCATGAGCGGGCCAAGGACTTCCTGACCGCGGCCGAACTCGCTGTCTTGCTGGAGGCGGCTAAGGGCGGTCGGCATGGCACGCGCGACCACCTGCTGCTGCTGATGATGTTCCGCCACGGTCTGCGGGTCAGCGAGGCGGTCAGCCTGCGGCTGGACGAGCTGGACCTGGACCGCTCCACGCTGTGGGTGCATCGCCTCAAGGGTGGGCTGTCCGTCCAGCAGCCCGTCGCCGGCGATGAGCTGCGCGCGATCCGGCGCTACCTAGCCGTGCGGCAAGGCGACCTGCCCTGGCTGTTCCTGTCCGAGCGTGGCCATCCGCTCACCCGGCAGGCCGTCAGCTACTTGGTCGAGGTTGCTTCCGGGCGCGCCGGCCTGGCTGGCGTTCACCCGCACACGCTCCGCCACTCCTGCGGCTACTACCTCGCCAACAAGGGCCACGACTTGCGCCTCATCCAGGACTACCTCGGCCACCGCGACCCCAAGCACACCGTCCACTACACCCGCACGGCGGGCCGGCGCTTCGAGGGGCTGTGGCGGTAATCCTCAGCGGCGAATCATAAGTCCCGCTGGTTCGTGGTTATCGAGCCAATCTGAAAAACTGAAGAGGATGACGTTGATGTCAGGAGCTGTAGGCAAAGTCGTTGCGATCACCGGCGCCGGCAGCGGGATTGGCAGGGCGACGGCGCTCCTGCTCGCCGAACGGGGAGCGAAGCTCGTGCTCGGCGCACGCCGGGCGGACCGCCTGGAGGCCGTCGCCAAGCAGATCGGGGCAGCGGGTGGCGAGGCGGCCTATGTCCCAATCGACGTGAAGCGGCGCGACGACCTGTCCAGCCTCGTTGCGCTGGCCTGTGAGCGGTTCGGCAAACTCGATGTGCTCGTCAGCAACGCCGGCATCGGGCCGGTGTCCCTGCTGGACGAGTTGCGCGTCGATGACTGGGACGAGATGATCGACATCAACGTCAAGGGTGTCCTCTACGGCATCGCGGCCGCCCTTCCCGTGTTCCGCAGGCAGGGCTTCGGCCAATTTGTCAACATCGCGTCGACCGCTGGGTTGATCACGAAACCGACCATGGCGGTGTATTCCGGGACGAAGTTCGCCGTGCGCGCCATTTCGGAAGGCTTGCGGCAGGAGGCGGGCGACAAGCTGCGCGTGACGATCATCACTCCGGGGTTCGTCAAGACGGACTTTGCCGACTCCATGACGAACCCGGAGATGAAGGCGCAAATCGTGGGCACGATGGAGAAGATGGCGATCTCGCCGGATGCGATTGCCCGAGCCATCGTGTTCGCGATCGAGCAGCCGGCGGACGTCGACGTGGGCGAGATCGTCGTGCGGCCGACAGCTCAGGGTTAGCTCAGCATCCCGAGCAGGAACGCCAAATGGCCAAAACGCACAGCTTCGCGGTCACTGGGCCTTAAACCGGGTGTCTACTGAACCGGCAGCAGCTCACAGGTGGGATACGCGTGTGGGGTTTAAGTTCGAGGCGTTTCTCTCGCAGTTTCATCTCATGTCGACCTGATAGTAATCCTGCCGCTGGGGCGCGAACACATAATTGAACCCCGGTGAGACAGATCATTTCACTACCTTGCATATTGCTGGCGTATGGGCAAAGACTCAGCAGGCCATTTCGGAGTGTTAATAATGTTGACCAACGAGAACGTTCAGGGTAACGACACCATGCAGGATCAACCTGCGCACGGCGAGATCGAACGCCGCTTGCTGTTCAAGACCGCCGGGGCCGGGATTGCCGGTGCCGCGGCGATGAGCGCGCTCTCCGCCGGCGGCGTCGCCCTGTCGGGCAGCAGCGCCTCGGCGCAGACCACCCCGAT
>NZ_CAHJWH010000240.1 GCF_903642205.1 Caulobacter sp. S45 | reverse complement strand
CAACGCCGCGATCATCGGCGTCAGAGCCCAATGGCGCTCGTCTGGACGGGGCATGATCCGAAGCCCGACACGGCCGCCCAGCCAGCCGCCCACGAGCGCAAGCGCGACAATGCTCGTCGCGCGCAGGGCTGGCCATCCGCAAGTCGCGACCGCAAACGGCCTGTCGAACGGGCACGCCCAAGCGATCGCCATTGCGAGCAGCAAACCGGCGCACACGCGCGGATCTACGAATATCCTCCGATGGCCGGGTAAGATCGATGCGTGCATCGCGCCTCATCATGGAGAAGCGCTGCGTATAGCCGGCAATCCTTCCGACTTTGCTCACAAGCCGATCAGGCGCGGCTCTCCTCCGCACCGGTCAGCTCGCCCCAGAACTTGCGCGCCTTGGTGAAGAAGCCGGCGTGGCGGGGATGATGGCGGTCCGCCGTGGCAGGACCGGCGCAGCTTTCGGCCAGCTCGCGCATCAGCTCCTTCTGACGACCGGTGAGGTGGGTAGGGGTCTCCACATAGAGCTCCACCACCAGGTCGCCACGCTCGCGCCCACGCAGCGCCGGCATGCCGAGGCCTTTCAGGCGCACGCTGCGGCCGGTCTGGGCGCCTTCGGGCACCCTGACCTTAACCCGGCCATCGTCATTGCCGAGCTTGGGCCCGGCGGTCAGGCAGGGGGCTGAAATCTCGCCGCCGAGCGCGGCCGTGCACATGGGCACCGGCACGTGGCAGTGAAGGTCCAGGCCATCGCGCTCGAACAGGTCGTGGCTCTTCACCGAGACGAAGATGTAGAGGTCGCCCCGCGGGCCGCCCCGGGCGCCTGCGTCGCCTTCGCCGGCGATGCGGATGCGCGCACCGTCATCGACTCCGGCCGGCACGCGGACTGAAAGGGTGCGGTCCTTGCGCACCTGGCCGGCGCCGTGACAGGCGCGACACGGGTCCGAGACCACCTGGCCCCTGCCGCCGCAGCGCGGACAGGTCCGCTCCACCGCAAAGAAGCCCTGCTGGGCGCGAACCCTGCCAGCCCCGCCGCAAGTCTGGCAGTTGGTAGGCTGGGTGCCGGGCTTGGCGCCGGAGCCGTCGCAGACGTCGCAGGTCTGGACGGTCGGAAACTTCACCTCGATCTCATCGCCGGCGAAAGCCTGCTCCAGCGTGATCTCCACGTCGTAGCGCAGGTCCTGGCCGCGGGCGGGGCCGGAGGAGCGGCGGCCCTGGTTGAACATCTCCCCGAAGGCTTGGCCGAACACCTCCGAGAAGATGTCGCCGGCGTCCTGGAAGCCCTGCTGGCCACCGCCGCCACCTCCGCCGCCGTTCACCCCGGCATGGCCGAAGCGGTCGTACATGGCGCGCTTGTTCGCGTCGGAGAGGACCGAATAGGCCTCGTTGCACTCCTTGAAGCGGACCTCGGCCTGGGGGTCGCCGGGGTTCTTGTCCGGGTGGTGCTCGATCGCCTTCTTGCGGAAGGCGGATTTCAGCTCGACCTCGGTGCAGGTCCGGCTGACGCTCAGCACCTCATAATAGTCGCGCGCCATGGGTCCTCGCGAAGGCCCTGACCGGGCTTACATAGATTACTGCTGAAGAGATGGGGGAGGGCGGCGGGTTCGCAAGGCGAAGCTTGGCCGCAGACGCAGGTGCGTCCTTCGAGACGCGGGCCAAAGGCCCACTCCTCAGGATGACGACCAGGGATGAGACCCTAACCCCTTCGTCATGCTGAGGAGGGCTTGTGAGAGCCCGTCTCGAAGCCCGCAGACCCGATCAGGCCGACTTCTTGTCGCCGTCCACTTCCTCGAACTCGGCGTCCACCACGCCGTCGTCCGAAGCCGGCGCGCCGCCTTCGTTGGCGCTGGCCTGCGCCTTGTACATGGCCTCGCCCAGCTTCATCGAAGCCTGCATCAAGCCTTGCGTCTTCGAGGTGATCGCCTCCACGTCGTCGGTGTCGCGAGCGGACTTCAAGTCGGCCAAGGCTGACTCGATGGAGGCCTTGTCCTCCGCCGAGACCTTGTCGCCGAACTCGCCCAGCGACTTCTCGGTCTGATGGATCGAGGCGTCGGCGTGGTTGCGGGCCTCCACCAGTTCCTTGCGCTTCTTGTCCTCAGCCGCATTGCTCTCCGCATCGCGGACCATCTGCTGGATGTCGCTGTCCGACAGCCCGCCATTGGCCTGGATGCGGATGGACTGCTCCTTGTTGGTGGCCTTGTCCTTCGCCGTCACGTGCACGATGCCGTTGGCGTCGATGTCGAAGGTCACCTCGATCTGGGGCATGCCGCGCGGCGAGGGCGGGATGCCCATCAGGTCGAACTGGCCCAGCATCTTGTTGTCGTGCGCCATGGGCCGCTCGCCCTGGAACACCCGGATGGTCACCGCCGACTGGTTGTCGTCGGCCGTGGAGAAGGTCTGGGAGCGCTTGGTGGGGATCGTCGTGTTGCGCTCGATCAGCGAAGTGAACACGCCGCCCAGCGTCTCGATGCCCAGCGTCAGCGGGGTGACGTCGAGCAGCAGCACGTCCTTGACGTCGCCCTGAAGCACGCCCGCCTGGATGGCCGCGCCCAGCGCCACCACCTCGTCGGGGTTGACTCCCTTGTGCGGCTCGCGGCCGAAAAAGGCCTTCACCGCCTCCACCACCTTGGGCATGCGGGTCATGCCGCCGACCAGCACCACCTCGTCTATGTCGCTGGCCTTCAGCCCCGCATCCTTCAGCGCCTGCTGGCAGGGGCCGATGGTCTTGGCGACGAGGTCCTCGACCAGGCTCTCCAGCTTGGCGCGGGTGAGCTTTATGTTCAGGTGCAGCGGACCCGAGGCGTTCATGGAGATGAAGGGCAGGTTCACGTCGTACTGCGGAACCGTGGACAGCTCCTTCTTGGCCTTCTCGGCCTCTTCGCGCAGGCGCTGCAGGGCCAGCTTGTCCTTGCGCAGGTCGACGGAGGACTCGCGCTTGAACTCGTCGGCCAGGTAGTCGACGATCCGGTTGTCGAAGTCCTCGCCGCCCAGGAAGGTGTCGCCGTTGGTGGACTTCACCTCGAACACGCCGTCGCCGATCTCCAGGATCGAGACGTCGAAGGTGCC
>NZ_CAHJWH010000239.1 GCF_903642205.1 Caulobacter sp. S45 | reverse complement strand
CTCCTTCGTGAATCGTTGTGGCATGGAGGCTCTCCTTCCTCACCGGGAGCTCTCCACTTTTCCGAGGCAGGTCCACCGTGACCAAGTCAGTCCAGAAGATCACCCTGTCGTCCTCGCGCGACATTCCGTTCGACAAGCTGGTGCTGAGCCAGTCCAACGTCCGCCGCTGACAGAGGGCGCAGTGCGCGCGTTCGACAAGCGAGCGAAGTCCATCGGCGTCGTGGGCCATGTCCAGGCCGGGGGCACGGTCCTGAACGACCTGTTCCAGGGCGACGATGGCGGCTGGCTGCAGGACGTCAGCCTGGTCGACAAGATGGTGGGCGAGATGCTGCAGGAAGTTGCAGCCAGCATCCAGGCGAAGAAGGGCTGGAAGTGGGTCGAGGTGGCCCCCGACTTCCCCTATGGCCACACCTACGGCCTTCGCCAGCTGTGCGGCCAGGCGTCCCACTGACGCCCGAGGAGGAGGCGACGCTCGCCGTCCTCCAGCAGGAGATCAACGACATTGAGACGGCGTCGGCCCAAGCGGAGAAGCTGGCCGAGGAGCAGCACCGTCGCATGGGTGAGCTTACCTCGTTCGCCACTCGGGATTAGGCGGCGTGCTTCCCTTGGGGGATGCCATGAGCTTCAATGTCCGAACGCGGAGCGCCGCATCTGAATGTGAGAGACGGAATGTATGAGGAATACAGCAGAGCGCTCATCCAGCGTTTGGCTCCTATCGCCAGCGGCTCGCAGCAGCGGACTCCAGTCCTCCCGACGCTCAAGGGTCTTGAGCGAGTGGAAGCGGGACTGCCTGACTGGTGGCTCGCGGGCGGTAATGTGCTGCTCCTGCCCCCGAACAGCGAAAAGCCGGCGCTGGAGTGCAACCCGCATAACCCGCCGACCTCGGCCATAGTCGCCTTGAACGGCCTGGCGCTTCCTGCTCACGTGATGCTCTGGGGTGAAGCGCCCTTCATCTTTATAGGCGAGGGCGCGCGTATGCCGAACGCCCATCTTTTCTGCGGTGATGCGTCAGGGATAGTCATTGCAGATAATACAGGGGCGACTTGGTCGCCTTGGCTCGACGCGCGCAATGGCGGCCTGATCTACGTGGGTCCAGATGGCCTGTTCGCGAGCAATGTGCGCCTTCAGACCGACGATATGCACGCGATCAGAGATGCAGCAGGTCAACGCGTCAACGCTTTTGGCGGCAGGATTGTCATAGAACGGCACGTCTGGCTCGGGGATGACGTCTTGATACTCGGCGGCGCCCACATCGGGAGCGACGCGATCGTCGGCGCGAGAAGCGTCGTGAAAGGCAGGATCGAGCCGAATACGGTCTCCGCTGGCGTTCCAGCCAGAGAAGTCCGCTCCAACGTGACGTGGGATCATCGCGACCTTCCTTGAGATAGCGCCTCTGGCGCCATGCTGCGCCGGGAGACCTGCTTCGGCTTGCGCGAGCGGACATCCTGACGCATGCAGGCCGCAATGCTGATCGCCATCGACGGGCCGGCCGCTTCGGGCAAGGGAACGATCGCCAGTCGCCTCGCTGACGCCTTCCATCTACCGTACCTGGACACGGGTTTGCTTTACCGTGCCGTCGGTCTTCGCGCAGGCGCCGCGCCGGAAGACGCAGCCGCGGCGGTCGCTCGGAGGCTCGACGCCGCCGACCTCGCCGATCCAGCCCTGCATACGCGCGCCGCAGGGGAGATTGCCAGCCGGGTCGCGGTGTATCCGGGCGTGCGCGCCGCTCTGCTCGACTTCCAGCGCCGTTTCGCCGCCCAGCCTGGGGGCGCGGTGCTGGACGGGCGCGACATCGGAACGGTGATCGCCCCCGACGCGGACGCCAAGCTGTTCGTCACGGCGAGGCCGGAGGTGCGCGCCGAGCGGCGCTGGAAGCAGCTGGCCGGCCAGGGTGAGGCGGTGAGCCTGGACGAAGTGCTGGCCGACATCCGCCGACGCGACGCGCGCGACAGCGGCCGCGCCTCCGCCCCCCTGGTGCGGGCGGCGGACGCCGTCTTGCTCGACACATCGCAAATGGATATATCCCAGTCCGTCGAGGCGGCCCGCCGCATCGTCGAGGCGGCGCGCGGCCGGTGGGAGACGTCCCGCCCCGGCTAATCCCAACGCGCCCCTCTCAGGACATCCATCACGGTCCAAGAGCTTTCCCGGCGTCGGCCTCGCGGCTGCACGCTTGGCTGCATTCCCGCATAAACCCTGAACGGCGTCCGCCCCGACCGCTGCGCGCGGCGGTGCATGACGCCTCCTGCCGGAGACTCCATGGCTGACGATATGAGCTTCACCCCCTCGCGCGACGATTTCGCCGCGTTGCTCGACGAGTCCCTCGCCGGGCGCGACCTGAACGAAGGCACCGTGGTCCACGGCATCGTCGTCGGCCAGGAGAAGGACTTCCTGATCGTGGACGTCGGTCTGAAGACCGAGGGCCGCATCTCGGTCAAGGAATTCCAGCAGGGCGACGGCAAGCCCACGCCCAAGATCGGCGACACCGTCGAGGTGTTCCTGGAGCGCGTGGAGAACGCGTCGGGCGAGGCGGTCATCAGCCGCGAGAAGGCCCGCCGCGAGGAGGCCTGGACCAGGCTTGAAGGCGTCTACGCCGAGGCCCAGCCGGTCATGGGCTCCATCGTCGGCCGCGTGAAGGGTGGCTTCACCGTCGATCTCGGCGGCGCCTCGGCCTTCCTGCCGGGCTCCCAGGTCGACATCCGTCCCGTGCGCGACGTCGGCCCCCTGATGGGCAAGGAACAGCCGTTTGCGATCCTGAAAATGGATAGGCCGCGCGGCAACATCGTGGTCTCGCGCCGCGCCATCCTTGAGGAAGCCCGCGCCGAGCAGCGCACCGAACTGGTGGCCCAGCTGCACGAGGGCGAGGTGCGCGAGGGCGTGGTCAAGAACATAACCGACTACGGCGCCTTCGTGGACCTCGGCGGCATCGACGGCCTGCTGCACGTCACCGACATGAGCTGGAAGCGCGTCAACCATCCGAGCCAGGTGCTCGCGGTCGGCGATACGGTGAAGGTGCAGATCGTCAAGATCAACCCGGACACCCAGCGCATCTCGCTCGGCATGAAGCAGCTGCTGGCCGA
>NZ_CAHJWH010000238.1 GCF_903642205.1 Caulobacter sp. S45 | reverse complement strand
CCCTCCACCAAGGGCTCCCATGAATCAGACATCACCCCGCGCCGAAATCCCCCCAGCCGTTCAAGCGATCACCGTGGGGGGAGGGCGCGGCCGCTTGACGCTGGTGCGCCCCACAGCCCTGGTCGCCGACGACGAGCCGCTGCTGCGGGACGCACTCGTGCGCCAGCTCTCCCGGGCGTGGCCGGACCTGGAGGTGGTGGCGCAACCCCGTAATGGGCGTGACGCCGTCGAGCGTTTCGAGGCGCTGCGGCCCGATGTCTGCTTCCTCGACGTCCATATGCCCGGGTTGTCCGGGGTGGAGGCCGCTCGCCAGATCGGCCGGCGCGCCCACATCGTCTTCGTCACGGCCTTCGACCACTACGCCGTGGAGGCCTTCGCCCAGGGCGCCCAGGGCGCCCTGGACTACCTGGTCAAGCCGGTGGAGCCCGCCCGGCTTATGGAGACCGTCACGCGGCTGAAGGCGCGCCTTAGGGCGGCCCAGCCGCTCACCGACATCGACCCGCTCCTGCGGCAACTCGCCGCCCAGCTTCAGCGCGGGGCGTCGCTGGCGCCTCTACGATGGCTGCGCGCCCAGGTCGGCCAGAAGCTTCGCCTCATCCCCGTCGATGATGTCGATTACCTGCAGTCCGACACCAAGTACACGCTGATCGCCTGGCGCGGCGAGGCGGGCCAGACTGAAGAGGCGCTCGTGCGAATTCCGTTGAAGGAGCTGGTCGCCCAGCTCGACGCCAACCAGTTCGCCCAGATCCACCGCGCCTTCGCCGTCAATCTGCACGCGGTCAGCCATGTGACGAGGAACGACAACGAGACCGGCTCCGTACATCTGAAGGGCCGGGGTGACATCCTTCCAGTCAGCCGAAGCTACTCAAACGTCTTTCGTCAGATGTAATTATCCCGCCGTAGGTAATCAGCACGCGACCACCTGAGAGCTTTTAAAGGAAGACGTTCGTGAACGTCTCCGATCTGCACTTTGATCTTCACGTCCGCGAATCCCGTCCGAGTGGGGCTGCTGCGGAGTATTTCCTTGCTCCCGAAGGGTCAGAACACCAAGGTCAATGACCCGTCCATTTTCCTTCGGGCTTCATCGCCGCCGGCGCCCTGCACCCGTGAACACCTCGATCACAGCCCGATGGCGAGTTCCTGGAGCAACGCTCATACGTGCTGCCGACCCAAGTCGGATATTGCGGCTAAGCGAAGCCCGGTTAGAAGGCCGTATGGGACTCATTGTCCGCCGCCTGCGCCCTGAAGAAGGACGGCCCCGCTTGGCTGTCCAACGTGCGGCTGTTCGCGCCATCGCGGCAGCAGCTTACTCGTCTGACCTAGCTGGCGCCTGGGCGCCTCTGCCGATCACGGATGAGCTTGTCGAGCGAGTGCTAGTCCTGCGCCGGCGGAGCTGACATGGGCGACCTTGCTCTGCCTTATGTGATGCCGCGCATTCGGAGTCCCGAGCTGGAATTTGTCAAGTACTGCAACGCCTTGATGGCCTTTCGCGCTCGGCGACGTCGCGACGTGCGGTTGTCGCACCTGCCGGTGGACCTGACCATCGACATGACCACGACCTGCCAGCTCAGCTGCCCCCACTGCGCCACCGGGCTGGGGATCACGGGTCGGCCCAAGCTGGTGATGAAGCGTCCCGACTACGACCAAATCCTGAAAGGCGCGGGCGATCCCTGCTTCATCATCTGGTACTTCAGCAATGGCGAGCCGCTGCTGAATCGTCGCTTCTCACCGCTGGTGGCCTCCAGCAGGCATCAGGCGATCTTCTCCGTCATCTCCACCAACCTCAGCTTCACCATGACCGATGCGGCGATCCGCGCCCTGCTGGAGTGCGGGCTCGGCCTCATCGTGGTCTCGCTGGACGGGGCGACGGCGGAGACCTACGCCCAGTACCGTCGCGGCGGCGCGTTCAACCTGGTGGTCGACAACATGGCTCGCCTGATAGAGGCGAAGGCGAAGCTCGGCCTCACCTATCCGCTGATCGAGTGGCGCTTCCTGCGTTTCCAGCACAACGAGCGCGAGGAGTCTGAGGTTCGCGCGATGGCCGAGCGCTTAGGCGTCGACCTTCTGGAGTTCTGGAACGCGGGGGCGCCCAAGGCCGGCTCGGTGAACAACCGCGGCGTCTTCGCGGCCACCCTCCCGCTGAGTGGGCCGCCGCTGTCCGGCAAGGCGCTGGCGGGTCTGATGAGGCGTCAGGCGCGTGAGCGGCGGCTGGCGCGGCTGGTCCCCAAGCTGACCGTCGGTGGCGAAGTGGAACGTGCGGACGTCACGCCCAAGTGCGACTGGCTCTATTATAGTGGAATGTTCTATCCGGACGGCAAGCTCGGACCGTGCTGTCTGGTGTCCAAGGAGAGCACCGACTTTGTCCAGGATTTGAGCGCCTATCCTCAAGTCGCTGATGCCTTCAACAGCGACAGGCACTTGGCCTCGCGCGCCATGTTTGTCACCGGCGAGAAGGGTGGAACCGTATGCGACGCTTGCCCCACGCCTTCGGCGCAATACTACCAGTTCCGGATGAAGCTGCGCGCCATCCTGCGCAACGCGCCGGACTGGGCGGTGAAAGTGATGGCGGCCGAGCCCGACACCTTCTTCTATCCCGAAGACCAGGTTCTGGCGCCGGAGGTCGAGGCTCTGTTCGCCGGGCGTGGGCTGGGATGGCTCGGCGGCGACGCGGCGATCCTGAAGCGGCTGCGCGCCTCGGAGGACCCGGACGTGCAGGGTTTTGCTCGACTTCTAGCGGCTTGAGCCCGGACGCGCTCACCCTCGCGCAGGACCTTGAGCTTGGAGCAAATCCGCCCACGCACCCGTGATCCTGCCCCGGAGAACCAGATCCCGCTGCTCGAAGGCCAGGCGCCGCCTGCGGCGGCGGCAGTCGAAGGCTTCATCGGCTTCATGATGTCGGCGCTGGGCGACGCGGTCGCCGACGTCCGCACGGCTGACTGAGGGTGCGGTCTTCATTCGGCCGTCCATAGAGGAGGTCGAAGCGAGACCCGTCCAAGCCGCGCACGCGATAGCCCATGATTCCGTCCGATAGCCTTGCACCAGCTGTTCTTAAACGGTCAGACCACCCGGTTCTTGCGGTCCCGGCTCTTGGGACCTTGGGCCGCGTCAAGGCAGCTGGCGACTAGGCTGCGCG
>NZ_CAHJWH010000237.1 GCF_903642205.1 Caulobacter sp. S45 | reverse complement strand
CCACGGCCCGGTCCACCCCGGCGGGACCGGACTCCTCCACCGCGCTGACGACCGCCTCGGTCGCCGGATCGACCACCTGGAACTCCGCCCCGCCGCCCGGCGACAGCCGCTCGGCGTTGACGACGGCGGTGACGAGGGACGGCGGCGGCCCGAAGCGGCGCGCCAGCTCCGCACGCAGGGCCTGCATGGGGGGCTCAGACGCCGTCGGCCTCTGGAGTTCGGCTTGCATCATGGTCACCAGGCCCTCGCGCCTTCTGCGGCTTCCACCGCGCTCGTCTGCAAGTCCTCCGGCAAGGCCGGCCGGTACTGCGGCCACCAGTGGAACGGCGTCTGCGGCTCCACATAGCGGGTGACCAGCGGGCCGCCCTGGGTGCGGAAGAAGTAGAGGTTGCCCGTCATCGTGCCATAGGGGCCATGGGGGATGTGGCCCGGCCGCCAGAAGTAGGCGCCCGGCCGCATGACGCCGCGGTCGCCGTGGCTCTCGCCGGAGAGCAGATACATCTCCTCGACGAAGTCGTGCACCTCCGACCGCTCGGCCCAGCGCAGCGGCAGCGTGCCGAGGATCCAGGAGGTCTCCTGCGTCCCAGGGTCGGTGTAGAGCACCTTGCGCCCAGCGCCGGGCGGGAACTCGGGATGGAAGGTGCCGGTGTAGGGCACGGCGAAGGTGTCGACATGCTCCACCAGGCGGGCGGGATCGAAGCTCGCCGGCGCAGGCCGCCCCGGGTCGCCGGACAGGAAGGTCAGGACCACCGCCCCGCTCTCGCTGGCGCGCGCGCCCGCGTCGTAGCCGGCGGGCCAACGGGCGTAGTGCAGGTGGCCGAGCCGGAGCGCGCCCGCCGTCAGCGCGCCCTCTAGCACCAGCAGCTCCTCGTCCGCGCCGCGCGCCCCGGCCGGGAGGCTCCAACCCGCAGGATAGCGGACCAGGAGGCTGGCGGCCCCCGTCTCGGCGTCCTCGCTCAGCACCTTCAGCTCCACGCCGACGCCCAGGCCGAAGCGGTCGTCGGCGCGCCATGGCAGGGCCTGGGACTGGATGAACTCGATCTGCGGCCGCGACATGACTGCTCCACGCTCCTGTCTCACGCGCCGCCCCGGCTCTGGGCGCGCAAAGGGCTGCGGGGATCGCCGCCTTCGGTCAGGACCCGCATGATGCCGGCCATGGCCCGCTCCAGCGCCGCAGCGCTGCGGGCGGTGAGCCCAGCGTCGCCGGCGACCGCCTGCATCGCGTCCGGGGCCAGCGCGCCGGAATGCCCCAGCGCCACCTCCAGGGCCAGGCGGCGGACGCGCTCCACGTGCAGCTGGGATGCCAGCTCGAACACCAGTGCGGTGAGCTGCTCCAGGTCCGGCGCACCGTAGGGCGAGAGCCTGGCCGAGGGCTCGCTCACGCCGGCTTCTCCGCATGCAGGACCGCCCAGGGGAAGTGCCACTCCCGGCGGCGGGGCCAGGCCGGCTGGCCGAGATCGCCCGCGCCGCGCTCGTCGAAGGCCGTCCAGCGCGCGTGGACGAGACCCGCCGCCTGCGCCTCGCCGACCAGGTCCATCGCCATCATCGGGGCCATGAAGGGCTCGTTGTTGCGCGCCGAGTGCTCGACCAGGCTCAGGTCGCGGAACCCGTCCCCGGTCGGCTGGAAGTCGAGGAAGGCCAGGACGCCGCCCGGCGCGAGCAGCCGCGCCGCCTCGCGCAGCAGGCTTACCAGCGCCTCGCGCGGGAGCTCGTGCACCAGCATGGTGGAGGTGACGAGGTCGAAGCCGCCGCCCTCCAGGCCCGTGGCGCAGGCGTCGCCCTGGCGGAAGGTCACCGCCAGCTGTCGCGCGGCGGCGCGCCCGGCGGCGAGCTCCAGGCATGGCGCGGCCAGGTCGACGCCGGTCACCTCAGCCTGCGGGAACGCAGCCTTCAGGGGCCAGGTCGACTTGCCGAAGCCGCAGCCGAGATCGACGATGCGGGCATAGTCCCGCTTCGGCAGGGCGGTCTCGGCGAACAGGCGATGGAAGCTGTAGTCGTCATTCTCCCCCATCATCACCAGCTTGGCGCCGAGCTCGTAGACGTGGGCCGAGGCCCGCGAGGACCAGACCCCGCCCGGCTGCAGGTGGATGTCCCAGTCGGTGTACCAACTGGGAAGCTGCAGCGCCGGATCGACCTGGACGGGCGACGCTGCGGCCGCGGGCGCGTCGGCCTCCGCCGGACGGCCCGCGACGGCGTCCTCCACCGCGCGCCACAGCATCTTCTGGGAGCCGCGCTCCAGCCAGGCGAAGGCGCCGAAGCCCGGCAGGGCGTGCACGGCCTGCGCCAGCTCCGCAGGCGGCCGGGTGTCGTCACCGCCGGCCGCGTCGAACGCCTCGCGCAGGTGCGGATAGACCGTGTCGGCCCAGCGGCGGCGGAGCGCCAGCACGAAGTCGAGCCGGGCGCCGTCCTCCAGGCTCGCGCTCATGCCGCGGCCTCCAGGGCGGAGCCCGCTTCGGCCGCCACCAGCTCGATCCGCTCGCCGGCGACGCCGAAGAGGCAGGCGCCGGGGCCGTGCGCGCTCTGGAAGCTCACCGCCGCCATGCCGGGGGGCAGCTCGCCCGGCCGGCAGGGCCGGGGCCGGGCGGAGGCGGGATAGGCGTCCAGCTCGATCAAGCCGCCCTCGCCGAGCCTGACCAGGGCGTGGCGGTGCAGGGTCTCCGCAGGCAGGCCGTGCGCGTCGGAGATGACGCGCACCGGCGTGGCCACCGGCGGCTCGCTCGCATTGGCGAACCGGGCATATGGCTCCAGCAGGGCGTCGGCGTCGGGACCCGCGGCCACGACGATGAAGACGCGTCCGACGAAGGAAAGCGCCGGCGCGAGGTCCAGGCCGGAGCCGGGGCCGACCTCGGTGAAGTAGCAGCACTCCCCCGCCGGCCCGATCGCCTGCATGGCTTGGATCATGGGGAAGCGCGTCAGGCCACGGGGCGGCCCGATGATCTCGAAGGCGCCGCCCTGCAGCCGGTCGGCCAGGGCGTCGAGGTCCTGGGCCACGAACTCGGTGGCGTTCCAGCCGAAGGTGGTGAGCGCGCGCCACCCCGCGGCGGCGGGGCTCTCGATGAAGCGCAGGCGCACCGGCTCCCCGCTCGCGGGACCGAGCGTCAGCAGGGGGCGGCCGGCCTCGGCCGGCGCCTGCAGGCTCGCCGCCATCGCGGCGT
>NZ_CAHJWH010000236.1 GCF_903642205.1 Caulobacter sp. S45 | reverse complement strand
CGCGCACCTGGGCCAGCACCTCAGCCGCCGCCTCAGGCGCCACGCTCAGCAGCAGGCCCCCGCTCGTCTGGGGATCGCACAGCAGGTCGCGCATAGCGTCGGGGGCGCCCTCGGGCAGGCGCACCGCCTCGCCGTAGCTGGCCCAGTTCCGTCCCGAGGCGCCTGTGCGCACGCCCGCCTCGGCCAGCTCCGAGGCGCCGGGCAGCCGCGGCGTGTCGGCCCAGCGCAGCTCCGCCGATTGGCCGGAGCCGCGGCACACCTCCAGCAGGTGGCCGAGCAGGCCGAAGCCGGTCACGTCGGTCATGGCGTGCACCGCCTCCACCTCCGCCAGGTCCGCCCCTACCGCGTTCAGCTGGGTGGTGGAGCCCACCATGGCGGCGTAGCCGATCGCGTCCAGGCGCGCCTGCTTCAGCGCAGCGCTGAACACGCCCACGCCCAGGCCCTTGGTGAGGATCAGCAGGTCGCCGTCCCGCGCATCGCTGTTGCGCCGCACGCGATCGGGATGGACGAGGCCCAGCGCCACCAGGCCGTAGATCGGCTCGGCGCTGTCGATGGAGTGGCCGCCGGCGATGGGAACCCCGGCCTCCGCACACACCGACGCCCCGCCGGCCAGGATCTGCTGCACGTCCTCCACCCGCATCCGGTCGACCGGCATGCCGACGACAGCCAGGGCGAAGATCGGCCGGCCGCCCATGGCGTAGACGTCCGACAGGGCGTTGGTCGCCGCGATGCGGCCGAACACGTGCGGATCGTCCACCACCGGCATGAAAAAGTCGGTGGTGGCCACCAGCGCCTGGGCGTCGTTCAGCCGCCAGACGGCGGCGTCGTCGCTGGTCTCGGTCCCCACCATCAGGGCGGCGAACGGGCCGGCGGCAGGGGTCTTGGACAGGATGTCGCGCAGCACGGCGGGCGCCAGCTTGCAGCCGCAGCCTCCACCGTGGGCGAGATCGGTCAGGCGATAGGGCGCGGGCATGTCGGCCAAGGCGAAGTCCTCTGGCGGGGGCTGGGCCGCCTATATACGAAGCGCGCGAGAGGGAGGCCTGATCCTGGACGACGCCCCGAACGCGGAGCTGCATACGCGGCTGCGCGCCCTGCCCTCGGTGGAGCGGCTGCTGGAGCAGCCCGAGGTCCAGGCGCTGCAGGCCGCGCACGGGCGCGAGCCGGTGGTGGCCGGCGCACGGGCCTGCCTCGACGCCGCCCGCACGGCGCTGCGCCGCCATCCCGGCGCCGAGGTTCCCGCCCTGGCGGAGCTGAGCCTGGCGATCGACGCCCGGCTGGCGCGCGCCGCCCGTCCCGTCCTGCACCCGCTGATCAACGCCACCGGGATCGTGCTGCACACCAACCTCGGCCGCGCGCCTCTCGCCTCTGCGGCCGCAGAGGCGGCGGCGGCGGTCGCATCGGGCTACAGCAACCTGGAGTTCGACCTGGAGGCCGGCCGGCGAGGCGCCCGCACCCAGGGGGTGGAGCCGCTGCTGTGCGAGATCACCGGGGCGGAAGCGGCGCTGGCGGTCAACAACGCCGCCGCAGCCGTGCTGCTGGCGCTGAGCGCGCTGGCAAGCGGGGGCGAGGTGGTCGTCTCCCGCGGGGAGCTGGTGGAGATCGGCGGCGGCTTCCGCATCCCCGACGTGATCACCCAGGGCGGCGCGAAGCTGGTGGAGGTGGGGACCACCAACCGGACCCGCTCATCCGACTACGCTTCGGCCATCACCCCCGCCACCCGGGTGCTGCTGAAGGTGCATCCCAGCAACTACCGCATGCTGGGCTTCACCGGCGAGGCCGGGCTGGAACAGCTGGCGGCCCTCGCCCGCGAGCGGGGGCTGATCCTGATGCACGATCTCGGCGGCGGCGCCCTGGTGGACCTCCGCGCGATGGGCCTGCCGCATGAACCGACCGTCCAGGAGAGCTTGGCGGCGGGCGCGGACCTGGTGGCCTTCAGCGGCGACAAGCTGATGGGCGGGCCCCAGGCGGGGTTGCTGGTCGGGCGCGCCGCCGTGCTGGAACCGCTCCGTCGTCACCCCCTGCTGCGCGCGGTGCGCCTCGACAAGATGACCCTGGCCGCGCTGGAGGCGACGCTGCAACTGTACCGCGACCCGGCACGGGCGGCGCAGACCGTGCCGGTGCTCGCCATGCTGGACCAGACCGTCGCCGCCCTGCAGGCGCGGGCCGAGCGGCTCGGCGCTCTGCTCGACGCGTCCTCGCCCCACCGCAACGACTGGCGCGTGGAGCCGAGCGAGGCCTTCACCGGCGGCGGCACCCTGCCGACCCAGGGCCGGGAGAGCCGCGCCCTGGTGTGGACGTCCGAGAGCGGCGCGGAGCTGACCGCCCGGCGGCTGCGCACCGGCGCGCCGGCGGTGGTGGGGCGGGTCAGGGACGGCGCCCTGGTGTTCGACATGCTGACCGTCTCGGACGCCGAGCTCGACGGCTTGGCCGGCGCCCTGGAGCAGGTCCGCCGGTCGTGACGCCCGGCCGCCGCCTGTCGCTCGGCGTGGTCGGCCATGTGGACCACGGCAAGACCGCCCTGGTCCGGGCCCTGACCGGCATGGAGACCGACCGCCTGCCCGAGGAGCAGCGGCGCGGCATCTCCATCGCGCTCGGCTTCGCCCACGCCCGCTTCGCCGAGGCCGAGGTCGACTTCATCGACATGCCCGGGCACGAGCGCTTCGTGCGCACCATGATCTCAGGCGCCACCGGGATCGGCGCGGTGCTGCTGGTGGTCGCCGCCAACGAGGGCGTGAAGCCTCAGACCGTGGAGCATCTGGAGATCGCGGGCCTGCTCGGACTGGAGCGGGTGCTGCCGGTGATCGCCAAGGCGGACCTCGTCGCGCCGGACCCGGCGCAGGCCTGCGCCGGGTCGGTGCTCGACCTGGCGCGCGCCCGCGGCCTGCGGCCCGAGCCTCCCTGCATCGTCTCAGCGCTGACCGGCCAGGGCCTCGGCGCTCTGCGCGAAGGCATCGGCCGGCTGGTGGAGGATGCCGCCGTCCCACCGGACGACGGCTTCCCCTGGCTGCCCATCGACCGCACCTTCAGCATTGCCGGGCGCGGCACGGTGGTGACCGGGACCCTGCGGCGGGGATCGCTGGGCGAGGCCGACGCCCTGGCGCTGGCGCCCGGCGGGCGGGAGGTGCGGGTGCGCGGCCTGCAGGTGCATGGCGCCCCGGTCGCGC
>NZ_CAHJWH010000235.1 GCF_903642205.1 Caulobacter sp. S45 | reverse complement strand
TGCTGCTCGGTGGAACTTCATGCCGCCCTCAGTTGCTCAAGCTGGTCGCGGGCGGTGGCGGCTCGGCGGGCCAGGACGCGTTCGGGTGAGGCGTCGGGCTCGGGTCCGACGGTGGGCAGGCCAGCGGAGCGGCGCGCCTTCCAGGCGGCCACGGCGTCGGCGCTCCAGCGCCGACCGAGCAGCGGGGCGGGAAAGCCCAGCTCGGCCACCATGCGCGGCCACTCGCGGCGGAAGGTGCGGTAGGCGAGCCCGGTTTCGGCGGCGGCCTCGTGCATGGTGAGGGCGGCCGACATCAGCGGTTTTCCCCGATCCACTTGTGCGCAGCCGCCACAAGTTGGCCATCGCGCGCCTCGTCCTCCTCGATGTCGCCCAACGCGATGATCGCGTCGCAGAATAGGCCGATGGCGTTGTCGACGTCTGGATGATCCTCGGTCTGAACAACCTCAATCAAGTCGTGCACTGCACCGGCGGCGCTCACTACCGCGAGCAGGACGTTCGGATAGTCTTGCTTTGGACTCATCACGCAGCCCTCCTGGCGATCACCTGGGGCTGCAGCCCGTCCAACTCGGCCCACAGCCGCTCGCGGATCTCCAGGCTGTCCATGCCCGGGCGCAGGACGTATGCCAGAGCCACGTCCTTCCCGCCCGTGCGCGCATAGATCCGCACCGCGTGACCGTTCGGGGCGCGGGCTCGGCCAAGCGTCGCGGGCGCCAGCACCAGCTTGGCGCCGCCGGCGAGCGCCAGCAGGCGTTCGGCCAGGTTGCGGCGATGGAAGTAGGTTTCGTCGGCCAGAGCAGTGGACCGGGCCAGGGTGTAGGCCGGCCGGTTCAACGCCACCTCCCCAGCGGCAGGGTGACGGTGCGCAGGGCGCCGCGCCACAAGTCGCCCAGCGCCTCGCGGCGGCCGCGGGCGTAGCCGTGGCGATCGCCGGCGTCGAGCCCGCGCAGGTAGGCCAGAACCTCGCCCGGGTCGCTGGAGGGCGCATCGCCCACCACCAAGGCGGTGGGGCGGAACGCGAGGATCTGTGCGCTCCTCATTGCCACACCGCCTTGGCGGCGTCGGCCGCCAGCAGGGCGCGCTCGCTGATCGGCAGGGCGTCCGTTCGAACGGCGTCGCACAGCTCCTTCACCGCGAGCAGCGTGAGCGCGCCATGCCGATCTCCGGACGTCAGGGCGATCAGCTTGCCCGCCAGCTGGCCGGCGAAGAGGGCGACAGCGCCGAGCGTCGTGTCCCGGTCCTCCCCCGCCGTGGCCTCAGCGTCCACGTGCACCTGGATCAGCCGCTGCAGCGCATCGCCCAAGGCGCTCAGCGGGTCGCGGGGCTGGAACGGCGAGCCCGTCTGCGCCGCGTGCAGCAGCGCCCACGCCGCGCTGTACTGCTCCGGCAGGTTGGTGGGTCGTGGGGTGTGATCTGTCGCCATCGGCGCGCCTCCGCTTCAACGGAGTTCAGGACACTACGCATCGGTGTTTTTGTCAACCATACTCCACAGCATGGCGCACCTGCCCCACTCTCGGTGCGCCCGCTATGATGCGAGCGCGACGGATGCGCAGTGGACGCCTCGAATGATGAGCAG
Organism: Caulobacter sp. S45; assembly: GCF_903642205.1. Lineage (GTDB taxonomy): Bacteria > Pseudomonadota > Alphaproteobacteria > Caulobacterales > Caulobacteraceae > CAHJWH01. The sequence continues at coordinate 1,618 of NZ_CAHJWH010000235.1, read as the reverse complement.
GATCAAGCTAGCCATAGCCGCCGCTTCGGTAGGAGCGGCCGCCTGGGGAGCGACGTCGATCTTCCTGCTCTACAAGATCTACGATCTGGACGCGCATAGCCAAGCTGCACCGGAGCCGACGAGTGAAACCGGCCTATCCGACAATGATCGCCCCATGACCAAGGCTCAGGCCAAGGACATGCTCGACAAGCTGGATGATCTCAAACAGACGATCTGCGGCACGAGCGCTCGACAGCGGTTTGAAATCATGAAGCCGCTTGGACCCTGCTAGTCACCGCGCAAGCGCACGGCGTAGTAGCCCTTGATTTCGGCGGTGGCGAAGTTGATCACCTTTTCTTCTGGATAGATCTCCTTGACCATTAGCGTGCCGCCGGCGTTGCTTTGGTAGAGCTTCACATAGTATTCGCCGTTCAGCGTCTCGATCACGCACCCGTGGCCGCGTCGTGGATGCCTGTTGCGGTCGAAGATCACCAGATCACCGGGCTCCGCCCACGGGATCATGCTCTCGCCGGCCAAACGTAAAGCTCCCGCGCCCGGGCCGAACAGGCTGCTGGTTTCGATGACCTGTTCCGGCTCGCCGGTGTCATAGACCTGATGGCCCCTGTCGCTGGCGCGCACCCGGCCCCAGACCGGGATCGAGAGACCCCCTGCCCCGCGGTCCGAGACCGAGCGAGACGTAGCGGAGACCGCCGACATCGAGGGGGCTTCCAGCAGGCGCGCCCGCTCCAACTGGAACTCTTCAGGGTCGACGCCCAAGGCCACGCCCAGCCTGCCGATCAGGCTGGGCGTGAAATGCCGGCCGCCGGCCTCGTAGCGTTGCCAAGCCTGGGCGGAGATGCCCAGCCGCTCGCCGCACTGTTCCTGCGTGAGGCCGAGCCGGGTGCGCAGCTGCTTCACCACGCGGCCCATCAGCTGGCGCTCCGCCTGTTCGGCGCTGATCGTCTCGCTCATGTGGCGAAACGACCCTCTTTGCTCCTGGTGCGCCACCGCCAACATGGCGGAGCGCCTTAGCAGCCTTCCACCGGTTGACAAGTCCACCAAATCACCAACGATCTCACCGGCGACGCAGAAACAACGCGGTCGCCCATGCCTTCAGCGCCTAACCCCAAACCCCGCCCGAAGCTCGCGCAGTTCCTGTTCGACCGGCGGCTGACCTATCGAGACGCGGCCGAGGCGCTGGACGTTAGCTACGAGACGATCCGGCGCCTCTGCCTGCCGTTCGTGGACCCAGCGCGCCGCGTGCCCAAGCCGCCCTTGATGGCGCGCATCCAGGCCTGGACGTCCGGCGAGGTGCTCCCGCAGCACTTCTACGAAACCGCGCTGGCGGCGGTCGCATGAGCCTCGCCCCCGTCATGCTTGAGCGAGACCGGCTGAACTGGCGCAGTCTGATCACCCACGCGCGCTGCGCCGCCGAGATGGTGAAGGTGAACCGCTCGGCCAAGGCGTTCCAGATCATCGCCAAGGTGTGCTGGTCGGCCGTGACGCCCACCCAGGTCAAGGAGGAGCGGCTGGCCTTCGCCCAGCTCATCGCTTTCGGCAAGTGCTGGCCGGCCATGAACCCGCTGACCCGGGCGGCCAACGCCCCGCAGGTCCGCCAGCTCGCCGACCGTTGCGCCGT
>NZ_CAHJWH010000234.1 GCF_903642205.1 Caulobacter sp. S45 | reverse complement strand
CCAGGCCCTCCTCGCGTCCGGGCGGCCGCGCGCCCCGAACTCCACCGTTGCGGATCGTATACAAAGACCTCAAGGTGCGCCAAGGCCCAACTTGCGGAAGCCGTCGCCCGATGCGCATCGTCGCCCTGTTCAACCTGAAGCCCGGGGTCGAGCGCGAGCGCTACGAGCGCTGGGCCAGGACCACCGACATGCCAACCGTCAAGGCGCTGGCGTCGATCGCCGACTTCCAGGTGCTGCGCACCACGGGCCTGCTCGGATCGGAGGCGCCGGCGCCCTACCAGTACCTGGAGATCATCGACGTCGCCGACCCCGAGCAGTTCAGCCGGGACGTCGCGACCGAGGCCATGACCCGCGTCGCCCAGGCGTTCCAGGAGCTGGCCGAGGTGACTTTCATGCTCACCGAGCCTCTGGCGGCGGAAGAGCCGGCCTGATGGCGACGACCACCCTCCGGTTCGCGGGCAAGACCGCCGTGGTCACGGGCTCCGGCCGGCGGGGCGGGTTGGGCGAGGCGATCGTGCGCCGCCTGGCCGCCGACGGGGCCAAGGTGGTGCTCTCCGACATCGGCCGTGCGAGCGGCCCGGAGACCCCCGCCGACATGATCGGGCAGGCGGCTGAGATGGACGCGATCGCCGCCGAGCTCCGCGGGCAGGGGGCTAAGGTCTCCACCTTCGCCTGCGACGTGCGCCGCTATGAGGCGGTGCAGGCGCTGGGCGCCCACGCGATGGCCGAGCACGGCTCGCTGGACATCTGGGTGAACAACGCCGGCATCGGCTACATCATGAAGCCGCTCCTGGAGGTGGAGCCCGCCGACTGGGCCGCGGTGATCGACGTCAACCTGACCGGCGCCTTCTACGGCCTGAAGGTGGCGGCCGCCGCGATGGTGGAGCAAGGGCGCGGCGGGCGCATCGTCAACATCGCAAGCCAGGCCGCCAAGTCCGGCTTCCCCCACGCCCAGGCCTACACCGCCTCCAAGCACGGCCTGGTGGGGCTCGTCCGCTCCGCGGCCATCGAGCTCGGACCCCATGGGATCACCGTCAACAACGTCTGCCCCAACCACGTCACCACGGGCCTGGGCGCGTGGCAGAACGGCTACTTCGCCAGGGTGACCGGCCACGACAGCGTGGAGGCCTATCTCGCCGCCATGGCCGCCCGCATCCCGCTGCGCCGGCCCGGGCGGGCGGGGGACACCGCCGACGCCGTGGCCTTCCTCTGCTCCGACGAGGCCGCCTACATCACCGCGGAGTCGATGAACGTCTCCGGAGGCGAGGAGCCGCATTGAGGCCGCCCGCCACCCTACGGGCGGCTCGTGGCTTGCCATCGCTCGGCCCGCATGGCTTGCAGGCCCCATGACGGTGAAAGACGCGCCCGTGTCGACAGCCGGCGGCAAGGCCTACGACCTGATCCGCAGCGCCATCCTGTCCGGCGAGTTCAGCCCGGGGCGGCGGCTGAAGGAGGAGGAGCTGACCACCCTGTGCGAGGTCTCGCGTACGCCGGTGCGCGAAGCCCTGCGCCGCCTGGCGCTGGAAGGGCTGGTGGTGGTGACCCCCAACGCCGGCGCCCAGGTCTCCGAGACCTCGCCCGGCGAGCTGGCGGAGGTCTACGCCCTGCGCGCGATGATCGAGGGCCACGCGGCCGAGCGGGCGGCGAGCCGGATCGACGCCGGCGCCCTGGCGCGGCTGCGCGAGCTGGCGGGCGAGATGGAGGGATCGCTCGGCCTGGCCGCCGAGGCGTTCAGCCGGGAGTTCGCGGCGGTCAACGCCGAGTTCCACCGCATCATCCTGGACGCGGCGATGAGCCCGAGGCTGTCGGCCATGGCCGCCCTGGTCGTGGAGCTTCCCCTGACCCGGCGCACGCTGGCGCTGTACTCCCACGACGACCTGATCCGTTCCATGGGCCACCACCGGGAGCTGGTGGACGCGTTCGAGGCCCGCGACTGCGCCTGGGCGGCCTCGGTCATGAAAAGCCACATCCACGCCGCCCACCAAGCCCTCGTCCGCTACGCGCACGGTCCTTCAGGCGCTTCGGCGGGCTTGTGAAGTACAACTGCTAGATCGCTGGTCTGAACTCGTAAGTCTGGACCATCCTTTTGGGACTTATCGATTTCTCGAGCTCTGTCAGCCACAATGGCTCCGTCAGGTGAAATGTAGCTGCTGGTAAGGCGACTCGGGTAGGTCAGGGGTCATGCTACCACCGGTAGACTATGAACATACGAGATGGAGAAATGCATCACCGTCCGAGTTGCCGTCACGGACCAGTCTTGCGCTCGAGCATGCTGCGGATCGGCGCCTGATTGCGTCCCGCCAGCTTGCTCGGCGAACGCTCTTGGATGGGCTGCGCGCTAAACGGCTTTGGGCGCGACACGAGTGGCGAGCTCGGTGGGAGAGTTTCCAGTTTCCGAACATTCGCAGCTGTTTGGATAAATAAACAGCACTGAGACATTGAACCACGCCAGTGGAATTCTTTAAAGGACACCTTCTCGGATGAACTAGCTTGCGTGTTACTCATTCCGCGGACAGGGATCGTAGCACTGCGAGAGCGGCGCTTAGCGTTAGACGATCAGTCTGCCCGACTTTCTTCACCAGCCGGCCGCCATCCACTGTACGGACCTGCTCCAGCAGCATCAAGCCGGCTTTGCCGGCGAAGGTAGTCGCCACCCGGCAGGGAGCAGGGCGGCTACCGCTGGTCAGTGGCGCTACAAGCATCACAGAGAGATGATCATTGATCTCGGGAGGAGATACTACGACGCACGGGCGAGTTTTCTGGATTTCACGTCCAACTGTCGGGTCAAGGTTGATTAGCCACACCTGACCTCGCGCTGGGCGAGGATGCCCCGACTTCACCAAACCCAGTCCTCATCGCCAGCGTTATCCAGCTCCGGCCATTCCGTCTGACCGTCCCCGGCGGCGGCCAGCGACTCGGCCGCTTCCGCCCAACCCTCGCGCGGGCGAAGTTGTGCAGGCGACAGCACGACCCGCCCTTCCTGCAAATCCATTTGCAGCACATCTCCGGCCGCGACGTGCAGGTGGGCCAAGACGGGCTTGGGCAGCAGGATCGCCGCCGAATTCCCCATTCGTTTGATCGCGGCTTGCACGATGCCCTCCTAGTTTTACTGAGTGAGAAAGCCGCGACCGAGTTGGCTGAGGATTTTGGTAGGCTGACCGACTCGTTGGTCAGTTGAGAGATGCTCGAAGGT
>NZ_CAHJWH010000233.1 GCF_903642205.1 Caulobacter sp. S45 | reverse complement strand
AGAGCGGTGGCTTCAACGTCAGCGACCCGACCAACCCGGCCTACCAGCCGGAGACGCTGGACGCCTACGAGATCGGGGTGAAGACCGACCTCCTGCAAAAGCGGCTCCGCGTCAACGTCGCGGGTTTCTACTATGATTACAGCAACATCCAGGTCGCGCGGTTCACCACGGGCGCCATCGACTACTACAACGGCGGGGAAGCCGAGATCTATGGCCTCGACCTGGACCTCGACGCCGCCATCAGCCGAGACCTGCGGCTGTCCGGCGGCTTCGAACTGCTGCACGACCGGTTCACCTCCTTCCCCGATGCGGAGATCGGCACGCCCATCCCCACAGGCGGCACGGCGGAGACCTTGGGCAGCGCGGCCGGGAACAGGCTGCCCTTCAGCCCCGATGCGGTGGTCGACCTCTCGGGCGACTACACCCATGACTACGGCCCGCTGCATCTGGCGGCCAACGTCACCTACGCCTACAACACCGGCTGGTTCACCGAGCCGGACAACCGGCTGAGGCAGAGCCCGTTCAGCACCCTGAACACCTCCCTGACCTTCTCGCCCCGCGACGGAGACATCTCCGTGCGGCTCTGGGCCAAGAACCTGACCAATGCGGCGGTTTTCACCCAGGACAGCACGGCGGGCTTCTTCGACACCGCCAGCTACGCCCCGCCGCGCACCTACGGGTTCACGGTCCGAAAGGCGTTCTGACCGGGGCCGGCGCATCGACCGGGGGTGGTGCGGGTCGGACGCAGACCCGCCCAGCCCGGGCCATGATGCTGATTGCTGATCGGTGCGTGTTCGATGGTATCTCCTGTGATGCGCCCTTGGCCCTAGTGTCCTCTCCCAATCTCTGCACTGGCCTTATCCGCGATCGGTCGACGCGTTACCCGATCCGGGAGGCACGCGGCGACGAAGTTAGACACTCGACCCGGCCCTTACGCCGGGACCGCCGCCTGATCCGGGTGGGCGGCCATCATCAAGAGGACCAAGATGAAGCTGCTCCGCTACGAGCATTCCGGCGACACGCACCTGGGCGTCCTGACAGGTACGGGCATAGCGCCGCTCGACGGCCTGAGCGGGCGCTATCCGACCATGCAGTCGATCGCCGCTGGGGGCCCGGCGGCTCTGGAGGCCGTGCGCCGGCAGGTGGACTCCGAGCCCACCCGCGTGCCGCTCGACGCCGTGCGCCTGCTCGCGCCCATAGAGCGGCCCGGCAAGTACCTGGCCATCGGCATGAACTATAAGAAGCACGCGGAGGAGGCGGCGCGCCTCGGCGTCGCCACACCGACCCAGCAGCTCTGGTTCAACAAGCAGACCACCTGCGTCGCCGGCCCGTACGACGCGATCGAGCCGGGCGTGACCGAGAAGCTCGACTACGAGGTCGAGCTCGGCGTGGTGATCGGCCTGCCGACCAAGCACGTCTCCGAGGCGCAGGCGCCCGCCCATGTGTTCGGCTATCTCGTCGCCAACGACGTCTCGGCGCGCGACTGGCAGTTCCACAGCCCGACCTTCACCATGGGCAAGTCGTTCGACACGCACGGGCCGATCGGCCCCTGGATCGTCACCGCCGACGAGATCGCCGACCCCCATGCGCTGGGCGTCCGCTGCTTCATCAACGGCGAGCCGCGCCAGGCCAGCGACACCAGCCAGCTGATCCACAACGTCTGGAAGCAGATCGCCTATCTCTCCACCGCCTTCACCCTGGAGAGCGGCGACATCCTAGCCACGGGGACGCCCGAGGGCGTGGGCGTGGGCATGGATCCGCCCCGCTTCCTGCAGCCTGGCGACGTGGTCCGCTGCGAGGTCGACGGCATCGGCGCGATCGAGAACAAGGTGGCGGCGCGGGTCTAAAGCCGCTCGTCTCCTCCATCGAGATGGGGGATACGGACGAAGCCCGGGAGGGGGCGCCCGGCGTCACCGGGCGAGCAACGTTGGCGACGGCGTCCTCCGCGCTCCGCGACCCCTCCGTCGGCTTCGCCGCCACCCCCCCGATCGTGCGATGGAGAAGACGAACAAGCCTCAGGCTTGTAGCGCTGCCAGCGCCTCAGGCGCGCGTGCGTCGGCCGTCGTCTCCGACGCGGCGAACCCCGTAGCGCGGCGGAGCACCGCGGCGTCCCAGCGGTCGCCGCGCCAGGCGACGTGCTGGTCGGGGCGGACGAGCGCCAGGGGCGCGCCGTAGAGCTGGCGCACGGGCACGCCCGCCGGCTGCACCACCCGCAGCGGCACGCCGGCGCGCCGGGCGTCGGCCTCGGCGCGGGCGGCGTCCGGCTCGGCGCCCTCGGCCGCCACCAGGGCGAAGTCCATGCCGAAGAGGTCGTAGAGCGAGCGGCCGTCCTCGATCCAGGCGTGGGGGGCCAGGCACCCCGGGTGGGCGTCGGGCCGGTAGTCCTGGCCCACCTGCTCCAGCGGCTGCGACCCGTCGTCGACCAGGATCGGCGAGGCCGCGTAGCAGAGGCCGAGCACGGTCGCCAGCGAGCGGAACTCGCGCGTCTTGTGGGTGAGGATGCGCTCGCGCACCTCGGCGCGGAGCGCCTCGCCTTCCGGCGTGTCGTCCTCCAGGCCCTCGCGCCAGAGCTGGTTGCCGAGCACGGCGTGGTTGACCACAGCCTCGTCCATGACCTTCTCGTGCACCGGGCGGCGCTCGATCTCGTAGGCGTCCAGCAGCGCCGGGCCGCCCCAGCCCTCCAGCACCCCCGCCAGCTTCCAGCCGAGGTCCACCGCGTCGCTGACGCCCATGTTCATGCCGTAGCCGCCGAAGGGCGGATGCAGGTGGCAGGCGTCGCCCGCCAGGAACACATTGCCCTTGCGGTAGCGGTCGGCGATCAGCCGACTCGCCACCCATTCATCGGTGCTCAGCACCTCGTAGGGCAGGTCGATCCCGGTCGCCTGCGCAATCCGCGCGGCGGCGTCGGCGTTGGAGAGGGTCTCCCCCTCGCGCATGCCGGTCGGCATGAAGTACCAGATATCGTCCTTGTCCATCGGCCCGATCAGGCTCGCCCCGTCGCTGTTGACGTGCCAGTACATCACGCCTGGGCCATGCGCGTGCCGCTCGGCCAAGCCCGGCGCGCGGAACACCACGTTGTAGTTCCTCGACAGGCCGTAGGCGCCGCTCATGCCCGCGCCGATCAGCTCGCGCACGGCGCTCCGCGCCCCGTCCGCCCCCACCAGGAAGCGCGAACGGACCACTTGCTTATCGCCCAACGCGTCGCGCAGCGTGGAGGTCA
>NZ_CAHJWH010000232.1 GCF_903642205.1 Caulobacter sp. S45 | reverse complement strand
TGCGTGCCGTGGTCGAGAAGCACGAACCGTTCGAGCTGTCGCTCGACGGGGTGTTCGAGGCGGAGCGCTGGGCGCGGGCCACCACCGGCGACCTGCTCGGCGAGGAGCCGGAGGTCGGCGCCCCTTTCGGCGGCGCCTTGCCCGCGATCCCGGACCGGCCCGCGCCCAGGATCGCCTTCGTCTCCACCAACTCGATCACCCAGGGCGAGCAGGTGGCCCAGCTCTGGCCGCGCCTGTTCCGCCGCGCCCGCCTGGAGATCGCCTTCGCCCACCGCACCTTCGCCTGGGGCTCCGACGCTCGCGGCGTGGCGCACGTGCATGTCGTCATCGTGGGGCTGGCGCGGCGCGGCCAAGAGCCGACGGAGAAGCGGCTGTTTAGCTATGAGAAGGTGGGTGGTGATCCGGTGGAGAGCCGGCATCCGTGGCTGTCGCCCTACTTGTTTGGGGTTGAGCCGCAGCTTGATCCGCACATGGTTGTGCGCGAGGAAAGCCGGCCCATAAATGGGGCGCGCCGCCTAAAGACAGGCGTTCAGATGATCGACAATGGCATCCTCACCTTCTTGGATCATGAGCGCGCAGCATTCTTGGCCGAAGAGCCAGCTGCTGAGCCGTACTTTCGCGAATACCTGGGCGGAGACGAATACATCAATGGTTTCACCCGCCATATCTTATATCTAGCCAACGCAAACATGCGAGAAGTTCGTACATTGCCCCTCATCGCAGACCGTATCCGGCAGGTAAGGGCATATAGAACCTCAAGCGACAGGCCCAGCACCAAGCTGATGGCTGACACGCCGATGCGTGTAGGAGTCGATGAGCGGCTAACTTCAGACTATCTCGTTATCCCAAACACAAGCTCGGAGAAACGCGAATACATCCCTATCGGCTGGATGACGCCCGCCTCAATCGCTAATCAAAAGCTTCGTATACTTCCAGATGCATCTTTATGGGAGTTCGGAGTTCTCACTAGCGCCACGCACATGGCTTGGATGCGAGCGATAACTGGACGCCTGGAAAGCCGGTACATGTACTCTGTCGGTGTGGTCTACAACACCTTTCCCTGGCCGGCCGCCACGCCGGCCGAGCGCAAGAAGGTCGAGGCGCTCGCCCAGGCCGTGCTCGACGCCCGCTCCGCGCACCCGGACGCCACCCTGGCCGACCTCTACGACCCCGACCTGATGCCGCCTGACCTCCGCCGGGCGCACAGGAAGCTCGACGAGGCCGTGGACCGGCTGTACCGCCGCACGCCGTTCACCGGGGACCGCGACCGCGCCGAGCACCTGTTCGGCCTCTACGAACGCCTCACCGCCGGCCTCCTCGCCACCCCCGCCAAGGCGAAGCGCCAGCGCCGCGTCGGTGCCGCCGTCTAAGCCGCCGACCTCGACAGGGCGCCGGGCGCGTCAGGCTCGAAGCGCAACGCCGCCTGAAGGCTCAGCGAGACGCGGCCTGCCCCCTCACGCCGCCATCCGCCGCCAGACTTCGCAGTCGACGGCGTAGGGGGTCAGGGCGGCGTCGGCCTGGCGGCCGCTGAGGTGGGCCATCAGCTCGATGCCGACCTCCGCCAGGCGCGCGCCGACCTGGTTGGGGTCGCAGCCGGCGTGCGGCGCCTCGAACAGGGCGGCGTTCACCTTGGGGGACTTGCACACGATGAGGGCGGCCAGCCGATGGGCGCGCTCGGGATCGGCGCGGTGCAGCAGCGGCTGCTCGGCATAGAGCTCGCGCCCGAGCTTCAGCACGAACGGCAGGGTCAGGGCCCGGAAGCGGCCGGCGGCCAGGGGCGGCGCAAGGCGGCGCATGTCCACGTCCAGGACGGTATCGTTCATGAGGAAGATCATGAGGGCCGCTCCGTGACGAAGCCGGCACCCTAGCGGAGCGGGCTTGCGGGCCGGTGTAGGAAGGCGGTTAACGCGCCTCTACCGGCTCGGTCAGGAAGTGGCGGCCTTTCGGGTCGTCGATCTCCACGATCCAGATGTCGGGATCGAAGCGGACGGCGCGCTCGGCATAGGCGTCCTGGGCCGCCTCGTCCTCGGCCTTCACCGGGCGCATCCAGACCCGCTCGCCCTCGCCGCGCACCGCCTCGGCGTAGAGGTCGAATCGGCCCGCGCGCCGGTCGATCACCTTGACCAGCACCGCGCCGGCCTGGGCGTCGCCGCGGCGGACCACGGCAGGGAAGGCCCCGCCCTGCTCGGCCCGGCGCAGCAGGGCGGAGACCCAGAAGTCGGTGGACAGCCGCATGGCCGATCCTCCCACGGCGCACCGGGCGGGTCCACGCCCTGCGGCGCCTGCAAGCTTAAGCCGGCCTTAACCCGGCCGGCGGGTGGTAGGGCCATGCGCCGCCCTGCCTGTCTCGGGACCCTCTTCGCCGCGGGGCTCATAGCCGTCGCGACCCCGGCCGGCGCCGCCCCGAGCGCGGCCTCGGGCCTGCTCTACGAGCGCGCGCTGATGGAGGCCGCGGGGCGGCGGTGCGCCTTGTTCACCCCCGGGATCGCCAGCGCGCTGGAAGCTATTTGGCACGGCTTTGGTTACATCTTCCAGGAGGCCGACGATGCCGATGACGGGAGTGGGGTAGATGCCTTCGCCGCGGGTCTCGTTATAGAGCGAGACGTTGCCGCCGGTGATGGGGGTGCCGAGGGCGGTGCAGGCTTCGGCGATGCCGTCGATGGCGGCGGAGAGTTGCGCCATGATCTCGGGCTTCTCCGGGTTGCCGAAGTTGAGGCAGTTGGTGGCGGCGACGGGTGTGGCGCCGGTGCAGGCGACCTTGCGGGCGGCTTCGGCGACGGCGTGCATGGCGCCGAGTTTGGGGTCGAGGTAGCACCAGCGGCCGTTGCCGGCGAGGGCCATGGCGAGGCCGCGCTCGTGCTTCGAGCTCGGAGCTTCGTTGAGGTTCCGTGGCGCGTCGGCCCACGTCTCAGAGGCGAGACGTGGGGCACCCGGTGTGGTGGCGGACTCGTGGTCAGAGGTGGGCGCGACGACGGGGTTTGCGGCGTCTTCGTTGCCGGTCTGCTCGGTGGCAACGCCCTCGGGTGTGGAGCCGGTGATGAAGTTGGCGATCTGGCCGAGGACGGTGTGGTCGGCTGCGAGGGGGTCGAGGCCGAGCGAGGTGGCGACTTTTTCGGCGAGGGTGGTGGGGGCAGTCGTTTCGAGGCTTACGCCGGCTGCGGTGGAACCTAGCCATGCCGATCCACCCCAGCGAACCGATTCGCTGGGGACCCCGGATGAGGCTG
>NZ_CAHJWH010000231.1 GCF_903642205.1 Caulobacter sp. S45 | reverse complement strand
TGGTCACGGCCGAACTTCTCGCCCATGAACTGCTGGAGCAGCATCTTGCGGATGGGCTCCAGGGTCGCATAGGGGAGCAGCAGCTCCACCCGCCCACCGCGGTCCTCCATGTCGATGCGCAGCTTGACCAGGATGGCGGCGTTGGCGGGCCGGCCGATGGCGGCGAAGCGCGGGTTGGTCTCCAGCCGCTCCAGGTCGAAGCTGACCTTGGTCAGAGGTTCGAAGGCCGCCCGACAATCGTTCAGCACCACCTCGACCATGCGCTGGACCAGCATCCGCTCGATGGTGGTGTAGGGACGGCCCTCGATCCGCATGGCCGCGGCGCCCCGCCGGCCGCCCAGCAGCACGTCGACCACCGAATAGATCAGGTTGGAGTCGACGGTCAGCAGCCCGTAGTTGTCCAGCTCCTCGCACCGGAACACCGCCAGGATCGCCGGCATGGGGATGGAGTTGAGGTAATCGCCGAAGCGGATGGAGGAGATGTTGTCCAGGCTCACTTCGACGTTGTCGGAAGTGAAGTTGCGCAAGCTGGTCGTCAGCAACCGCACCAGGCGGTCGAAGACGATCTCCAGCATCGGCAGGCGTTCGTAGGAAACGAGTGCGGAGTTGATGATGGCGCGCACGCCCGTGCGCTCAGCTCCCTCCTCGTCGTTGAGCTCGAACCCGAGGAGGCTGTCGATCTCCTCCTGATTCAGCACCCGCTCGGGCGCGCCTGAGCCGACGGCCACGCTGTCGCCCCAGGCGCTGGGGTCCGCTTCTGTGGGGGTGTCCGCCATCGGCTACTGGACCAGCATTTCCTGGACGAGCACCGCGTTCACCTTGGACGGCGCAATCACCAGGTTCACCCGGCGCTGAATCTCCTGGCGCAGCTGATAGCTGCCCTCGCTGCCGGCCAGATCGTCGGGGCGGAGCTCCCGCAGGAAGCTCTGGAACATGTCGTTCAGGCGCAGCTGGTTGGGCGAGATCGCCTCGGCGCTGTCCTCGTCGGCCATCTCGAAGGCGAGCTTGAGCTTCAGGTAAGTCGGGCGGCCGTCGGTGGACTGTATGTTCACCACCATGTCCGGCATCGTATAGAAGACCACACCGTCCGGTCCCTGGCTGATGGGGTTCGGGCCCGCATCCTTCTTGTCGCCGTCCTTCTTGGCGGGCGGCTTCTTGTGGGCCTTGTGCGCCTCGGCCTTGCCGCCGCCCATCATCAGCACGGCCGCCACGCCGCCGCCGCCCAGGACCACCAGGGCCCCCGCGCCGCCGGCGATCAGCAGCTTCAGCGGCAGCTTCTTCTTGACGCCCTCCCCCGCCGCACCCTCGACGGCCTCGCCCTCGAGCTCGGGATCGGCCTTGGGAGCCGGCGTCTTGTCCTTCTTGAGCTTGGACATTGGGACCCTGAACACCTGTCGCGCGGGCGGAGTCGCCTCAGCCATGCCGTCCCCCGTACCTGAGGCCTGCATGGTTAACGTTCCGTTTGAACCTGGCAGGCGTCGCCTCGCCACCCGGCAGCATCTGCCCGGCTAAAAAGGGGACCCGGGCGCCGGCGTTAACCAGCTAAGCCCCCAACCGGCTTGAAAAAGTCCTGGCCCGGCCCTTGCAACGCCTCTCCCGAACGGAGGCCGCATGGACAACGCCATCTACGTCGGACTGTCGCGGCAGATGACGCTGCAGCGCGCCCTCGACGTCGCCGCCAATAACATGGCCAACGTGGATACCGCGGGCTTCAAGGTGGAGCACCTGTCGGTGATGACCGACCCGCTCACCGCCCCAGGCAGCTCGTTCGGGCTCGGCAATGCGCCGATCAACTACGTGCTGGACAACGGCTCGACCCGCGACTTCAGCCAGGGCGCCATGGAGCAGACCGGCGCCACCTTCGACACCGCCATCGAGGGCGCGGGCTTCTTCAGCATCCAGACCGCGAACGGCGTGCGCTACACCCGCGACGGCCGCTTCGGAACCGACGCGCAGAACCAGCTGGTGGACCAGGCGGGCGACCCGGTTCTGGACACCGGCGGCTCGCCGATGACCATCGATCCTACCCTCACCACGCCGACCATCGGCAAGGACGGCTCGATCAGCCAGAGCGCGCGCAACGGCGCCATCAGCAAGGTGGGCCGCATCGGCGTCACCCGCTTCGCCAACAAGGGCGCGCTGTCCAAGGAAGGCGCCAATCTGTTCGCCGACCCGACCGGCGCGGCCGGCGCGACCAGCGCCCCGGACGCGGTGGTGCGCCAGGGCTTCGTGGAGAAGTCCAACGTCAATCCGGTGGTCGAAGTCACCAGCCTGATCGACATCACCCGCGCCTACGAGCGCGTGCAGAACATCATCCTGGCGACCCAGGACCTCTCCGCCAAGGCGGTGGACGGTCTCGGCAAGCTCAGTTCGTAAGGCGGACCGTAGACCATGAGAGCCCTGCGCATCGCCGCCACCGGCATGGCCGCCCAGCAGCTGAACGTGGAGGTGATCTCCAACAACATCGCCAACATGAACACCGTCGGCTACAAGGCCCAGCGCGCCGAGTTCGAGGACCTGCTGTACGACAACGTGCAGCGCCCCGGCGCCCAATCCTCGGATACCGGGACGGTCGTGCCCACCGGCGTCCAGCTCGGCTCCGGCGTAAAGACCGGCAGCGTCTACCGGATCATGACCCAAGGCGCGATGACCCAGACCGGCAACAAGCTGGACGTGGCCATCAACGGGCGCGGCTATCTTCAGGTGCTGATGCCGTCCGGCGAGACCGCCTACACCCGCGCCGGCAACCTGTCGGTGAACGACCAGGGTCAGGTGGTGACCTCGGAGGGCTACCAGGTCATCCCCCAGATGACGATCCCCCAGACCGCCACCGACGTCAGCATCTCCTCCTCAGGCCAGGTCCAGGCGACCCTGCCGGGCCAGGTCAACCCTCAGCAGGTCGGCCAGATGCAGCTGGTCAGCTTCTACAACGAGGCGGGGCTGGAGGCGATCGGCGACAATCTGTTCCTGCAGAGCGGTTCGTCCGGAGCGCCGGTCACCGGCACGCCCAACTCCACCGGCTTCGGCGCCCTGCAGCAGGGCTACACCGAGGCCTCCAACGTCGATCCGGTGACCGAGATCAGCGCCCTGATCGTGGCCCAGCGCGCCTACGAGATGAACTCCAAGGTGGTCACCTCGGCAGACCAGATGCTGCAGACCACCAGCCAGATGAAGTCGTGATGATGGGCCTCGGCAAACTTCTCCTCCCCTGCGCAGCGAGGGAGGTGGCGCGGCGCAACCTGCGCCGTGACG
>NZ_CAHJWH010000230.1 GCF_903642205.1 Caulobacter sp. S45 | reverse complement strand
TGGGCCCGGCCGACGAGCGATGGTGAATGACGAGGCGCTCGGGGGGGAGGTCGAGCCCACGGGGCGGAAAAGGCCGAAGGCCTTGAGGAGGCTCATTCCACCTTCGTCAACCGGCCGACCGTAGCTTCAGCCCGGTGCGCGTCGTGTCGTCGTTCGGGAGCATGGCGGCGAATGCCGGCGGTCGCCTCGGGCAAGGGGGGCTCGTCCTGCCGCATCTGGCCGTCCTCCGATGTCCAAGTATCAAGCCTTGCGATCTTGGAAGAATAAGCAAGCACAAAATTTTCGTGTTTTCGCTTTCAAATCGAATTTATGAAAACTTTATACGCAGTCGCTTCGATGAGTATGGACCCTTTACGGTGATCCGAGGCATGTTCCGCGCCCTTACAAGGCAGAAGACATGTCAGATCTGATCTTTCTCGCAGTTGGCGGAGCGCTGTTCGCGGCGTTTGACCTGTATGGCCGTGGGCTGAAGGCGCTCTAGAGTGATCCTCGCGCTCGTCTACGCCGCCGCCGCCCTGGGGATCGGCATCTACATGGTCGCGGCCCTGCTTCGGCCGGACAAGTTCTAGGTCAGCGGACAACCCAGATGAATTGGCAAGGATGGGCGGAGATCGCCTTCACGCTTGGCGTCACCGTCGCGCTGGGATGGCCGATCGGCGTGTACATGGCGCGCGTCTGGGAGGGGCGGTCGACCTGGCTGGACCCGGTCCTGCGCCCGGTGGAGCGGGTCTTCTACGCGGCGGCTGGCGTAGATACGTCCAAGGGGCAGGGGTGGCTGGGCTATGCGTCGGCGTTCCTGGCCTTCAACGCAGCGGGCTTCTTCGCACTCTACGCCATCCTGAGGCTCCAGGGCGCCCTGCCGCTGAACCCGATGCACTTCGCCGGCATGGCCCCGCACCTCGCCTTCAACACGGCGATGAGCTTCGTCTCCAATACCAACTGGCAGTCGTATGCCGGCGAGTCGACGCTCTCCAACCTGTCCCAGATGGTCGGGCTGACGGTGCAGAACTTCGCCTCCGCGGCGGCCGGCATAGCGGTGGCCGCCGCCATGGCGCGCGCCTTCGGATCTGACCGCGCGAACACCCTCGGCAACTTCTGGGCCGACCTGGTGCGGGTCACCCTCTACATCCTGCTGCCGGTCTGCCTGGTGTTCGCGCTCGTCCTGGTGGCGCTCGGCGTACCGCAGACGCTGGCCGCCCACGTGGACGCCACCACGCTGGAGGGCGCCCGCCAGGGCATAGCTCTCGGGCCCGTCGCCAGCCAGGAGATCATCAAGCAGTTCGGCACCAACGGCGGCGGCTTCTTCAACGCCAACTCCGCCCACCCGTTCGAGAACCCCAACGCCTGGACCAACCTGATCGAGGAAGTGGCCATGAACGCGCTGAGCTTCGGCTGCGTGGTGGCCTTCGGCATCGTCGCCCTGGCCCGCAAGGAAGCCCGCGCGCTGCTGGTGGCCATGGTGGTGCTGCTGGCCGCCGCCGCCGCGACGATCTACGTCAACGAGACCCACGCCACGCCCGCGCTCGCCCATGCGGCCCGTGTGGTCGCCACGCCCAACATGGAGGGCAAAGAGGTCCGCTTCGGCCCGGCCTCCAGCGCCGTGTGGACCGCCATGACCACCGGCGCCTCCGACGGCGGGACCAACAGCACCATCGAAAGCTTCACGCCTCTCGGCGGCGGCATGGCCCTGTTCATGATCAAGCTCGGCGAGATCCTGCCGGGCGGGGTGGGCTCGGGGCTTTATGGGATCGTGGTCATGGCGGTGATCGCGGTCTTCGTGGCCGGGCTGATGGTCGGCCGCACACCGGAGTATCTCGGCAAGAAGATCGAGGCCCGTGAGGTGAAGTACGCGGTCCTCGCCATCCTGATCCTGCCGGTGGCGATACTGGGCTTTGCGGCGGTCGCGGCGATCTATCCCGTGGCGTTGAAGAGCGTCTCGGCCTCGGGCCCCCATGGGTTGACCGAGATCCTCTACGCCTATTCGTCGGCGGCCGGGAACAACGGGTCCGCCTTCGCCGGTCTGAACGCAAACACGCCCTGGTGGAACGTGACGCTGGGGATCGGCATGGCGCTCGGTCGCTTCGCCTACGTCATCCCCGTGCTGGCGATCGCCGGCGCGGTGGCGGCCAAGCCCAAGCTGAAGCCGACCGCCGGCACCCTGCCGACCGACGGGGTGCAGTTCGTGGGCCTGCTGCTCGGCGTCATCCTGATCCTCGGCGGGCTGCAGTATTTCCCGCCGCTCGCGCTCGGCCCGATCGTGGAGCACTTCCAGATGCTCCACGCCGTCGCCCGCTGAACCTCACCCGCAAGGTCTCGCCATGCCTTCCGCCATCGCGACGAGCGCCTCCCAGCAGGCCATGCTGGGCCGTGCCGCCCGGGACGCCTTCGTCAAGCTCGATCCGCGCAGGCTGACCGGCAATCCGGTGATCCTGGCCACCGAGGTGGTGGCGGCGCTGGCCACCCTGTCCACCCTCGAGGCGCTGCTCTCGCATCGCTCGATCCTGTTTCCCGTCCAGATCGCGCTCTGGCTCTGGGCGACCGTGCTCTTCGCCAACCTGGCGGAGAGCGTGGCGGAGGGACGGGGCAAGGCGGCGGCGGACAGCCTGCGCGCGACGCGCGTCGATACCCAGGCCAAGCTGATCGTCGATCCCAAGACGGGCGCGACCGCGCCCACGCCCGCCAGCAAGCTGGAGGTCGGCCAGGTGATCCTGGTGGAGGCCGGCGACATGATCCCCGCCGACGGCGAGATCGTGGAGGGCATGGCGTCCGTCAACGAAGCCGCGATCACGGGCGAGAGCGCGCCGGTGATCCGCGAGAGCGGCGGCGACCGCTCTGCGGTGACCGGCGGCACCACGGTCGTGTCCGACTGGCTGAAGGTGCGCGTCACGGCCGGGGCGGGCTCCAGCTTCCTCGACCGCATGATCGCCATGGTGGAGGGTGCGGATCGCCGGAAGACCCCCAACGAGATCGCGCTGGCCGTGCTGCTGGCCGGGCTGACGCTCGTGTTCCTGATCGTGGTCGTGACGCTGGTGGGGCTCGGCGCCTATTCCGGCGTGAAGCTGGAGCCCATCGTGCTGGGCGCTCTGTTCGTCTGCCTGATCCCCACCACCATCGGCGGCCTGCTGTCGGCCATCGGCATCGCCGGCATGGACCGGCTCCTGAAGTTCAACGTGCTCGCCACCAGCGGCCGGGCCGTCGAGGCGGCGGGGGACGTCGACACCCTGCTGCTGGACAAGACCGGCACCATCACCTTCGGCAACCGCATGGCGACCGAAGTC
>NZ_CAHJWH010000229.1 GCF_903642205.1 Caulobacter sp. S45 | reverse complement strand
TGAGCCCTCATCGACTCACGTTCCGCGCTCCTTGGGAATCCCTGCCGGGAGTCAGGGCTTCAGGCGGCTGGTATAAGTGCTTTGTGGCCTGGTTCTCGTCGCGATCGCCCTCGCCGTTTTCATATGACGGCGAACGAGATCCCGTAACGACGACAGGGCCCGCTTAACCCTTGTCCAACGACTGTACGGCGGCCGTGCGGAGCGCACGTGGGCTAGAGGCGCGCGCGATCTCCTATAGATCGCTGCGCTTGGCGATCTGCAGGAAGTCGATCAACGCGCGGAGCGCTGGGGGCGTCTGTCGACGGCCGGCGTAGTAGAGGAAGAAACCGGGAAAGGTCGGGCTCCAGTCCTCCAGGACGCGCACCAGGCGGCCCGCGGCGAGGTCTGGAGCCACTCGGTCCTCCAGCAGGCAGGCCAGGCCCATCCCGTCCAGCGCCGCCGCCAGGATCAGGTCGGTGTCGTTGAGCGTGAGCGGCCCTTCCACCTGGACGTCGAACGCCTTTCCCTCGCGCTCGAACGGCCAGCGGTAGAGGGCGCCGCCGCCGCTCCAGCGATAGTTGATGCAGGTGTGGTGCTGCAGGTCCTCCGGCGTCAGGGGCGGGGAGCGGACGGCGAGATAGGTGGGCGAGCCTACGACGGAGGTGCGCAGGTCCGGCGTGATCCGCACGGCCACCATGTCGCACTGCAGCCGCTCGCCTGGCCGCACCCCTGCGTCGAAGCCGCCCGCCACGATGTCGGTCAGGCCGTCGTCCACCGTCACCTCCAGCCGCACCTCGGGGTAGGCGCGCGCGAAGCGGCCGAAGGCGGGGGCCAGGACCCTGTGCGCCGCGAGCTTTGGCAGGTTGATCCGCACCGTCCCGGAGGGCCGGTCGTGATAGGCGCGCACCGCCTCCACCGCGCCAGCGATGTCGGCGAAGGCGGGCCGGAGCCGGTCGAACAGCGCTTGGCCGGCGTCGGTCAGCGCGACGCTGCGGGTGGTGCGGTTCAGGAGCCTGGCGCCCAGCCGTGCTTCCAGCTCGCGGATGGCGTGGCTCAGGGCCGAGGGCTAGCCCTCCAGGGCTGGGTGAACGGGGGTCCGGGCGCCTTGACTTCGACGCGCGCCGGCAGGTGAAAAACTTCGTATCCGGCGCCTGCCGCTCGCATCTCGGAGGTCCGTTCTAGCGCTGCCCGTTACGTTTCACGGAGCCTTGCCGAGCAGGTTTGGCTTTCCTCGGGGAAGGTTGCCTGACCGCTTCCGAGAGCCGATCAGCCCGGCTCGACGGCTCGTTCTGGGCGCAACGCCGCCAGTCAGCGCGGACATTCTGCCTGAACAGGAAATCTTTACGCTAGCAAGGTCTCTCGGCTTGCCGGTGAAGGGCAGCGGTCAGAATCGTTCTGCAGGCGAGGTCAGGCCGTCATGTCAGAGCCTAGCGTTGCGCCCACACTGTCTTGCCCGGGTTGGCGCCAACGCACCAGCATTCCCGCAGCGAGGAGGAAGTAGAGCCCTCCAAAGGCGGCGTAGGGCGCGATCTGGGCGATGCCGGGCCGGGGAGTGAGCGCCACGGCGATGAAGAAGAGGCCCGCCAGCGCCGATTGGGCGCCGCTGAGGATCATGAAGGCCTGACCCTTGGATGTTCGGCGACGTCCAACAGCGACGGTGAGCTGGAGCAAACCCGATCCCAGGGCCCAGGCCCCGAACACGCCGACCGCCAGCGCCATGCCCAAGACAAGGCCCGCCGCGACGCCCAGAGCGGCCATGACGCTCAAACCGGCGTTCAAGCGCTGCCAGCGGACACTTTGGCCGTCCTGAGCTCGGCGCATGTCGATCAGGTTGGCGCAGGCGTCCCAGGCGACGTAGCCGCTGAGGAGGAGCACGCTCACAGTCGTGCTGCGCCCACCCAAGACCAGCGCTGCCGCCAGCCACGCGAAAGCGAACCCGGCCCGTAGCAGATAAAAGGCGCGGAGCGAGCCGCTCGGGGCGGGGGCGGAACTTGGTGTCAGGCTGGACAGGCTCATAGGCGGGCACCTCTACCGTCGTCTACCGACTAGTAGGCAGCCCGGTCAAGCGGTATCGCATGCTCCGTTGAGTCGCTTGCTGGCGCGGCCTTCGTCACTTCCCTATTTCGGAGATGGAGAGCCATACCCGCATGACGACCACCCGCGAGCACATCCTCCAGACGGGGCGCGCCCTGATCATGAGCCGTGGCTATACCGGCTTCAGCTATGCGGACGTCGCCGAGGTCGTGGGCGTGCGCAAGGCCAGCATCCACCATCATTTCCCGGCTAAGTCGGATTTGGCTAGGGCCGTCGTCGCCCAATCCCGCATCGTGCTCACCAGCCAGGCCGAGGCGTTGGCTGCGGCCGGGTACGACCCCCTGCAGCAGCTGCGCCTCTACACCGGGTTTTGGGAACAATGCATCCGCGACGGTTCGGCCTCCTTCTGCGTCGCCGCCATCCTCGCGGCCGAGGCGCCCGCCCTGCCGGCGGACCTGCTGGAGGAGGTGCAGA
The DNA here is from genome assembly GCF_903642205.1 of Caulobacter sp. S45. GTDB lineage: Bacteria > Pseudomonadota > Alphaproteobacteria > Caulobacterales > Caulobacteraceae > CAHJWH01. The sequence goes on along the minus strand of NZ_CAHJWH010000229.1, from coordinate 850 downwards.
CGCACTTCCAAGTCCTCTCCGATTGGCTGGAGCGCGTCCTTGAGCAGGGCGCCGGCGCGGGTCGGTTCGCCTTGGCGCTGCCGGCGAAGGTGGAGGCGCAGATCTTCATGTCCACCGTGTACGGAGCCATGCTGACGGCCCGCGCCTACGGAGAGGCCGGCCTGTTCGCCACGATCGTCGAGGGCGCCTTCGCGCGCCTTGCGCCCATAGCTTCATCATAAGGCGCGGTGGCGTCGCGCCTTATGATGAAGCCGCCAAGCTAGCTCTGGACCGCGTCACCCCACACCAAGTTCTCGGATGATCGTTCGCACAACGCCCATCGCGGCATCAAGTATCCGTCGAGAATACCACGTTCAGCGGGTGGGAAGGGCGCGCAGCGGCAGACTTTGGCCGAAGAACGAACCCGCTTCGCGGGAGGGCGCTTGGGGTTGATGGCGCCGCAAGACCAGCAACGTAGCGCGTGAGATTGGCGGCTCTCGTCGAGCTCTGAGCATCCTGGCTCCTCCACCAAAAGGAGCCATCCCATGACCAAGCTTATCGTTGCTGCGCACATCAGCCCGCTGCGCCAGCGGTTGATCGACGACATGAACACGCGCCGGTTTTCGCACGAGACCCAGCGCAACTACATCCGTGACGTCGGACGCTTCGCCACCTTCCTGGGGCGCTCGCCGGCTACGGCGACGGCGGAGGATGTGCGCCTGTTCCAGGTCGAGCAGCGCGAGACCGGCGTTCCGGCGCCAACCATGAACAGCATCGTCGCCGCACTGCGCTTCTCATACCAGGCGTCCTAAATACTGACCTGCGCCCATTGGCGGGTTCCGATGGAGGTGATGACCTCCGGCTTGGCGAT
>NZ_CAHJWH010000228.1 GCF_903642205.1 Caulobacter sp. S45 | reverse complement strand
GGATGCGGGTCGTCCGCAGGCCCGCCAGGCCGTGGCGCTCGATGGACTGCTGCCAGCCTGCGAACTCCTCGTCGGTCAGCTTGTAGCGGCGACAGGCGTCCTCCATCGTCAGCAGCCCGCCGCGAACGGCCGCCACGACCTCGGCCTTGCGCCGGATCACCCAGCGCTGGGTGTTGGCCGGCGGCAGGTCATCAAGCGTCAGGCGCGCGCCCGTCGGGCCCACCACGTACCGCTCGCCCTTGGCGTCCAGCCTCTGCGCTTGGAGCATTTTTTACGCCCTCCGATCACCTACAGACCGGAAGATAACCCATGTGACATAACGGGCGTTTAACGGCATTAGTAAAGAAGCTCATAACCGAAGTGTCTCTTTCTGGCACGTTCATAAACATTAAGCAGCGAATCACCTGCGGGTCACGTTTACTTGTATTACTGCTTGATGCTGATGAGGGACTGCAGCATCTGATCGGCTGTCGTCAGGATCTTGGTGGAGGCCGAATAGGCCTCCTGGGTCACGATCAGGCCCGAGAACTGCTGGCTGAGGTCCACAGTGGAAGACTCCAAGGTCGAGGGCGAGATCGTGCCGGCGCCCCCTGAGCCCGCAGACTTCAGGTTGTAGGTCCCGCTGCTGGCGGAGACCTGGTAGTTGTCGCCCGAGACCGACTTCAGCCCGTCCTCGTTCTGGAAGGTCGCAACGGCCACCTGGGCGATCTTGCGCGACACGCCGTTGTCGTAGACGGCGGTGACGAAGCCCTGGTCGTCGATGTCCACGCTGGTCAGGTTGCCGAACTGGGTGCCGTTGGTCTCCACCGACTGGGTGACCGAGGCGCTGGCGTACTGGCTCAGGCCCCCCGGCGCGGTGTCGACGTTGAAGGCCATGGTCTGGGCGCCGACGCCCAAGCTCGTCCCCCAGGACACCTGACCTGCCGCGGGCGGGGTGGTGGAGGCGCCGATGTTCAGCGTCGGCGTGGTGGAGCCCGCAGGGGTGGTGAACGCGCCGGACTGGAACAGGGTCGAGGACGCCATGTTGATGCTGCCGTCGGAGTTGAAGGTCACCGTTCCGGTGGCGACTTGGCCGTCGGTGAGCCCCGAGCCGTCCTGCACGTCGCTGGCGGGGCTGGCCACCAGCTCCGCATCCCAGGTGTTGGCGGTGGAGGACTTCAGCAGGTTCAGCTGCAGCGTGCGCTGGCCGCCCTGGCTGTCCGAGACAGGTACGGAGATGGTGAAGTCCGGCTTGGTGCCGGTGGCGTTGTCGGCGTCGTAGGCGGCCATGCTGGTGGAGGTGCTTGACGGGCTGTAGATCCCCGCCGTCACCGCCGCGTTGACCGTCTGGGACGCGTCCAGGTTGGCGTTCATCGACAAGGTGGTGGTGGGAGTGGCCGTGCCGCCCACGTCGCCCACATTGATGGTCTGCAGCGAGGTCAGGCTGGTCGGGTCGGTGGTCACCGTGCCGTCGGCGTTCACCGGCCAGCCCTGCAGGTACTGGCCCGAGGCGTTCTCCAGATAGCCCGTGTTGTTCAGGGTGAAGGAGCCTGCGCGGGTAAAGTTGCGGCTGTCCGTGACGCTGGGGTCCGGCACCGAGGTGGTGACGAACATGCCCTGGCCGGAGATGGCCAGGTCGGTGTTGGAGGCGGTCTGCTGCAGGTTGCCCTGGGCCGTGACCAGCTGGCGGGTGGAGGCCAGCACGCCCCCGGCGTCGTAGTCGCCGTACAGGTTGGAGTTGGTGACGATGTCGCCGAACTCGGTATCCACCGTCTTGTAGCCGACGGTGTTGGAGTTGGCGATGTTGTCGGAAATTGTGGCGAGGGCCGCGGAGTTGGCGATCAGGCCGGAGACGCCGGCGTTCAGCGCGCTGTTGATGCTCATGACGGGTTCCCTTCAGGGGTAGAGGGGCGAAGGCTGCGAGGGCTCATGATCCGCCCACATTGGTGATGGCGGAGACCGGCACTTGGCTGGAGCCGATCGTGACCATGGTGGCGCCGTTGACGCTCTGGACCGAGCTTGCGGTGCCGCTGACCGACAGGGTGGGGGCGATCGCCCCGCCGCTTGAGTCGGTGGCCGCGACCGACAGGGTGTAGGTCCCGTCGGGGAGCTGGACGCCGGAATTCGTCTGGCCGTTCCAGCTGAAGGTGTTGGCGCCGGCCGCGAAGCTCGGCGCGGTGCCGGTATAGACGACCTGTCCGGTGGAGTTGGCGACCGAGACGTTGGCGCTGGAGGCGGCGGTGGGCAGGTTATAGGTCCAGCTCGCCTGGCCGTTGCTCAGCGCCGCGGTGGCGCTGGTGGCGGTGACCTGCTGGCCGATCAGGCTGACCGCACTCGACACGCCGGATGACGGGGACGAGTTGACCAGCTGCTGCAGCAGCTGGTTGGACAGCAGCTGCTGCTGCACCCCGGTCATCTGCACCAGCTCGGTGGTGAACTGGTTGGGGTCCATCGGCGAGGAGGGGTCCTGGTTCTGCAGCTGGGTGGTCAGCAGGGTCAGGAAGGTCTGGTAGGAGGTCGACAGGTTGGAGGCGCCGCTGGCCAGGTCCGACGCCGTGCTGGAGCTGGTCGAGGACGAGCTCGTGGCGGCTGTGGAGGTCGTGGGCGAGGCGGTGGTGGACGCCACGTAGGCGCTCTGGTTGCCCAGGTAGTTGGTGATGCTGCTGGTCATGGGCGGTCTTTCAGATGCGGATGTCGAGCCGGCTGTCGCCGCTGGTCGTCCAGGCCGATGTGTCGCTCGCACCCCCTGCGGCGAGCCCCTCGCCGGCGATGAAGGCGGCCATGCGGGCGCCGTCGCCCGAAGGGCCGGAGCCGCCGCCGGAGCCTGAGCCCGGGTCGAAACCGCCCTGAAGGCCGGCCCCCAGCGCGCCGGCGGCGCTGCTGGTGAAGTCGAAGCCGCCGGCCGGCACGTTGAAGCCCGCCTGTTCCAGCGCCGTCTTCAGCTCGCCGGCATGGGCGCTGAGCGTGCTGGCGGTCTGCGGGTCGGCGAAGCGGAGCGCGGCGGTGAGCTGGCGGTTGGCGCCTATGGAGACCGAGACGTCCACCCGGCCAAGGCCCAGGGGGTTCATCTGCAGCTGGAAGCGGCTCGATCCCGCAGCCACCTTGGCCGCCATCTGGGCGGCGAGATCGGCGGCGGAGGCCGACATGGGGGTGGCCGAAGCTCCAGCCTGTGAGGGGCTCCGGGCCGGGGAGCCCAGGACGGACATGAAGCCGCCCGTCTGGACCGTAGGGTCCACGGTGTCGCCCTCGCTGGCCGACCCGTCCGAGGCGCTGTCGTCCGCGGCGTCGTCTTGCGGCGGCGGATCGGCCAGAGCGAGGAGGGAGGGCGCCAGCGCGGCGTCGGCAGGCGCGGCGGTGGCCGACGCGGCGGTCGCG
>NZ_CAHJWH010000227.1 GCF_903642205.1 Caulobacter sp. S45 | reverse complement strand
GGGCCGCGTGCGGCTCACCACCATGCGGAGCGGCGAGCCTGTCGGCGGCAGGGCCACGGGGCGGTCCGAGCGCAGCACCGCATCAAGCCCGGGCAGGGCCACCGCGCCGACGGCGGCGACGCCGTCGATCGCCAGGGCGACATGGACGGCCCAGTCGGCACGGCCCTCGCCATATTCGCGCGTGCCGTCCACCGGGTCCACGATCCAGACGCGCGACTGGCCCAGCCGGGCTCCGTCGCACTTCATCTCCTCCGACAGCAGGCCGTCCTCGGGCCGCTGCTCGCGGAGCGCATGCACGAGGAACTGGTTGGCGGTCAGATCGCCCGCCTTGCCGAGCGCCTTCTGCGAGAACACGCCGCTGGCGCGCACCTCCAGCAGGATGCGACCGGTGGTTTCCGCCAAGTGGGCGGCGAGCTCGGGATCGGTCACGGAACAGGCCTTGCGATGACGAGGCGGACATCATTGTCTCGCGCCGGAACAGCCGAGGCAAGGCTGCTGGCCTCGCGGCGCCGCGTCCTTCGAGACGCGGCTTCGCCGCTCCTCAGGATGGCGAGTGTATGCAAGACCTCACCCCATTCCTCATGCTGAGGAGCGAGCTTGCTCGCGTCTCGAAGCACGCACTGCGTCGGACGGCGCTTTCAGCCCTCCGCGGCGAAGGCCCAGTAGAGTGCCCGCGCGCGCAGCGTCATGGGGCCGATACCCAGCGTGCGCCCATCAACGCCGGTGATGGGCGCCACCTTCTGGAAGTTGCCGCTGGAAAAGATCTCGTCGGCGGCCTTGAAGTCGGCGTAGCGCAGGGTGCGCTCGACCACCTCCACGCCGTCCTGGCGCAGCAGCGAGATCACGCGCCGCCGGGTGATGCCGTCCAGGAACGTGCCGTTGGGGACAGGCGTCATCACCACGCCGTCCTTGACCAGGAACACGTTGGCGTTGGCCAGCTCGGCCACGTTGCCGAGCATGTCGGTCATCAGGCAGTTGCCGAAGCCCCGCGCTAGCGCCTCCCGCAGCGCCCGCGCGCCGTTCGGATAGAGGGCGCCGGCCTTCGCCTCCACCGGGGCGCAGTCGGCCGTGGGCCGGCGGAACGGGGACAGGGTGATCGCGGCGCCGCTGGGCTCCGGCAGGGGCGCCTCGTAGAGGTTCATGCACCAGCAGGTGGAGGCCGGATCGAACATGACGCCGCCGCCGAGGCCACTTTCCGCCCAGTACATGGGTCGGATGTAGAGGTCGGCCTCAGGGCCGAAGCGGGCGGCGCCCTCCCGCGCCAGCTCCATCCAGCGCGCCGTCGCCACGACCGGCTCCAGGCCGAAGCTGATCGCGGAGCGGTTCACCCGGGCGCAGTGCGCCTCCAGGTCCGGGAAGCGGCCGCCCATCCGCCGCGCGCCGTCGAAGACGGTGGAGGCCAGCCAGGCCCCGTGGGTGCGCGGTCCCATGATGGCCACGTTGCCCTCATGCCACTCGCCCTCGAAGAAGGTCCAGGTCTGCGAGATGGGGGCGCGGGTCGCGACCACGTGGGACATCTTGGGCTCCAGGGCGGGGCCTCACTGTCGCCGGCAAAGGTAAGCAGGGGCATAAAGCTCCCTCCTCTTCCTGCTTAACGGGCGTTCATGACGATTCCCGAGTGTTGAAGGCAATTTCGTTACTTCGCGGCATGCAGATTGCTGGCCGAGCGCCAGAGGACGCCCCGATGATCTCTTCAGCCGCCAGAAGTGCACGGTTCCAGGACGCCGACGCGCCGCAGAGCGACGCGGACTGGATGCGCGAGAGGGTGGTCATCCACAAGATGGTCGTGGCGGTGCACGCCTGTCATCCGGCCCTGCCCGACCTGCTGGATGAGCTCGCCCGCTCCCAGGGGCGGCTGCACTCCCTTGTGGTGCGTCCCGTCGGCGAGGCGTTCGAGGCGGTGCTGCAGGCCACCCGCCTCAGCCCGGACGCCGCGCGGCGGCTGGTGGACCGCTTCGCCGCCCATCCGGAGGTCGCCTGCGCCTCCATCGAACACATGCTGGTCCGCTGAGCCGTCCCGGAATGGCGCACCCGCCGACCCGATCCGAGACGCCATGGCCCGAAAGGACCCCGATGAGACTCGCCACACAAGCGCTCCACGCCGGCTTCGACGCCGATCCCACCACCCATGCGGTCGCCGTGCCGATCTACCAGACCGCAGCCTACGCCTTCGACAGCGCCGACCATGGCGCGGCCCTGTTCGACCTGGAGGCCGAGGGCTACCGCTACAGCCGCATCGCCAACCCTACCGTGGCGGTGCTGGAAGAGCGGGTGGCGGCCATGGAGGGCGGCGTCGGCGCACTGGCGGTGGCCAGCGGCCAGGCGGCCCTGCACTACGCCATCGCCAATCTGGCCGACCACGGCGGAAACATCGTCTGTGCGCCCCAGCTCTACGGCACCACTCACACCCTGTTCAGCCACGTGCTGCCGCGCCAGGGCGTCACCGTCCGCTACGCCGAGAGCGACCACCCCGACGCGATCGCCAAGCTGATCGACACCGACACCCGCGCGGTGTTCTGCGAGAGCATCGGCAACCCCGCCGGCAACATCGCCGACATCGAGGCCTTGGCCAAGATCGCCCACGCGACCGGCGTACCCCTGGTGGTCGACAACACCGTGGCGACGCCCTGCCTGCTACGCCCCATCGACTACGGCGCGGACGTGGTGGTGCACAGCCTGACCAAGTTCATGGGGGGTCACGGCACGACGCTCGGCGGGATCATCGTGGACGGAGGTCGCTTTCCTTGGGAGAAGCACGCCGACCGCTTCCCGGCCTTCAACACGCCTGACGAGTCCTATCACGGGCTGGTCTATCGGGAGCGGTTCGGCGCGTCCGCCTACATCGCGCGCTGCCGCAGCGTCTACCAGCGCACCATGGGTGCGGTGCTGGCGCCCATGAGCGCCTTCCAGCTGATCCAGGGCATCGAGACCGTGTCGCTGCGCATGGAGCGGCATGTGGAGAACGGCCGTAAGGTCGCTGACTTCCTCCGCGGCCACCAGGACGTGGAGTGGGTCGCCTACGCCGGGCATCCGGACAGCGCCTACCATGCGCTCGCGCAGAAATACCTGGGCGGCCAGGGCTCCTCGCTGCTGACCTTCGGGGCCGCAGGCGGGCTTGAGGGCGGCAAGGCCTTCTACGACGCGCTCCGCCTGGTGAAGCGGCTGGTCAACATCGGCGACGCCAAGTCGCTGGCCTGCCACCCCGCCTCCACCACCCACCGCCAGATGCCGCCGGACGTGCAGCTAAAGGCCGGGGTGCGACCGGAGACGCTCCGCATCAGCGTCGGCATCGAGCATATCGACGACATCCTGGACGACCTCGACCAGGCGCTGGCCGCCGCCCGGCGCGCCACCCGCCGCCCCGCGGCCGCGTGAGGGAGCGCGCGCGATGATGGGACTGCAGCTCTACGGGCCGGCGGGGGCGCTGGAAAGGCGGACGCCCGCGGTG
>NZ_CAHJWH010000226.1 GCF_903642205.1 Caulobacter sp. S45 | reverse complement strand
ACATGCGTTCGCCCCACGCAGGGGTGGCTCCACCCGTGCAAAGCCGCGCTGAGGACAGCGCGGCAGGACGCGTTTCCCGCGCTAGCCCGGTGAGCCATCCGACGCAGGCGATCGAAGCTGCGCTACGACCCGCCTCCTGCAGTCGGCGACGGCCGGGCTTCACGCGGCGTCAAGCAGTCGCAGCCTAAGGGTCGGCGGCTTCAAGCCGGATGATCCCTTGTCCCTAGACGCCCTGCCAGACCCCGTCGCCTCGGAGCGCCTGGCGCCTCGCATGGCCGCGATCGCGGCGCTGGTCGCCGCCGCCCTGGCGATGTTCTCGCCGGGCTTCCTCTCCGACGGCGACACCTACTGGCACGTGGCGGCGGGCCGCTGGATGCTGGCGCACCACCAGGTCCTGAAGACCGACGTCTTCTCCTACACCCGCGCCGGCTCGCCGTGGGACGCCCACGAATGGCTGGCGGAAATCCTGATGGCGGGGGTCCGGGGCCTGTGGGGATGGACGGGACTGGTCGTGGTCTATGCCGCCGCCGCCGGGGCGACGGCGTGGCTGGTGGTCGGCTGGCTGGCGCGATGGCTCTCCGGGCCGCCCCTGCTCGCGGTGGCGGTGGTCGCCGGCGACTGCACCCTGCCGAGCCTGCTGGCGCGGCCGCACCTGCTGGCCCTGGTCCCGCTGGCCCTGTGGACACTGGAACTGCTGCGCGGCCGCGACGAGGGCCGGGCGCCGCGGCCGGCCTTCGCCGCCCTGATGGCAGTGTGGGCCAACCTGCACGGCAGCTATGTCTTCGGCTTCGTCCTGCTCGGCGTCTTTGGGCTCGAGGCGTGGGTGGAGGCCGGCCCGCGCGGGTGGCGGAAGATGCAGGGCTGGGCCGTGTTCGGCGCCCTGTCCGTGGGCGCCGCCCTGATCAATCCCGAAGGCCTCGACGGGCTTGTCTATCCCTTCAAGATCATGGGCATGACCACGCTGGACGCCATAGCCGAGTGGCGGCCGATCGACTTCTCCAGCTACCAGCCGCTGGAACTGGCCCTGCTGGTCACCGTCTTCACCTGCATCTGGAAGGGCGTGCGGCTGCGCCCGCTCCGTCTGGCGCTGCTGCTGTTCCTGCTGCACATGGCTCTGGAGCACGCCCGCCACGCCGTGGTGATCGCGGTCGTGGCCCCCCTGGTGCTGGCCGAGCCGCTGGCCGGGGCGTTTCGGCGGCGCCCGGCGCGCCCCTTCGGGGGCGGCTGGTTCTGGCCGTCCGTCGCGGCCGCGGCCGGCGTGGTGCTGATGGTGCGTGTGGCCGCGCCGGTGCAGCCCATCGACGGGGCGACCAGCCCGGTCACGGCCCTGAACCACGTGCCCAGGGCGCTCGCCGGGCGGCCGGTCCTGAACGACTACGGTTTCGGCGGCTATCTGATCTACGACGGAGTGAGACCGTTCATCGACGGGCGGGCCGACATGTACGGCGACCGCTATCTGTCCGACTTCGTCACCGCCATCTCGCCCGACGACGCCAGGCTGAAGGCCATGCTCGACCGCTACGACGTGGCCTGGACGGTGTTCCCGCCGACCCGGCCGGTCGTCCAGGCGCTCGATCGCCAGCCCGGATGGCGCCGGCTGTATGCGGACAGCTATGCGGTCATCCACGTCCGCACGGACGCCGCGCCGGCGATGCAGGCCGCCCTGCCGCCGATCCTGCGCCCCCGCATCGGCTGACGCTAGGCCAGGCGGCCGAGCCCCGCCTCCAGCGCCTTGCGGAACACGGTGGGCAGGCTGGCGGCGGCCTGGGCGGCGGGCGTCCAGACCGCGTCGGCCAGGTCGGCGCCAGGCTCGGCCCTGAGCACCTCCAGGGTCAGGGCGAAGTGGGTGAAGACGTGCTCCACCTCGCCGACCGAACGCCAGACCGCCTTCGCCGGCGCGTCCGCCGCGGCCTCCGCCGCAGCGAACGGCGTGTCGCGCCAGGCGCTCGTGGGCAGGCCGAGCATGCCGCCCAGCAGCCCTTGGGCCGACCGGCGGACGAGGGCGATGTCGCCGCCCTTCAACGCGACATAGGCGACGCCGAAGCGGCGGGGCCGCTCGGCCCTGGCGGCCTTGCGGGGCAGCTGCTCGGGCGCGCCGCCCGCCCGCCCCCGGCACCAGGCGGCGACAGGACAGAGCCCGCAGAGCGGCTGGCGCGGGCGGCAGACCGTCGCGCCGAGGTCCATGGTGGCCTGGGCCCAGTCTCCCGGCCGCTCGGCGGAGGCTATCTCGCCCGCCAGCCGCCTCAGCTCGGGCCGGGCGGCGGGCAGCGGCGACTGCAGTGCGAACAGCCGGGCTGTCACCCGTTCCACGTTGCCGTCCACCACCACGGACGGCCTGTCGAAGGCGATCGCCGCGACCGCTGCGGCGGTATAGGGGCCGAGCCCGGGCAGGGCGCGCAGCCCCGACTCGGTCTCGGGAAAGACGCCGCCGTGTCCGCCCGCCACCGCCCGGGCGCAGGCCAGCAGGTTGCGGGCGCGGGCGTAATAGCCGAGCCCCGCCCAGGCGGCCATCACCTCTCCGTCCTCCGCCGTGGCGAGATCGGCCACGGTGGGCCACCGGGCGGTGAAGGCCAGGAAGTAGGGCGTGGCGTGCGGAACGGTGGTCTGTTGCAGCATGACCTCCGACAGCCACACGCGATAGGGATCGGCCCGCTCGCCGGCGGCGTGCCGCTCCGGCCCTACCCGCCAGGGCAGGGCGCGGGCGTTGGCGTCGTACCAGGCCAGCAGCGCGTTTCGAAGGGCGGGGAGGTCGCTCGGCGGCATCGTTTCCTGCATAGCGCGGTTTACGCCGCCGCGCCCATCGGTCCGCAGCCATCAGGGTGTGTTCTGGGTTAGGGTGGCGTCATGCGCCGCCCGCTTCCCTCCCCCGCCGAGGCCGCCGACATCCTGTCGCGCAAGCGCACCCGGCCGCCCTTCCGCCCGCCGCCGCCGGCCGGCAAGGCGCTGTCGGGCTACCTCAAGACGCTGGACGATCGCTTCGGTGGCGCGTCGGCTGGCCCGCGGGTGCTGACCGAGCGCTGGCGGGAGATCGTGGGCGAGACGCTGGCCCGGCGCACCCAGCCGATGAAGCTGGTCCGCCCCCGCAAGAGCGCGGCGGCCACGCTGGAGGTGCGGGTGGACGGCCCCGCCGCCGCCCTGGTCCAGCACCAGAGCGCCGACATCCTGGCCCGAGTGAACCTGACGCTGGGGGCGGGGACGGTGGATCGGCTTCGCATCGTCCAGGGGCCGGTGAGCGCGCCCGCCGCACCGCTGAAGCGCCGTAAGCCGCCGCCGCTGGACGCGGCTCAGGAGGCGGAGATCGCCGCCGGGCTGGCGGAGGCTCCCGAGGGCGGCCTGAAGGCGGCCCTGCTGCGGCTCGGACGAGAGGTGATGCGGCGGGGGTGAGCGGCCTAGGCCGGCTGGTAGATCTCCCCGCCCAGCTCCCTGAACTTCTCGCTCATCTGCGCCATGCCGGCTTCCGAGGTCGCCAC
>NZ_CAHJWH010000225.1 GCF_903642205.1 Caulobacter sp. S45 | reverse complement strand
TGGTTCTTCCTGGTGCCCTCGATCCCCACCACGCTCGGCAACTTCCTGCTGCCGCTGATGATCGGGGCGCGCGACCTCGCCTTCCCCAAGCTGAACCTGATGAGCTGGTACGTCTTCCTGGCCGGGGCGGCGCTGACCGTGCTCGCCCTGCTGATGGGCGGCATTGACACGGGCTGGACCTTCTACACGCCGTTCTCGACCATCTATTCCAACTCGATGGTGACGATCGCGGCGCTGGGCATCTTCGTGGTGGGCTTCTCGTCCATCGCCACGGGGGTGAACTTCATCGCCACGGTGCACCTGCTGCGGGCGCCGGGCATGACCTGGTTCCGCATGCCGCTGTTCGTCTGGGCCATGTACGCCACCAGCCTGGTCATGGTGCTGGCGACGCCGGTGCTCTCCACCAGCATGCTGCTGCTGATCGCAGAGCGGTTCTTCGGCATGCCGATCTTCGACGCGCGGCTGGGGGGCGACCCGATCCTGTTCCAGCACCTGTTCTGGTTCTACAGCCACCCGGCCGTCTACATCATGGTGCTGCCGGCCATGGGGGTGGTGTCGGAGGTGATCACGGTGGGCGCGAGGCGCACCATCTTCGGCTACGCCTTCATGGTCTACGCCATGCTGGCCATCGCGGGCGTCGGCTTCTTCGTGTGGGGCCACCACATGTTCGTCTCCGGCCAGAGCCCCTACGCCAGCATCGTCTTCTCGTTCATGAGCTTCGTGGTGGCGGTGCCCTCGGCCATCAAGGTGTTCAACTGGACCGCCACGCTCTACCGCGGCCAGATCACCTTCGCCGCGCCGATGATCTATGCGCTGGGGTTCGTGGGCTTGTTCACGATCGGCGGCCTGACGGGGCTGATGCTGGCCTCCATCCCTATCGACGTGCACGTCACCGACACCTACTTCGTGGTGGCGCACTTCCACTACATCATGGTGGGAGGCTCGGTGTCGGCCTTCTTCGCCGGGCTGCACTACTGGTGGCCCAAGATCACCGGGCGGATGTATCCCGAAGGCTGGGCGAGGTTCGCGGCGATCCTGCTTTTCTTCGGGTTCAACTTCACCTTCTTCCCGCAATTCATCATGGGCTACATGGGCATGCCGCGCCGCTACGCTCACTATCCTTCCGAGTTCCAGATCTACCACGTGCTGTCGTCTTCGGGCGCCATGATCCTGGCTGTCGCCTACCTGCTGCCGCTAGGCTATCTGGCCTGGTCGATCCGCTACGGGCCGCACGCCAGCAAGAACCCGTGGGGGGCCACAGGGCTGGAGTGGCGCACCGACTCGCCGCCCCCGAAGGAGAACTTCAAGACCATCCCGGTGGTTGACAATGACCCCTACCAGTACCATCCCAAGGGCCACGGGCCCCAGCACGGAGAAGCTCTGCACCGCGGCCAGGGTGAGACCGCCGCATGAGCCAGGCGTCGGGCGCCCTGCACGAGCCGTTCGAGTCGGGCGTCCGCCAGCGCGAAGCGACGATCTTCGCGATCTGGACCTTCCTCGCCAGCGAACTGCTGCTGTTCGGCGGCATGTTCTTCGCCTTCTACATCTACCGCCGCGCCCACCCAGGCGGCTTCGACGCCGGCGCGCACCACACCAACCTGCTGTTCGGTGCGATCAACACGGCGCTGTTGCTGACCTCCAGCTTCGCCATGTCCGTGGCCGGCCGGGCGCTGGAGGTGAAGCGCTCGGCCCTGGCCGAGCTCTGCATCTGGATCACCCTGTCGCTCGGCGTCGGCTTCCTCGGTGTGAAGGGCCTGGAGTACGCCCAGGACCTGCACGAGCACCTCTGGCCCGACATCCATTTCGACGGCGCCGATCCGTCCGAGCGCATCTTCTTCGGCTTTTACTGGACAATGACCTTCATCCACAGCTGCCATCTGATTATCGGGCTGGGCTTCCTCGCCCGCCTCGGCCTGATGGCGCGTACCCGGGTGCTGGAGGCCAACTCGGACTCGGTGGAGACCACCTCCCTCTACTGGCACCTGGTGGACGTGATCTGGATCATGGTGTTCACCACGCTGTATCTGGTGGGCAAGTAACCATGGCGAAGCCGCGCAAGTCACCCCAGCTCTACGAGCTGCCGTCGTCCACGGTGGTCCTTGGTCCGGCGCTGGTCTGGGTCGGCCTGCTGGGGCTGCTGGCGGTCAACATCGGGGTGAGCTTCCTGCCGCTGGGCCCCGCCAAGACGCCGGTGAACCTGGCCGTCGCCGTGGTGCAGGCTTCCCTGATGTTCGTCGTCTTCATGCGGCTGAACCGGGCCAGCGCCCTGGTGAAGCTGACGGCGGCCGCGGGGCTGGTCTGGCTGTCCTTCCTGTTCCTGATCGGCTCGGCCGACTTCCTCACCCGCCCGCTGATCTCGCCCTGAGTCGTCTCCCTCGCTGTCACGGGACGCTGAACCACGTTCCTCCCAGCGAGTTGAGCCCTGCAGGCGACGGGCGGAACATGGCGGACCCACTCGACACCCTGATCGTCGGCGCCGGCCCGGCCGGCCTGACTGCAGCAATCTATCTCGCCCGCTTTCGCCGCCGGGTGCTGGTCGCCGACACGGGCGACAGCCGCGCCAGCTGGATTCCCAAGAGCCGCAACCTGCCTGGGTTCACTCAGGGCCTGCATGGCGAGACCCTGCTGGAGCGCCTGCGCCACCAGGCCCGGACCTATGGCGTGGAAATGCGCCACCATCGCGTCGAGACGCTCGCCGCCAACGAGGGCGGCTTTCAAGCGGATATCGGCGAGGAGAGCTTCACGCCCGCCACCGTCATCCTCGCCACCGGCGTGGTGGAGATCGTCCCCGCCATCCCGGGCGCGGTAGAGGCGATCACCCGCAGCCTGATGCGCGTCTGCCCCATCTGCGACGGCTTTGAGGCTCAGGGCAAGAAGGTGGCCGTGCTGGGCTCAGGCGACCACGCCGCGGGCGAGGCGCTGTTCCTGCGCACCTGGGCCGCCGACGTCTCGCTGGTGCTGACCCGCGACGCCGACCTGAGCGATGGCCGGCGAGACGCTCTGAAGCAGTTCGGTGTGAAGGTCTTCCATACCGCCCTGGAATCCGTCTCCCTCGCCAAACACCAAGTGACGGCCATCTGCACCGAAGGCGGCCAGCCCAACCATTTCGACCTTGTCTACTCGGCCTTCGGCGTCACCGCCCAGACCGATCTCGCGCGCCAACTCGGGGCGAAACTGGACGAGGACGGCCGTCTCTATGTCGGCGCGCACCAGGAGACCTCGGTGGATGGCCTTTATGCCGCGGGCGATGTGGTGCGCGGCCTGAACCAGATCAGCGTGGCCGAGGGTGAGGCGTCGGTCGCAGCCACCGCCATCCACAACCGGCTGCCCCGCAATCCCGCCTGAGGAGGTAACTTTGATCTCGCTTCGCTCCGGGGAGGCGGGCTAGGGCGTTACCGTTCCAGGTTGAAACGGCTGCCCTTCACCCGCTCATCCCGGCGAACGCCGGGATCCGGATCACAACGCGTTCGGCCTAGGTGACTGTCGCTCTGTCGCGTCGAGGTCCAGCTCTACAATCTGGATCCGCCATTCGCCG
>NZ_CAHJWH010000224.1 GCF_903642205.1 Caulobacter sp. S45 | reverse complement strand
GGTGCTGGTGGACCGGGTGTTCCTGCACGAGCGCACGGGCTCCATCGCCCTGGAAAGCCTGCAGGCGGCGGGACGCCCCCTGCTCGCGCCGCGCCAGGTGTTCTGCACCATGGACCACGTGGTAGACACCCGCCCCGGCCGCACCGACGAGACCCTGATGCCGACCGGCGGCGCCTTCATCCGCGCCACCCGGGCGGCGGCGGGGCGGGCGGGGGTGCAGCTGTTCGACCTCGGCGATCCGCGCCAGGGCATCGTGCACGTGGTCTCGCCGGAGCAGGGGGTGGTGCTGCCCGGCCTGACGGTGGTCTGCCCGGACAGCCACACCTCCACCCAGGGCGCCTTCGGAGCGCTCGCCTGGGGCGTCGGCTCCACCGAGGCCGAGCACGCCATGGCGACCGGGACGCTGCGGGTGAAGCGCCCCCGGACGCTGCGCATCACCGTGGACGGGCGGCTCGGCGCAGGCATCACGGCCAAGGACCTGGCCCTGCACGTCATCTCCCGGCTGTCGGCCAGCGGGGCGAGGGGCTTTGCGGTGGAGTACGCAGGCGAGGCGGTGGAGGCCATGTCGATGGAGGGGCGCATGACGCTCTGCAACATGGCCGCCGAGCTGTCCGCCTTCGGTGCGCTGATCGCCCCGGACGAGCAGGCCCTGGCCTACCTGCAGGGCCGCCCCTACGCGCCGCGGGGCGAGGCCTGGGACCGGGCGACGGCGCACTGGTCCACCCTACGAAGCGACCCGGGCGCCGCGTTCGACCTGGAGCGCCGCTTCGACGCCGCTGAGGTCGCGCCCACCGTGACCTGGGGGACGAGCCCCCAGCACGCCGTGCCGCTCTCCGGGCGCACGCCGGCGTTTGAGGACGTCTCCGACCAGGACAGCCGCGAGAGCTACGACAAGGCGCTGGCCTATATGGGCCTGCAGCCTGGGCAGGCGCTGGCGGGGCTGCCCGTGGACGCCGCCTTCATCGGCTCGTGCACCAACGGCCGTCTCTCCGACCTGCAGAGCGCCGCCGCCGTGCTGCGTGGGCGCAGGGTCGCGCCGGGCGTGCGCGCCATCTGCGTGCCCGGCTCCATGGCGGTGAAGAGGGAGGCGGAGGCGGAAGGGTTGGACGCGGTGTTCAGGGCCGCGGGCTTCGAGTGGCGCGAGCCCGGCTGCTCCATGTGCTTCTTCGCCGGCGGGGAGAGCTTTGCGCCCCAGGCCCGGGTGGTGACCTCCACCAACCGCAACTTCGAGAGCCGCCAGGGGCCGGGCGTGCGCTCCCACCTGGCGTCGCCCGCGACGGTCGCGGCCTCCGCGGTGGCCGGCCGGATCGCCGATCCGCGGGAGCTCGGGCCGTGAGCGCTGCGCCCTTCACCCGCCTCACAGCTGTGGCCGCGCCGCTGATCCGGCCCAACATCGACACCGACGCCATCATCCCGTCCCGCGAGATCAAGGCGGTGTCCAAGCAGGGGCTGGCGCAGGGCCTGTTCGCCGGCTGGCGCTATACCGAGGTTGGCGGGCGCGAGCCCGACCCCGGCTTCGTGCTGAACGACCCGGCCTATGCGGGCGCGCAGATCCTGCTGGGCGGCGTGAACTTCGGCTGCGGCTCCTCGCGCGAGCACGCCGCCTGGGCCCTGGCGGAGTACGGCTTCCGCGTGGTCATCGCGCCCTCCTTCAACCCGATCTTCCAGGGCAACTGCGTGCGCAACGGCATCGTGCCGGTCCCGGCCGCGCCGGAGCGGATCGAGGCCCTGGCCCGCGCCATCGCCCCCAACCCGCAGGCCCGCCGCGTCTGCGTGGACCTCGCCACCCAGACCCTGGCCGGCCCGGACGGCGAGGAGAGCGGCTTCGAGATCGGGGCGGAGGCCAAGGAGATGCTGCTCCACGGCCTGGACGCCATCGACCTGACCTTCAAGCGGCGGGGCGAGATCGAGGCCTTCCGCGCCGCGGACGCCCAGCGCCGCCCCTGGGCCTATCTGTAGCAGGAGAGACGCGTGCGAGCCGATCCCAACCTCTACGACTACTGGCCCTATCGCGACCGGCCCAAGATCACCTGGCCGGGCGGCAAGAAGCTGGCCTTCTGGATCGCGCCGAACATCGAGGTCTACGAGTACGACCCGCCGGTGAACCCCCAGCGCCCGGGCTGGCCCAAGCCCACGCCGGACGTGGTCGGCTACGCCCAGCGCGACTGGGGCAACCGGGTCGGCCACTGGCGGCTGATGGAGCTGATGGACCGCTTCGCCATGCGCGGCTCCATCTCGCTGTCCACCGCCCTGATCGATCACCATCCCGAGATCATCGAGGCCTGCGTGGCGCGGAACTGGGAGTTCTTCAGCCACGGCATCTACAACACCCGCTACAGCTACGGCATGGACGAGGCGCAGGAGCGCGCGGTGATCGAGGACTCGATCAACAGCATCCAGGCCGCCACCGGCAAGCGCATCCGCGGCTATCTCGCCCCGGCCCTGACCCACACCGAGCGCACCTTCGACCTGATCGCCGAGTACGACTTCTGGTACACCTGCGACCTGTTCCAGGACGACCAGCCGCAGCCGCTCAAGACCCGCTCAGGCCGGCTGATGTCCATGCCCTATTCGCTCGAGGTCAACGACGTCATCACCTACGGCGCGATGGCCATGACGCCGGAGCGCTACGCCGAGGTGCTGAAGCGCCACTTCGACCGGCTGCTGGCGGAAGGCGAGCGGTCGGGCACGGTGATGTGCATCCCGCTGCACGCCTACCTGGTCGCCCAGCCCCACCGCATCCGTCCCTTCGCCGAGGCGCTGGCCCACGTGGCGGCCCACGCCGACGACGTGTGGATCACCACGGCGGCCGAGATCGCGGGCTTCTACCGCGAGCACTGCTGGGACGCCGCCCAGGCCGACATCGCCGGCCGAGGCCTGGCCACCGGCGGGACGGGGTTCGCGGATACGGAGGGCGCCCATGCCGCTGCCTGAGGACTACCTGACCTATCCCCGCCGCCGCTACGGCTCCGACCAGGACCGCTACGCCTGGCGCATCGCCGGGTCCGCGCCGATCCGCTGGCCCTGGGGCGGGCCCCTGGCGGTGATGATCGTGGTCCCGGTGGAGCACCACGCGCTGAACCCGCCCGGCAAGCCGTTCAAGTCGCCCGGCGCCATGGTCACCCCCTATCCGGACCTTCGCCACTACACCACGCGCGACTATGGCGCCCGGGTCGGCGTGTTCCGCCTGCTCGACGCGCTGAAGGCGGCGGGGCTGAAAGCCACCTTCCCGGTCAATGCGCGCCAGCTGGAGCGGCTGGCGCCGCTGGTGCAGGCCATCGCCGAGGACGGCCACGAGCTCGCCGCCTACGGCCTGTCGCCCGAGCACATTCACTGGGGCGGGCTGGACCGGGCGACGGAGGCCGCCTGGGTGGCGGAGGTCCGCGCGCGGTTCGAGGCGGCGGGGCTGCAGCCCCGCGCCTGGCTCAGCCCCGCGCGCCAGCAGTCGTTCGCCACCTTGGACCTGATCGCCGCCCAGGACTTCGACGTCTGCCTGGACTGGGAGATGGACGAGGCGGCGGCCCTCATGCGCACCGAGGCCGGGGCGGTGGTCGCCC
>NZ_CAHJWH010000223.1 GCF_903642205.1 Caulobacter sp. S45 | reverse complement strand
GACGGTCCGGCCGGGCGTGGCTGGAACGCCATGCGCTCGGACGGCGCGGCGGCGAACACCGGGCGCCATCCGTCAGCCGCCTGGCCGTCCTCAGTCGGGCGGGGTGCATAGCGTCGCGCCATCGCGGCCGATGGCGCGTAGACACGGGGCGGGGTCGAATAGGCGGTCTGGAGGGTGTGACCCGCATAGGCCTGCGGCGCGGATGGCCGCGCGTGAGGCTCGATACCGGGCTGCCGGGCCGCCATCGATCCCGGATAGACGCGCTGAGCGTACGGGTTCAAGCCGCCGTAAGCGGGCGCCGAGTAGGCGCGGGGCGGGCTGGGCGCCGCCGAATAGCCGGCCGGCCGGTAGGCCATGGGCGCGTAGCCGCGCGAAGGCGGAGCGTAGGCCGGAGCCGCGGCCCGGTCCTGCTTGCCGGGCCAGCTCAGCATGCGCCCGCGCATCGCCGGCGGAGGGCTGGCCGACGGTGCATACATCGGCTGCGAGCCGGCGGTGGGTCCGGGATAGCCGACCGGGGGCGGCCCGTAACGGTCCGCCGTGGCGTCCTGGGCGAGGGCCGGAAGGGCAGCCGCGGCGGCGCCGAGCGCCACCACGGCGAGGACGGACGCGCGCGACATGAAAAGCCTTCCGCAATACCTGGGGCCCCGACCCTAGCCGGGCGGGCGTTAACCCCAGCCTAATCACGTCCGCGCCACAGGCGGAGCAGCCGCCGCTCCGCGAGGTCGGCCAGAGCGTGCAGGCCTGCGCCCAACGCCGCCAGCACCGCCAGAGCGGCGAACATCTCAGGCGTACGCAGCTGGTGCTCAGCCTCAAGGATGCGCCAGGCCAGCCCCTGGGCCTGACCGGAGCCGGCGACGAACTCCGCCACCACCGCGCCGATGATGGCCAGGCCGACCGCCACCTTGAATCCTTCCAGCAGATAGGGCGCGGCGGCGGGAAGCTGCAGGCGCAGCAGACGCTGCACCCGGGTGGCCCCGTAGAGGTCGAACAGCCGCTCCAGGTCTGGATCGGCGGAGCGCAGTCCGGTGGCTGCGCCCGAATAGAGGGGGAAGAAGGCGACCACGGCCGCCAGGGCCACGATCGCCCGGCCTGCGTGATCCAGGCCCGCCCAGATGGTCACCAGCGGCGCGATGGCCACCACGGGCGTGACCTGCAGCGTCACCGCCAGCGGCTTCACCGCCCGCTCCGCCCACCGGCTCAACCCCGTGACCAGGGCCAGGGGCAGGGCGACGGCCGTGGCCAGCACCAGGGCGAGGAGCGACATCGACAGGGTCGACCAGGCGGCGGCCGCGAGTTCCGCCCAGTCCTGTCCCAGCGCCTCAGCGGTCTGCAGCGGCGTCGGCAGCACGTAGCTGGGGACGGTGAAGGCGAGGCAAGCCGCCTGCCAGCCGACCAGCAAGGCGGCCGCGAGCAGCACCGACGCGCCCATGCCGCGGAGACGCTCCATGCCTCTTCCCTCCGGCGCCCGCGTCCATCCGCGCCCCGCCTTAAGCGACGGTTAACCATGATCCGGACAACTGGGGTAGACTGGAGCGCCCCTCGCACCGGAGTGCGGCGTCAGCTCTCAAGATGTAGCGCTCATGCCTCGTTTACACCCCACCGGTGGGCCGCTAGCGTCAGGCACCGTGGAGGCTGATTCTGCGGGAGCGGGGGATAGCTCTTCCATGACAGCGGCCGGTCCCTGGAGCGTCAAGGGCATAGATCCGAAGGCGCGCGAGATAGCCAAGGATCTGGCGCGGCGGTCCGGCATGACGCTTGGCGACTGGCTGAACCAGATGATCATCGATGGCGGCGAGCCAGAGGCCATCGCGTCTCCGCCGCCTGAACCCCGCCGCCCTTTGGACGACCTCTACCGCGAGGCCCAGGCCAGCCGCCGCGGCGGTCCTTCAATCCTGCGGCCCGGCGAAGACGCCGACGCCAGTCGCCTGGCCCGCGCGGTCGAGACCCTGGCCACCCGGGTGGAGTCGGCTGAGCACCGCTCGGTCCTGGCCATCAGCGGCATGGACCAGTCGGTCATGGGCGTGCTGTCGCGCCTGGACGAGATCGAGCGCGAGCAGGGCGGCGCCATCCGTCTCGAGGCCTCCGTCGAGGAGGTCCGTGCGGCCCAGGCGCGCATCGCCGATCGCCTGCGCAAGCTGGAGAGCGAGGACGGCCCCCGCGCCGAGGGGTTGAAGGCGCTGGAGGCGGCGCTCGGACGCATGGCCATGCGCATGGACGAGGAGGCCGAGCGGGCGGCCGAGGCTCGTGCGCAGGTGCAGCAGGCCGCCGAGGCCGCCCAGCAGGTCGCCGATACGGTCAGTCTCCGCTTGCAGAGGATCGAAACCGTGGTGGAGGCCGCTCCTGCCGCCTACGCCGACGCCGAGAAGGTCGAGACCGTGCTGACCCGCATGGCCGAGCGGCTCGACGAGACCCAGACCCGCACCACCGCCGCCGTTCAGTCGCTGCAGACCTCCTTCGCCGGCCTCGACGCACGGCTGCGCTCCAACGAGGCGCGCGGCGCAGGCCACGGCGCGGCCGACATGGAGCGCCGCTTCCAGGCGCTGGCCCAAGACCTGCAGCAGCGGGTGGAGGCGTCGCGCGCCGACCTGGCCCAGCGCCTCCGCGCCGCCGCGGATGGCCGGGTCGAGAAGATGGAGACGGCGCTGCGTGATCTCGGCGGCCACGTCGAGCAGGCGGAGCGCCGCTCGGCCCAGGCCATCGACCGGATCGGGCGCGAAGTGCTGCGCGTGGCGCACAGCCTAGGCGACCGGGTCGCTTCCGCCGAGACCAAGGCGAGCGAGATGGCCGAGCAGACCGGAGAGCGCCTCTCGGCGGTGGAGAGCCGCAGCACGGCCGCGGTGGAGACGATGGGCGGGGAGGTTTCGCGCCTAGCCGACGCCATGGAGAGCCGCCTGCGCCACGCCGACGACGCCCAGGCCGAGGCGCTGGAAAAGCTCGGCGGCGAGATCGCCCGCATCGCCGAACGGCTGGCCGAACGCATCGCCCATTCCGACCGCCGCTCGGCCGAAGCGATAGACGAGGTCACCGACAAGGTGGTCAAGATCGGCGCCCACATCGACGAGCGCCAGGCCGCCAGCGCCTCGGACCTCTCCGAGCGCATCCGCGCCAGCGAGGCTCGCACCGCCAAGCTGCTGGACGATGCGCGAGGACGTCTGGACCAGCGGCTTGCCGACGTGAGACGCACGTCTGAACCTGCGGCGCCCGCGGCGGTCGAGGCCGCTGCGCCCGCCGCCCTCTCCAACGCCGACCCTTTTGGACCGCTTCCACCTGTCGCTGCGGTGGAGCCCCAGGTCGAGCCCACGCCGGCCGCGCTGGAGGACGATCCCTTCGCCAAGCGCGACCCATTCGAGAGCGGCGAGTCGCCGTTCAATCCGGACGATGACTTCGCACCCGCTGCCTGGGCGTCGCCTGCGCCGGCCAGGCCTGTCGAGACCGCGACGCCCGCCTATGAGCCGGTGTTCGCGCCGGCGCCTTTCGACGATCCGCCCGCTCCGGCTGCAGCGGGCGAGAGCGCGCCGTTCCTGGGGTTCTCGGTCAACGACTTCGCTCCGCCGCCCGAGCCTGCAGCCCGGCCGGAGCAGGTCTC
>NZ_CAHJWH010000222.1 GCF_903642205.1 Caulobacter sp. S45 | reverse complement strand
GGGCGGCAGGCCGAGCGCCTCGGCGAAGCTGGGCCAGGCGTCGTAGCCGGCCTGGAGCATGGCGTGGTCCGAAGCCGCGCCGCCGTCCAGCACCGCCTCCAACGCCGGCGAAAGCATGCCCGCCGCCACGCCCGAGGCGTTGTCGCCGAGCGGGCGCGGCTCGAACACCGTCACCCGCGCGCCGGAGCGGGCGGCGAGTGCGGCGATGCCGAGCCCCAGCACCCCGCCGCCAGCCACCGCCAGCTTCAGGCCGGACAGGGCGCGGGGGTTCAGGTTGCAGAGGGTGGACGCCACGAACGGGATGTAGGCTGTCCGAGGCTCCTAGAACATGATGTAGGAGCCGGAAACGCTAGTCGGGGGTGGGCGTCGCGCCCTGGGTGCGTTTAGGACCGCGCGCCCGCGGCCCCCTTGCGGAGCTTGGCCCAGCCGGAGGAGAAGGCGGAGGCCACGCTCGTCTCCTGGAAGGTCAGCACCTTCAACTCCTGCCCGTCCAGCGGGTCGGAGCGGACCATCATGTAGGGGGCGTCGCTGAAGGGGGCCATCTGCTCGGCCTCGTCCGACCGGCTTTCCATGAAACGGTTGAGGAAGCGGCCGAACAGGATGGCTTCCTCTCCGACTTTCACGGGAAGTGTCACAACGACGTCGGTCATCGACCCCAAAGCCCTCGACCTGCTCAACCCAGCCTTAAAGATGTTGCACCTGCGACGGTTGCGAGTCGAGTCATGCTGCAGTGCATCACGCAGCAGTGATCACGCCTTAAGCATTCCGTAACCACCCCCTCCGGGAGTGTCTATAACAAAGGCGTCCCCGGCCTCGACCTGCACCACCTCCGCGCTGGCCAGGACCTCGACTACCTCGCCCGCACGCTCGACTCGCGCTGCGCCCAGACCGCCGGGCTCGCCGCCGTCGGCGCCGAACGGTGGCACGCGTCGCCGGTTGGCCAGGATGGCGGCGGTCATGGGCGCGGTGAAGCGGACACGCCGGGTGACGCCGTCCCCGCCACGGTGAGCCCCCGCCCCGCCGCTCCCTCGCCGGACGGCGAACCGCTCCAGCACCACGGGGAAGCGGTGCTCCAGCACCTCGGGGTCGGTGAGGCGGCTGTTAGTCATGTGGGTCTGCACCGCGTCCGCGCCGTCATAGCCCGGCCCCGCGCCCGAGCCGCCGCAGATGGTCTCGTAATACTGCCGCCGCTCGTCGCCGAAGGTGAAGTTGTTCATGGTGCCCTGGGCCGCCGCCTGGACGCCGAGCGCGCCGTACAGCGTGTCGGTGATCACCTGGCTGGTCTCCACGTTGCCGGCCACGACGGCGGCCGGATAGCGCGGATTCAGCAGAGACCCTTGCGGCGCCACGAGGGTGATCGGGCGCATGCAGCCGTCGTTCAGGGGCATGTCGCCGTCCACCAGGGTGCGGAAGACGTAGAGCACCGCCGCCCGGCAGATGGACAACGGCGCGTTGAAGTTGTCCGGCAGCTGGGCGCTCGTTCCGGTGAAGTCCACCGTGACGCTGCAGGCGCTGTGATCGACGGCGACCCGCACGGCCACCACCGCGCCGTTGTCCATCTCGTAAGCGCAGCGCCCGTCCTTCAGGCGGGTGATGGCCTCGCGCACGGCGGCCTCGGCGTTGTCCTGGACGTGGCCCATGTAGGCGTCGACCACGGCGCGCCCGTGCCGCTGGACCATCGCCTGCAGCTCGCCCGCGCCCCTGACGCAGGCGGCCAGCTCAGCCTTCAGGTCGCCGAGGTTCTGCTCGATGTTGCGCGCCGGCCAGGGGCCGGAACCAAGCAGGCTGCGGACCTCCGCCTCCTTGAAGCCGTCGGCGTCGGCCAGGAGCACGTCGTCGATCATGACGCCTTCCTGCTCCACCGAGGTGCTCTGCGGCGGCATGGAGCCGGGGGTGATCCCGCCGATGTCGCCATGGTGGCCGCGGGCGGCGACGAAGTAGGCGGGCGCGCCCGCCGCCTCGTCCGCGAACACCGGCATGATCACCGTGACGTCGGGCAGGTGGGTGCCGCCGCGGTAGGGCGCGTTCAGCATGTAGGCGTCGCCAGCCCGCATGCCCCGGCCGTCCCGTCCCTCCCCCCGGGACGAGATGATGGTGCGCACCCCCTCCCCCATGCTGCCGAGGTGCACGGGGATGTGCGGGGCGTTGGCGATCAGGGCGCCGGTGGCGTCGAAGATCGCGCAGGAGAAGTCCAGCCGCTCCTTGATGTTCACCGAATGGGCGGTGTTCTGCAGGGCCGAGCCCATCTGCTCGGCCACCGCCATGAACAGGGTATTGAACAGCTCCAGCCGGACAGGATCGGGGCCCTCGACTTGCGAGCCCTCCTCCATCAGGGATGGGGGAGATCCGTGAGGGGTATCGGCGGTCAGCATCAGGTTACCGCGCCCATCCACCTCGGCCGCCCACCCAGGCTCCACCACCGCGGTCTGGCTGGGGTCGATGATGATGACCGGCCCTGCCCGGCGCCAAGCCACGGGCAGGGTGGCGCGATCGAAGACCGGCGTCGGGGTCGCTCCGCCAGCACTCCACATCTGCGCGATCATCAGCGGAGCGGCGTCGCCTTCAGTGGGCGGCATTGCGGAGCCTTCCGCGCCGGGCGCCCCGCCCGCGGCTTCGACGGAGAGCGCCTCCACCACCACCGGCTTGTCAGGGACGACGAAGCCGAACCGCAGACGGTGGGCGGTGTCGAAGTCGGCCCGCATCTTGGCGGTGTCGCCGAACGGGACCGGCAGGGCCGAGTCGGTCCCCTCGTACTTCAGGTGCGCCCGGCGGAGCGTCGACACCGAGACCGGGTCGACGCCCTGAGCCACGACCTCGGCTCGGGCGGTCTCGGCCAGGGCGTCGATCCGCGCCTCCAGCTCGGCCGCCGAGCCGGGGGCCAGGCGCTGCTCCACGCTCGCCTCGCGCAGCACGCGCACCTCGGCCTGGCCCATGCCGTAGGCGGACAGGACGCCGGCCAGCGGGTGGATCATCACCTGCCGCACGCCGATCGCCTCGGCGACGCGACAGGCGTGCTGGCCGGCCGCGCCGCCGAAGCAGGCCAGGGTGTAGCCCTCCACGTCGTAGCCGCGCTGGACGGAGACCTGGCGAATGGCGGCGGCCATGTTGTCCACCGCGATGGTCAGGAAGCCCTCGGCCACCGCTTCAGACGTGTATTGCCGGCCGGTGGCGCGGGAGACCTCCGCGGCCAGGGCGGCGAAGGCGGCGCGCACCACCTCCACGTCCAGAGGCTGGTCGCCGGCCAGGCCGAACACCTTGGGGAAGGTCTCGGGCTGGAGCCGGCCCAGCATCAGGTTGCAGTCGGTGACCGTCAGAGGCCCGCCGCGCCGGTAGCAGGCGGGTCCTGGATCGGCGCCGGCGGACGGCGGACCCACCCGCAGGCGCGCGCCGTCGAAGCGGCAGATGGAGCCGCCGCCGGCCGCCACGGTATGGATGCGCATCATCGGCGCGCGCATCCGCACCCCCGCCACCTCGGTGTCGAAGGTGCGCTCGTATTCGCCGGCATAGTGCGAGACGTCGGTGGAGGTGCCGCCCATGTCGAAGCCGAGCACCCGCTCGATCCCGGCGTCGGCCGCCGTCCGCACCATGCCGACGATGCCGCCGGCC
>NZ_CAHJWH010000221.1 GCF_903642205.1 Caulobacter sp. S45 | reverse complement strand
ACCCGGGGCAGGTAGAGGGTGAAGCTCGCTCCTTGACCGGGAACGCTCCGGACGTCGATCTCGCCGCCCGACTGCTTGGCGAACCCGAACACCTGGCTGAGGCCTAGTCCTGTGCCCTTGCCCACTTCCTTGGTGGTGAAGAAGGGCTCGAAGATAGCGGCGAGCCGGGAGGGTTCGATGCCTGCGCCCGTGTCGATGACGGAGATGGCGATGAAGTGGCCGTCGGCGGTGAGGTGGCCCCGGATCGACGGGACGCTCGACACTTCTTCGGCGCGGAAGGTGAGCCGCCCTTCGCCGTTCATGGCGTCGCGGGCGTTGACCGACAGGTTCACCAGGGCCGTCTCGAACTGGCTGATGTCGGCCTCCGCGAAACAGGCCGGCCCGCATAGCTCGCACTCGATCTGGATCCGGGCGCCCATGAGCGGGCGGATCAGGTCCACCACGCTGCGCACCTGCTGTCCGACATCGAAGACCGACGGCTTGAGCGGCTGGCGCCGGGCGAACGCCAGGAGCTGGCCGGTGAGCTTGGACGCCCGTTCGACCGTATCGGAGATCGCCTCGATGTAGCGCAGGCGCCGCGTTTCGCCGAGGTCGCTGCGCCGAAGGAAGTCCACCGACGAGCGGATGATGGTGAGGAGGTTGTTGAAGTCGTGGGCCACGCCGCCGGTCAGCTGGCCGACCGCCTCAAGCTTCTGCGATTGGCGGAGTGCTTCCTCCGCGCGGGCCAGTGCGGCGAGACCACGCTTCTGCTCGGTGACGTCGCGGGTGACGCAGTACAGCAGGCCCTCCATCGGCACCGCCGTCCAGGACAGGTCGCGGTAGTCGCCTGCCGCGGTCCGGAAGCGGTTCTCGAAGGCGAGGGTCGGGCGCCCGGCGGCCAGGCTCTGCATCTCCGCGCGGGTCTTCTCCAGGTCGTCGGGGTGTTCGAGCCATTCGGAGGTCCTGCCGACAAGCTCCTCGACCGGCCAGCCCAGGATCGCGGTCCAGGCCGGATTGACGCTGAGCCACACGCCGTCGAAGTCCGCCACGCCCAGCATGTCCTTGCTGACCTGCCAGATGGTGTCGCGCTCGCGCGTGCGCGCCTGCACCAGCGCTTCCAGGGTGGCGTACATCTCCTGCAGGCGGCTTTGGGCGGACGCGCGCTCCGCTTCGGCCAGCTTGCGGTCGCTGATGTCCAGGAAGGTGCAGATCGCCCCATCGAGGACGCCGTCGCGCACGATCGGAGTGGCCCAGTATTCAACCGGGATCGGTCGCCCGTCCACTCGATGGAACACGTCGTCGACGATGTGGGCTGGTACGCCTTCTCTGGCGCAGCGGTATAGGGGGCAGTCGCTTGCAGGAAAGGCCGAGCCGTCCGGGTGACTGTGATGGATCACGTCGTGCAGCTTGCGGCCGATGGCCTCATCGGAGTGCTGGAAGCCCATCATCCGCAGGAAGGCGGCGTTGGTCACCCGGGTGACGCCCTCCCGGTCCACGGCGTAGAAGCCCTCGGCGCTCGAATCCAGCAGCAGCCGCAAGTAGGTCTGGCTCTCCCGCAGCGCCCTTTCGGTATCGGCGATCTCGACAGCCTCCCGCTCCCGCAACATCGCCAACTCGTGCTGTCTGGTACGGTCCCTCAGCACCTTCACGAAGCCGAGCACCTCGCCGTCGTCATCGCGCAGCGGGGTCAACTCGCCATTGGCCCAGAACCGCTCCCCGCCTTTGCGCAGGTGCCACCGTTCGTCGGTCCCGACGCCGGTCTCCAGGGCGCCGCGCATCTCGATGGCGGCGCGTCCGGCGGCCTGGTCTTCGGGGATGAAGATGCGATCTGCCGTGTCGCCGAGCATCTCGGCCTCCGTCCAGCCCAGGACGGCTTCCGCACCCCGGCTCCAGCTCGTCACGCGGCCGTGGATGTCGGTGGCGATGATGGCGAAGTCGGCGGCGCTGTCTATGATCCAGCGGCTGAGCGCCGCAGACGCAGAAGGCTCCAGCCCCATGAGACGAAGTCCCTCCCCAGCCGCAGTATAACCACGGCGACGGCAGACTTCTGCAGGCTGAACGCCGCAGAGCACAGCGTCTCGACCCCTACCGGACAAGCAGCCGGCGCCTCGATCGACATTGATCATCGACAATCCGGCCGGCGCCGCCCTATCGCAGGGTTATGAGTATGCATGAGGGACGGCTTCGCGCACTCGCGGCGGCGCGGGAGCGGCTGGGGGCCACCGCCCCGAACCCGCCGGTCGGGGCCGCGGTGTTCTCGGCCGAAGGCGAGGTGCTGGGCATCGGCGCCCACCTCGGCGCCGGGCGCCCCCACGCCGAGATCGAAGCCCTGCGCGCCTGCGGGGAAACTCTCGGCCGCGCGCATTCGATGTTCGTTACGCTGGAGCCCTGCAACCACCAGGGGCAGACCCCGCCCTGCACCGCCGCTCTGCTCCAGGCGGGGGTGCGGACGGTCTGGATCGGGGCGCTCGACCCCAATCCGAACGTGCGGGGCGGCGGGGGGGCGGCGCTGCGCCAGGCGGGGGTCGACGTACGCCTGCTGTCCGAAAGCGCCCTCTCCGATGAGCGCGGCCTGGCGCTCCACTGCGAGGACCTGATCGCACCCTACACCCACTGGCTGAGAACGGGGCGGCCCTACGTCACGCTCAAGCGGGTGTTCGACGCCGCCGGACGGATGGAGCCGCCGCCGGGTCGCAAGACCTTCTCCTCCCATAGACTGCTCGAGTACGCCCACCACCTGCGGCGCGAGAGCGATGCGGTGCTCACCGGCTCGGGCACGGTCCTGGCCGACCGGCCGGAGTTCACCGTCCGCCACGTCCTAGACTTCCGGACCGCGCCGCGCCGGCTGTCGATCTGCGACCGCCGCGGCCGGGTGGACGCCGCCTATCTGGCCGCGGCCGCGGAGAGGGGCCTGCTGCCGCGGATCGTGAGCGATGTGGAGGCTGAGCTCGATGCGCTCGGGGCCGAAGGGGTCCACCAGCTCCTGGCGGAGGCCGGCCCGGCCCTCACCGACCACATGATCGCGTACGGCCTCTGGGACAGGCTCGTCACCATCCGCCAGTTCTCGCCGCAGGAGGAGCAGGTCACCGTAGAACGGCCCGTCTGACACGTCGCTGCGTCCTTCAAGACGCCTCCTGTGGAGGCTCCTCAGGACGAGGAAGAGATGGAGGAACCACATTTCTCTTCATGCTCGCGTCTTGAAGCAGGCCCGAGCGCGGCGGCCTAGGCGTCCTTAAGCTCCCGCTCCTGCAGGAGCGCCAGCACCGTCCGCGCGTCCGCCGGGCGGGCGATCAGCAGGTCGGGCAGGTAGACGTCCTCGCTGTTGTAGACCAGCGGGCGGCCGTCGATCCGCGAGCAGTGCAGGCCGTAGGCGCTGGCCACCGCCACCGGGGCGGCGCTGTCCCACTCGTACTGGCCGCCGGAGTGCAGGTAGATGTCGGCCTCGCCGCGCAGGATGGCCATGGCCTTGGCGCCGGACGATCCCATCGGGATCAGCTCCGCGCCCAGCCGCTCGGCCACCGCCAGCGCCTCGCGCGCGGGCCGCGTGCGGCTCACCACCATGCGGAGCGGCGAGCCCGCCGGCGGCAGGGCCACGGGGCGGTCCGAGCGCAGCACCGCATCAAGCCCGGGCAGGGCGACCGCGCCGACTGCGGCGACGCCGTCGATCGCCAGGGCGACGTGGACCGCCCAGTCGGCGCGGCCCT
>NZ_CAHJWH010000220.1 GCF_903642205.1 Caulobacter sp. S45 | reverse complement strand
TCATCGCCAAGCCGGAGGTCATCACCTCCATCGGAACCCGCCAATGGGCGCAGGTCAGTATTTAGGACGCCCGGTATGATTAGCCTGTGGGAAGCCCGCGGGGTACATCAGGTCGCAGGAGATCGGCAACGGCTGAGCAGTTACTCACTAGGCTGCGGTGCCGCCCCGGAGTTTCTGTTTGTGGTAACAACTTGGAGCCCTCTGCGCCTTTCGCCTGCCGAGCGTTTCGGAAATGAGCTTCAGCACGATCGTCTTAGGCCGCTGCGCTGACCGGCGGGATAACCGAAGTTGGAGGAGGAACGGTGAGCAAGCTGATCCTGCCGCCTAGCCACCCTTCCAGGCGGCGGCGACGCGCCTCTGCCGGAAGGTTTCCGACCCGGATTCTAGATCTGCCGGTCGGACTAAACCTCCCGCTGAGCCATCACTCAGCGCGGCCTGTTGGGGGTTTCGAGAAAGCTCCTTGAGCTGTTCACTAGCCGATCATTCGGCCGATATAGCCGTGTCGCATGTAGTGCATCGCCATGGCGGACATCTGATTGGTCGCCATGGCCAGGTCGGTGTCCGGGATGCGACTGGCGGCCTGCGCCATGCCCCAGAGGACACCAAACAGAACGCCTGAATAAGACAAGCCATCGCCGGAAAGCGGGTCGCATGCGCTCATCGCCAAGTTCAACGCCCTTCGGACCGCGGCCTGGAGGCCGTCGGGCAGGCCCTGCCGGCGCTCCTCGACATAGAGGAGCCAAGCCAACTGCGGCGCAGCTCGGTGGTAGGCCAGAAGCCCTATCACGATCTGCCGGACATATTCGTTCTGGTTGAACGGATATGGCGGTGAGCGAAGCCAGGGTTCGAGAGCCTCGCATTCGCATTGGATCAAGGCGCGCAGCAGTCGCGCCTTGTCAGGAAAGTAGTTGTGCACCGTGCCCACGCTGAAGGGCGAGGCCGCCGCGACTGCGTTCGTCGTGAAGCCTTGGAGACCACGCTGCAGTAGCACCTTCCTCGCCGCAGCCAGGATCGCCGTCCGGGTCGCCGGGACGAGCATCTTCAGTGGCCGGGTTGTCATGATATGCTCCCGCCGGGCGTCTGGCTTCTACCCGCCAAGCCATCTGCATGCAGGCTTGAACGATGGCTAGGCCCCCTAGGACTGAGGGCTGCACGACGGCCCCGCACGGTACAAAATCTCCTGCCCTCTACCCCTGGGTCACGCTTAATGGTCGGCGCCCGATTAGCGGCAGGCACCCGTGGGGCTGACGAACTCCGTCTGAGCCTCGACCGGCGTCACGCAATCCTTCAAGCTGCAGCTGCGCGGAGTGGCAGGGGTTTGGCGATGGGACGTGTCGGCGTTTGGACGTGGATGGTTGCTGCGACGACTCTAGCGGGGTGCAGTCAGCATCAGGCGGGTGGATCAGCTGCACCCGCAGCCGTACCCGCCGCCTCGCCGGCATCCAGCCCTACGCCAGCCCCGCCACCGCCGGGGACTGGTCAGCAAGCGATGGCGCCGGCAACAGGTGACCTTGCAAGCTTCCAGGCTCGTCGCAGGAAGATGCTGATGCGGGCGGATACAGATCACGACGGACGGATCAGCCAGCAGGAGTGGACGGCGTTTCGAGCCCTGCATCCAGCCAAGTCAGGCGATCCAGCCAAGGCGTTCGCGCGCATGGACGCAAACCACGACGGCTACCTGACATCAGACGAGATGGACGCCGCGTCGACGAAAATGTTCGCTCGGCATCAGGCTATGAGCGGTACTCCACAGGAGAGCGGGACGGAACCAGAGTAAGCCGTGCACGAGAAGCCCCGGCGGTACGCTCGACGAGACAAGTAAGACCGGCCTACTCCTGCGCGACGAACGGCGATCCGGGCCTGCCCAACGACATGGCCGCCCGGTGTTATGCCCGGACGGGTCAGCTGCTGCCACTCGCACGGTGCTGACGTGGCGACCCGCCGGTAAACCACCGAGCTCAGGACGCCTCCCGCCTCTGGGCGTCTGCCCGGCATGAAGTTTAAGGCGCTCTTGGCTCATATTCGAGCTGTCTACGCTTACGACTGCCTTTGATGCCGTTTGAGGCTTCAGGGAAGTCGAACTGCTTCGGCGAATTTGCGCCCGTAAGCGGACTCTGGCCTTTCTCCAGCTTCAGGACAGCAGAGGCCGAGCGCGCCACACGTCATGGTGGCTGAGAAGCGCTGTCCTGAGCTGGGCCGCAATCGACGCAGGACATCGTCCGTGGTGTAAGTTGCCCGTGAACGGCTAAGTCTCAGCGATGCCCCTGACGAGTGTGGAACGACGATGCCGCCGCCGGGCGCTAACCGGCGTAACCTTCTGGCTCGCCATGCTCGCGGAGACCGGCGCCACCAGGGCCGAGCCGAGCGCCCCGAAAAACCAAGCCAGCGTCGCCGACACGGTCATCCTGCCGCCAAGCGAGGCGATCGTCGAGGACATGCCGCCGTCAACCAGGCCGGTCCTAGCGCGCGAGGCCACCGCCTCGCCGCACCTCCGCCACCTCGCGCTGATCGCTGCCAGGGTGGACCCGGACGGCTGCATGCAAGCGCCCTTGACCCCCGGGGCTGACGATCGCGCCACGGCCAGCCTCGAGACGCTCCGGGCCGCCCTGGTCCGGGCGGGCGTAGAGGTTACGCTCCTGCCGGCTGCGGCGGTCGAGCGCGTCGACGCGGCCCAGCAACGGCACGTGCAAGCGATTAAGGGCGCGTTCAAACTGAGCTATGGCCAGGCTCCCGGCCGCTGGTTCGCCACCAGGGCCGAGATGGCCGCCTGCGCCAGGGTCGACCCCAACGAGGATGCGCACCGACGCGCACCGCACGCGGAGCTGGCGGCCATGCTGGCGGCGCTGCACGTGGACGCGGTGCTCGGGGTCGACGACCTCACGACCGAGGCGAAGGGGCCGCGCTGGAACATCATCGAGGGCGCGCTCAGCAGCTCCGGGCAGGACCTCGATCCCGCCACCTCGTCGGCCAGCCTGTCCGCCACGCTGGCGCTGAAGGACGGGTCGGTCCCGTGGAGAGGCGACGCGACAGCCGATGGCGCGCTACGCCCCGCGGTCGCCGAAGCGGCGCAGGCCAAGCTCAAGGCCTTCTTCACCACCCAACTAACGATGATGGCCGTCTACCAAAAAGCGCACCCGGACGCCGACGATCCGCCGCCGGGGGTCGACGAGGCGGCCTTCAACGCCGTCGTGGGAGGCGAACTGCAGGTGGCGCCTGCAGGCTCGACCCTCGGGCCTTCGATGGCGGCGACGCTGCAAGCGGCTGCCGGGCGGCTCGCGGACCAGCTCCGCCCGTGGCTCGCCCAGCCGCCGGGTTCGCATTGACGCCGCTGGCGGGCCTCATTGCGGCGTTGGCGCTCGCGCCGGCGGGCGTCGCCTTCGCCGCACCGGCTCCGACCGTGTGCGACGCGGTTCCACACGACGCCGTGGTAGCCCTGCTCTTCGGCGATGCGAGCGGCCAGCTCCACAGCCACTGGGAGGAGCCTGACGACGCACACGGGGAGTGTCGCTGGGAGGCGCGCCCGCAGGACAGCCCCAACGTGCGGCGCATGACGCTAGAGCGTACCCGCTACGCCGACGCCGCCGCGGCCTCCGCTGCGCTGACGCACGAGACGGGCGGCGACACCGCTCCGTCGGAGGCTCTCACGGGCGATCCAAGCGACGCCCTGGCGCGCCCGGGCGCCTTCGTCGTGGCCGCCCGCCACGGCGCGGTGGTG
>NZ_CAHJWH010000219.1 GCF_903642205.1 Caulobacter sp. S45 | reverse complement strand
CCGCGAACACTTGGCCGCCGCCGCCCAGCAGGTGCGCGAGACCGCGGGGCTCGAACCCCGCGCCCTGGCCGAGGCTATCGCCGCGGAGGCCGTCGCCATCCCCGCCGACCCCGCCGGCTTGGACACCCACCTGCACGCCCTGGAGCGCGACCGCGACGCACTCGGCGGCGTGAACCTGGGCGCCGAGGCGGAGGCCGCCGAGCAGGCTGCTCGCCTGGGATCCCTACGTACCGAACGCGCCGACCTCACCGATGCCATCGCCACCTTGCGCCGCAGCATCGAGACCCTGAACGCCGAGGGCCGCGAGCGCCTGCTGACCGCTTTCACCGTCATCTCGGAAAGCTTCAAGGCGCTGTTCCAGACCCTGTTCGAGGGGGGCCAGGCGGAGCTGCGGCTGGCGGAGAACGACGATCCGCTGGAGGCGGGACTGGAGATCTACGTCTGCCCGCCGGGCAAGCGGCTGGCGGTGATGAGCCTAATGAGCGGCGGCGAGCAGGCCCTGACCGCCATGGCCCTGATCTTCGCCGTCTTCCTGGCCAATCCCGCGCCCGTCTGCGTGCTGGACGAGGTGGACGCGCCGCTTGACGACGCCAACGTGGATCGCTTCTGCCGCATGCTGGACGAGATGCGGCGGCGGACCGACACCCGTTTCCTGGTCATCAGCCACAATCCCGTGACCATGTCGCGCATGGACCGCCTGTTCGGCGTGACCATGGCCGAGCGCGGGGTCTCGCGGCTGGTGTCGGTGGACCTGAAGCAGGCGGAGGCGCTGGCGGCGGAATAACCGGCCTTGCATCCATGACAGCTTGTCGTCAC
Organism: Caulobacter sp. S45; assembly: GCF_903642205.1. Classification (GTDB taxonomy): domain Bacteria; phylum Pseudomonadota; class Alphaproteobacteria; order Caulobacterales; family Caulobacteraceae; genus CAHJWH01. The sequence goes on along the minus strand of NZ_CAHJWH010000219.1, from coordinate 2,948 downwards.
GACGGCGTGAGCGGATGCAGCCACACACCAGGGTGGCGTCCGTCCGCTAACCCAACCGCAAGGGTCCCTCGCCTATGAATGCGCCCCTTAGAGGCGAGGAACTGCAGATGGCCGCCCTCATGGAGCGCCGGAGCGTGGACGCAGACCTGTTTCAGGACGCGCGCCCGCTGGAACTCACCATCCTGATGCCCTGCCTGAACGAGGCGGAGACCATCGAAGTCTGCGTCAGGCAGGCCTGCGGCTATCTGGAGCGGACGGGCATCGCCGGCGAGGTCCTGGTGGCCGACAACGGCTCCACCGACGGCTCACAAGCCCTGGCGATAGCGGCCGGCGCCCGCGTGGTGATGGTTCTGGAGAAGGGCTACGGCGCAGCCCTGATGGGCGGCATCCGCGCGGCGGAAGGCCGCTACGTCGTCATGGGCGATGCGGACGATAGCTACGACTTCGACTCGCTCGATCCCTTCATGGAGCGGCTGCGGGCGGGCGACGCGCTGGTGATGGGCAACCGGTTCAGGGGCGGGATCGCGCCGGGCGCCATGCCCTTCCTGCACCGGTACCTCGGCAACCCGGTGCTGAGCTTCCTCGGCAAGCTGTTCTTCGCCATCCCTGTCAACGACTTCCACTGCGGGCTGCGGGGCTTCTCGCGCCAGGCGATGCTGGACCTGAACCTGTCGACGTCCGGCATGGAGTTCGCCAGCGAGATGGTGGTGAAGACCGCGCTCAACGGGTTGCCCATGAGCGAGGCGCCCACCACGCTGAAGCCCGACGGCCGCTCGCGCGCGCCGCACCTGAAGACCTGGCGCGACGGATGGCGGCACCTGCGCTTCCTGCTGCTGCACAGCCCCAAGTGGCTGTTCATCTATCCGGGCACGGCGCTCATCGGCTTCGGGGTGCTGCTCTCCGCCATGCTGGCGACAGGACCGCTGCGCCTGACGTCGCACGTCTCGATCGACGTGCATTCCATGCTGGCGTCGTGCTTCGCCATCATTCTAGGGATTCAGTTGGTGATGTTCGGCGCCCTGGCCCGCCGATACGGTGAGATCGAGGGATTCCTGCCCGCAACCCGCACGGCCATGCGCAAGCTGGTGCTCGGCCTGACCCTGGAAACGGTGCTGCGGGCCGCGGGCTTGGTGTTCGCCGCCGGCGTGATCGGGGCGGTCTGGGCGGGCTGGACCTGGGCGTCCAGCGGCTTCGGCCCCATCGTCTACGACCACATCATGCGGGTGCTGATCCTGTCGCTGACCGCCATCACCGTGGGCGTGCAGCTGGCGGCGTCGGGCTTCCTCGCCTCGGTGTTCACCCTGCGCAGATGAGGCGAGGCGCGCTCGCCGCCCTGCGCGGGTGGGGGCTGGCAGCGCTCGGGGCCGTGCTGCTGATGTGGGTGGCGGTGGTCGACGGCCGGCCGGCCGTGTTCAGCGACACCGCCCTCTACTACGACCAGGCGGAATACCTGTTCGAGGCGCTGCACCTCGTCAGGCCCGGACAAGCCATCGAGCCGCCGGGCGACCCCGCCGCCCTGCCGAGCCGTCCGGGCGTCCCCGACACCTCCGCCGAGATCGACGGCGCCCGCTCGCCGATCTATGGCGCACCGGTCTATGGGCTGCAACGCATGGGCGGCCTGTGGCTGGTCGCCTTCGCCCAGGCCTGGGCTGCGGCCGGAGTGGTCTATCTGCTCTACCGAGCCGCCGCGCCCGCGGCGCCGCGCTGGGGCTATCTGGCGCTGATGGCGGGGCTGGCCGCGCTCACGCCGCTGCCCTTCTTCGCGAGCTGGATCATGCCGGACCTGTTCGCCGGCGTGGCGGGGGGCGGGCTGCTCCTGCTCCTGGTCTATCCGGACAGGCTGGGCCCGAGCCGGCTGGCCGGAGCGGCCCTGCTCACCGGGTTCGGCCTAGCGGTGCACCGCTCGAACCTGCTGGACGCCGCGGCCGTGATCCTGGCCGCCGCCGTGCTGCTGAGGCTGGGCGGGCTGCCCTGGCGCCAGGTCGGCAGGCGCGTAAGCCTGGGCGGCGCCATCGTCCTCGCCACCCTGCTCGCCGGCGCGCTGGTCTATGTGCCCATCCGCGCCCGAGCCGGCGTGCCCATCGGCACACCACCCTTCATGAGCGCCCGGGCGCTGGCGGACGGTCCCGGGCTCGCCTACCTGCGTCGCGCCTGCACCGGACCGGGAACGCCTTTCGCGCTCTGCGCCTTCCGCGACCGGCCCATGCTGACCAGCGACCAGATCCTCTGGTCCAACCGCCGACGCACCGCCGTCTTCCTCGCCGCCGACGCGCCCACCCGCATGCGCATGGAGCGTGAGGATGCGGGTTTTGCGGTGGCGGAGACCCTGGCCGATCCGCTGGCCGAAGCTCGCGCCTCCGCCTGGAACGCGGTGCAGCAGTTCGCCATGGCCTATGTGGACGATCCATTGAAGGCGCAAGGCTTCTACGTCTCCGACTCGTTCTGGCGCACCACCGTGCTGCCTCGCATCCTGCCGGGTGCGGACGCCTGCCCCAGAACCGAGAGCTGCCGCCCCGATGTGGACAAGGCGGTGAGTTGGTGGCTGGAAGGCGCAGGACTGCTGGCGAGCCTGCTGGCCCTCGGGTGGCGGCTGAGCGCGGGGGATGTCCGCCCGGTGCTCATGAGGCGGACGACGGCGAGCTGGGAGGACGACCGGGTCCGGCTGCTGACCGTGCTCGGCCTGACCCTAAGCCTGCTGGTCGCCAATGCGGTCGTCTGCGGCGTGCTGTCAGGCCCCTTCCCGCGCTATCAGGCTCGACTCATCTGGCTGGTCCCTCTGATGGCGGGCCTGGCGATCTCCCGCCTCGGGTGGCTCAGACGCGCTACGGCTAATACCAGCGGCGGTTGACCCTGACTCCTCAACGACAGCGTCCCAGATGCTCCCCCTCTGGGAGAGCTGTCGGCGGAGCCGACTGTGGGGGCCGACGCGAAGCGGCGGCGCAGCCCCC
>NZ_CAHJWH010000218.1 GCF_903642205.1 Caulobacter sp. S45 | reverse complement strand
AGGGGGAGGGGGACCAAGCGCAGCTTGGTGGAGGGGGCTGCGCCGATTCTTTGCGCGGGCCCCCTCAGTCGGCTACGCCGCCAGCTCCCCCACAGGGGGGAGCATCTTGATCTCGCCTGCCTCACATCAGCGAGCCCTTGCCGCTGGTGACCTCCGAATGCCGGTGCACCCGCACCGCCTGCACCAGCCCGAACCCGATCATCACCGTCAGCACCTCGGTCCCGCCGTAGGACAGCAGCGGCATGGGCACGCCCACCACCGGCGCCATGCCCATGACCATTGAGGCGTTGACCAGGATGTAGAAGGCGAAGGTCGCCGTCACTCCTCCCGCCGCCAGCCGGCCGAAATGGCTGTGCGAACTCATCGCGGTGCGGAGCGCAATGAAGATGATCGCCCCGTAGAGCGCCAGCAGCGTCAGGCAGCCGATGAGCCCAAACTGCTCGGCGAAGGTGGCGAAGATGAAGTCGGTGTGCTTCTCGGGCAGGAAGTTCAGCTGGCTCTGCGACCCAAGCCCATAGCCCTTGCCGAGCAGGCCGCCCGAGCCCAGCGCGATCTTGGACTGCAGGATGTGGTAACCCGTGCCCGAGGGGTCGTCCTCCGGGTGCAGGAAGGTCAGCACCCGGTCGCGCTGGTAGCCCTTCATCACGAACTTCACCGCCAGCGGCACGGCCACGACCGCCCCGATCGCACCTACCGCCAGCGCCCGCCAGTCCAGCCCGGCCAGGAACATGATGGCTGCGCCGGTGAAGCCGATCAGCAGCGCGGTGCCGAGGTCCGGCTGCTTGGCGATCAGGGCCATGGGGATCGCGGTCATCGCGGCGGGCGCCAGCAGCTTCCAGGACCAGCGCGCGTCCTTGGCGGACAGGGCGTGGTAGAAGCGGGCGAGCGCCAGCACGAGCGCGATCTTCATGATCTCCGAGGGCTGGATGCCGAACAGCCATCGCTTGGCGCCGAGCGAAGTGTGGCCGATGACCAGCACCGCGGCGCACATGGCCAGCCCCAGCCCGTACAGCGGATAGGCCAAGGCCAACCAGACCCGCAGGTTCAGCAGGGTCAGGCCCAGCATCAAGGCCAGGCAGAGGCCGAAGCGCACCGCGTGCTTGGCCGCCCAAGGCTGCCAGGACAGCGGCGCCACGCTGTAGAGCATGGCCGTGCCGATGGCCGCGACCACGCAGAGCAGCAGGGCGAAGGTCCAGTCGATCTGCTTCAGCTTGGACGACAGCCGCTCCCGCTCGCCCGGCCGGGTGAGGGCGGTGGCGGTCACGTCGTCGCCTCAGGCGCCGAGGATGGGGCCGAAGAGGGCGCGGCGCCCTCCGGCGCGTCCAGCGGCTGTTCGATCCGCGCGCGGATCTCCGGGTCCTTGAGCAGCGCGGTCTTCATGATCTCACGCGCCTTGGGCGCGGAGGCCTCGGCGCCGAAGCCGCCGTGCTCCACCAGCACCGCCACCGCATAGCGGGGCGCGTCGGCGGGCGCGTAGGCGATGAACCAGGCATGGTCGCGGCCCAGCCACGCGCCCTGGGCGCCGTGGGCGCCGTGGCTGCCTGCGGCGTAGCTGTGCGCCTGGGCGGTGCCGCTCTTGCCGGCCATGACCACGGGGCCGAGGTTCAGCTTGCAGGAGCCCCCCTCGAAACCGGTGCCCCCCGGCTCGTTGATCACCCCGTACATGGCCGAGCGCAGGAAGCTCATGTGCTCGGGCGTGATCTCGACCTGCGCCCCGTCAGCGCCTGAGGGCCGGACCTGTTCACCGACGGCGTGGATCAGGCGCGGCTTCACCGCTGCGCCGCCATTGGCGATACGCGCACACATGGTGGCGAGCTGCAGGGCGTTGACGCTGACGAAGCCCTGGCCGATGCCCACGCTCGGCGTGTCGCCGGGGTGCCAGACCGGATCGTGGCGCACGTGTGCGCGCTTCCAGGCGGTGTCGGGCACCAGGCCCGGCTTCTGCCCGGGGATGCCGATGTCGAAGGTCTCGCCGAGGCCGAAGCGACGCGCCACCGCGGCGATCCGGTCCGGGCCGATCGCCATGGCGGTCGAGAAGAAATAGACGTCGCAGGACTTCATGATCGCGTGGCGCATGTCGCAGGCGCCATGCGCCTTGTCGCAGTGGAAGACGTGGTTGCCGAGCGCCCAGGACCGGTTGCAGACGTGCACCGTCGCCGGATCATAGCCGTGCTCCAGCGCCGCCAGCGCCACCATGGTCTTGTAGGTGGACCCCGGGGGGTAGTTGGCGGTCAGGGCCTTGTTGAACAGCGGCTTCCGCTCGAAGCGGGTCAGCTCGGCGTAGACGTCGCCCGGCACGCCTCTGACGAAGGCGTTGGCGTCGAAGCTGGGATTGGAGGCCAGGCACAGGATGTCGCCATTGCGGCAATCCAGCACCACCGCAGCGCCGGAGTCCATGCCCAGCACCTCCAGCGCCCGGTTCTGGATGTCGGCGTCCAGCGTCAGCTTGACCACGTCGCCGGGCTGGGCGCGGATGTCGCCGTCGGGGTCCTCGCGGATCACGCGGCCGACGCTGTCCACCTCCACCTTCCGGCCGCCGGCCCGGCCGCGGAGCTGCAGGTCGAGCGACTTCTCCACGCCCTGCTTGCCGATGCGGAAGCCGGGATGGTGCAGGAGCGGGTCGTCGGCGTCGCCCTCGGCCTTCAGGTCGTCGGCGGAGACGCGGGAGACGTAGCCGATCACGTGGGCGAAGGCGCCGGCGTAAGGGTAGAAGCGCGCCTCGCCCATCTCGGCGGTGACGCCGGGCAGCTCGGGCGCACGCACGTTGACCCGGCTGAACTCGTCCCAGGTCAGGTCGGCGGCGATGGCGACGGGGGAGGCGGGGGGCGTGTCGGCGATGTCGCGGGCGATCTGGCGGCGCTTGGCCGGGGGGATCGGGATCAGCTCGGCCACCTTGTCGATGGTGGCGTCCACGTCCTCCACCACGTCGCGCTGGAGCAGGATGCGGAACTCCGGCCGGTTGGAGGCGATCTCCACCCCATCGCGGTCCAGGATCAGCCCGCGGGGCGGCGGCACGAGACGGAAGTTGAACTGGTTGGAGGCCGACAGGGTCTGGTAGCGTGCGGCGTCCGCCACCTGCAGCTGGGACAGGCGCAGGCCAAGCGCGGTGAGGCCCAGGCCTGCGAACCCGCCGAGCAGCAGCGAGCGGCGGTGGAACATGCCCTGGCGCTCGTTCACCTCGTCGAAGTAGATTTGGGGTTCGTGGCTCACGCGTGGGGCACTGACGCTCTTAGGCAGGCGGTTTGTGGGCGAGGTCACCGGAAGCGGATATCGGCGTCCTCAAAGCGGTCGATCAGGGCCCGGGCGAAGGGGAACAGCGCCAGGGTGACGGCGAACTGGAACAGGGCGCCTGTGACATTGGGCGTCACGTGGGCGCGCAGGGTGACGAACAGGTAGGCGGCGGAGAAGGCGAGCGCGCTCAGCGCCAGATACCACACCGCGAGCACCGGCGCGCTGCGACCGGTCATCAGGCTCCGCGCCAGCTGGGCCCCGCCATAGACGAGCAGCAGGCTGAGCGCCCACAGGCCCAGCGGCGCGCCCCAGAACAGGTCCAGCAACAGCCCCGCCGCCAGCAGGGCGAAGGGGCCGAGGAGCGATGGGCGGATCACCGGCCACGCGAAGGCGAGCACCAGCGGGAAGACGGGCTCGGGAAGGCGCAGGCCGAACACGCGCAGCGGCGTGGCGAGCACGAGCGTGGCGGCGAGGCAGGCCAGCAGCGGCGCGCCGATCCAGGCCCAGGGCTGCAGCATCTGCGACGGCTGGCGACTCACGGCTGGGGCGGCGGCGGCGTTGCGGCAGGGGCGGCGGTGCTGGAGGGCTGCGGCGGCGCAGGTT
>NZ_CAHJWH010000217.1 GCF_903642205.1 Caulobacter sp. S45 | reverse complement strand
ACCTACTGAGGGATCGGGCTCTCATGCTGCGCCGTTTGACCGGGGAAATCACTAGGGCGCGCCTCGGGCCCCGGGGTCGCGCAGTCGTGTCGTCCCGCCTGCTGTTCGTGTCGGAGCCGCCTTGCAGGCAGAGGTAGCCGAACACGAGATGGCGCGGGAGATGACCGGTCGCCGCTCTGATGGATGCGGGTGTGCCGCCGTGCTCAGGCCGTCCCGTATTGAAGGTTCGATCGCCTCCGGCGGATCGAACACAGGGCTGGGACAAGGAAGAACGTTCATTCTCTCCTCCCCCGCTTCGCAGGGGAGGAGAAGATGCACTGCGATCTCCTCATTCGCATCCAAGCCCAGCCCTGTGTTCGACGCAGCCGCAGGCCAAGTCGAACCTTCAAGCAGGACGCCCTGCGTCAGCCGCCGCGGCGCAAGGCGGGTCAAGGTCGAGCCTGCAAGGCTCGCCCGCGGCACGCGGGTCGCCTTGACGCGCCCGAGCCCGGCGGCACCCACCCTGTCCGCTTGTCGGCGCAACGCTAACGCGAAAGAACGACCCAAGGCGGACTCTGCCTGAGACGTTGATACATTCCGATACTCGTCACCCCATCTCAGTGCAAAGGCGGGTTAGCACGCGGCCGAGAAGGGTTCGTTCCGCGCCATTCGGCCGGGTCATGTACCTTGGGATCGTCTATGGCTAGCCCAACGCCCCAAATCCAATCCCTAACGTTTGCTTCGACAAGCATCTTGCCCGTCGTAGCCCTGAGTTGCCGTCGCGCGCCGTCGTTCTGAAGGAACTTCTGTCGGTTGCCCTCATGTACGATGTCAATCTTCCACTCGTCCCAGACCTCCTGATCGAAATGCCGCACCGTCTGGCCCAGCCGCTTCTGTTCAGAGGGATCGTTCGTCTCAGCGATGGCTACTGCGACCTCCTCGTCTCGGAAGAGCATAGCTTTTTTCACCATCATCCATTGTTCTGCAGTGGAGAAAGCTGTCCCGTCCACTTTGAAGGGCGTCCGGTGCCATTGGCTGAACACGCCCTTGATGAAGGGATGAAAAGTCTGGAAATCTCCTACGGCAGGAAGATCAGCTTCTGAGATGGTAGGTCGGTCTCCCACCGGCTCATCCTGAACTCAGTTTCCGGCAGGAATCCACCCTCAGCACGGGTTTCCGGCGTCCGCTTCCGGGCAGAGAACCTTGCCCATGCTGGACGGCGAGTTCCCGGAGAGGAAGCCTTCAAAGTCCTCATGCTAATGGCTGTCGTGTAGGACTGGGTCAGGCGTGGTCTGGCGCAAGCTTCGCCGCAAAGCGGGAGATTGACTTTCCGAAGATCAGAAAGGCGAGGGACCACGCTGCTTCTTCGAGCGGAATTGTAAACTGGGCAAGCTCTGTGGCCGCGATGTAGTGTGCGGTAATGAAGTGCGTTGAAGCGGATAGGCTGACGTATACTCGGATGGCCATAAAGACCAGTGTTACAGCAGCCTGTATGAAGCCCGTGGCCGCCAGCACCCGAGTTACCGCAAGAGCGACATCGTAGGCGCGCATGACAGCCTTTCTGTTGGATCGTTCAAACACGCTAGAGGCGAGCAAAGCTTGACCAGCCTGTCAAGTCGAAGGTCCGAGTTCCAGCCTCAACGGCCTCTTGCGACGTCCGCTTCCAGGAAGGAAACGAATTAGGTTCGCCTTAAAGAAAAAGGCGCGGACCTCTCGGCCCGCGCCCCAGCACTCCCGCCATCAACCGCCCTACAACGACCGCGCCACCGTCTCCACCGTAAAGCACTCGATCGTATCCCCGACCTTTATGTCCTGGTTCAGGTAGTTCATGCCGCATTCGTAGCCGCTCGTGACCTCGGCCACGTCGTCCTTGAAGCGGCGGAGCGTCTGCAGGTTGCCGAGTTCGACCACCACCACGTCCTCGCGCAGCACCCGGACCTTGGCGCCGCGGCGGACCACGCCCTCGGTGACGCGGCAGCCGGCGACGTTGCCGACCTTGGTGATGTTGAACACCTCCAGGACCAGCGCATTGCCGAGCCAGGTCTCGCGCTGGATCGGCGACAGCATGCCGGACAGCACGCCTTTGATGTCGTCGATCAAGTCGTAGATGATCGCATAGTAGCGGATCTCCACGCCCTCGCGCTCGGCCAGGTCGCGGGCCTGCTTCGACGCACGGACATTGAAGCCGATAATCGGCGCGCCCGAGCCCTTGGCCAGCTGCACGTCGCTCTCGGTGATCGCTCCGACCGCGGAATGGATGATCCGTGTACGGACCTCCTCATTGCCGAGCTTCTCCAGGGCGCCGATGATGGCTTCTGTCGAGCCCTGCACGTCGCCCTTGATGACGAGCGCCAGCTCCTTGACCTGCTTGTTCTGCAGCTTGGCCATCATCTCGGCCAAGGAGGCCGAGGCGCCGCCGCCAGCGACCCGTTTTTCGCGGCTCTGACGCATGCGGTATTCGGTCAGCTCGCGGGCGCGGGCTTCGTTCTCCACGATGGCGAAGGGTTCGCCGGGCGAGGGCGCCTGGTCCAGGCCCAGCACCTCCACCGCATCGGAAGGACCGGCGTCGGTCACCTGCTCGCCACGCTCGTTGACCAGGGCGCGCACCTTGCCCCAGGCCTGGGCGGCCACGATGATGTCGCCCTTCTTCAGGGTGCCGCGCTGGACCAGGATGGACGCGACGGGGCCGCGGCCCTTGTCCAGCTTGGCCTCGATCACGGTGCCTTCGGCGGAACGCTCCGGGTTGGCGCGCAGGTCCATGACCTCGGCCTGCAGCGAGATGGCCTCGATCAGCTCCTCCAGGCCCAGCTTCTGGGTGGCGGAGACCTCGATCACCTGGGTCTCGCCGCCCAGGCTCTCGGCCACGATCTCGTGCTGGAGCAGCTCGTTGATCACCCGTTCAGGGGCGGCGTCGGGCTTGTCGACCTTGTTGACGGCCACGATGATGGGGGCGCCGGCGGCCTTGGCGTGGTTGATGGCCTCGATGGTCTGAGGCATCACGCCATCGTCGGCGGCCACCACCAGCACCACGATGTCGGTGACGTTGGCGCCGCGCGCCCGCATGGCGGAGAAAGCGGCGTGGCCGGGGGTGTCCAGGAAGGTCACCGCCTCGCCGTTGGCCAGCTTCACCTGGTAGGCGCCGATGTGCTGGGTGATGCCGCCCTGCTCGCCCGAGGCCACGTCGGTGGTGCGCAGCGCATCGAGGAGGCTGGTCTTGCCGTGGTCGACGTGGCCCATGACGGTGACCACCGGGGGCCGGGTGGGGGTGTCGTCCTCGACGTCGTCCTCGGCCAGGAAGCCGGTTTCCACGTCGGACTCCGAGACGCGCTTGACGGTGTGGCCGAACTCGGCGGCGATCAGCTCGGCGGTGTCGGCGTCCAGCACGTCGTTCAGGGTCAGCATGGTGCCCTGGCGCATGAGGTACTTGATCACGTCGCCGGCGCGGATGGCCATGCGTTGGGCCAGGTCGGTCAGGGTGATGGCGTCGGGGATGACCACCTCGCGCACCCGGGCGCCTTGGTCGGGAGCCGAGCCCTTGGTGCGCTTCTCCCGCTCGCGTTCGCGGGCTCGGCGGACCGAGGCCAGCGAACGCATCCGCTCGGCGGTGTCGCCATCGCCGGCCACGGCCTGGATGGTGAGGCGGCCTTCCCGACGCACGGGCGCACCCTTGCCGCGGGACGGGGCCTTGCTGCCGGGCGCACCGCGGCGACGGTCATCCTCGTCGCTGGCGCCGCCCGGCTTCGCCGTCGCACGGCACGAGATCACGTTGTATGGGCAGTGCAGCGATTGCCGCCCGGCCGCCAAGCCCGGCGCGCCTCGCAAGAAGCCGCCCGCGCCCTCGCACGGCCACGGCCACTCGCACTGAACC
>NZ_CAHJWH010000216.1 GCF_903642205.1 Caulobacter sp. S45 | reverse complement strand
CTAGGCCTCCAGGCTGAAACCCAGCGTGCGCCAGAGCGCCTTGTCCTTCAGCACCTTATCCACGAAAGCGCTGTGCGCCGCGCGCTCCTCAGGGGTCGAGCGCGGGGCCAAGGGCCTGGGGCGGGGCGCGTATCCGCCGGCCTTGATGTCGGCGGCCAGGCGCGCAGCGGTCGCGGCCTGAGGGCCAAGATCGAGCCCCCGTTCCTTGCCGCCCTGCAGCTCCAGATAGACCATCGCCAGCAGCCGCGTGTCGATCAGGGCGCCGTGCTTCTCCCGCTCGGCCAGCGAGATCTTGAACCGCTTACACAGGGCGTCCAGCGAGTTGTACATGCCCGGAAACCGCTTCTTGGCCAGCTCGTAAGTGCAGCGCCAGCGCTGTTCAGGCAGGGTCTGGCGGCCGCAGCGTTCCAACTCGTGGTTGACGAAGCCTCGGTCGAAGACGGCGTTGTGGGCGACAAGCTGCGCGCCGGCCACAAAATCCAGGAAGGCGTCGCAGATGTCGGGCTCGTGGAACTTCGGCCTGCCCATCAGGGTGGCCCGCGAGATGCCGTGCACCTTCTCCGCATCCGGATCGATGTCGCGTTCAGGATCGATGTAGCGGTGAAAGTAAGCGCCCGTAGGCAGCAGATCCTCGATCTCGATGCAGGCGATCTCGATGACCCGGTGGCCCGACCGCGGATCGATGCCGGTGGTCTCGGTGTCCAGGACGATCTCGCGGGCCATCCGGACTAGATGAGGCGGTTCGCGGGACAGGTCCAGCGGTCAACGGGTCGCGACCAGGGCTTCTCAAGACGCGTCACCGCCTTTCCGCTCGCGCGGACGGGCTCAACGCGTCACCCAGCGGCTGCGATCCGGTCCGACAGCAGCGGATGTAGCTCCAGGTTAGCGGCCAGGATCGTCGGAAGATGCAGGTCGAGGGGCTGACCATCCACCGCGGTGACCTTGCCGCCGGCCTCGGTGACCAGCAGCACCCCGGCCGCCACGTCCCACGGCTTCAGGTCCCGCTCCCAGAACCCGTCGAAGCGGCCCGCGGCCACCCAGGCGAGGTCGAGCGCGGCGGAGCCGAAGCGGCGCACGCCCGCCACCCGGCCGGTGACCTGGTGCAGCTCCTTCAGGAACTGGGCATGCCCGGGCTTTCCAAGAAAGGGGATGCCGGTTGCGAAGACGCAGTCGTCCAGCTTCCGCCGGGCGGCGACGCGCAGCCGCTTGTCGTTGTTGTAGGCGCCCTTGCCGCGCTCCGCCCAGAAGGTGTCGTTGGTCACCGGGTTGTGGGTCACCGCCGCCACGACCTGGCCCTCGCGCTCCAGGGCGACGTTCACCGCGAAGTGGGGGATGCCGTGGAGGAAGTTGGTGGTGCCGTCGAGGGGATCGACGATCCAGGTGTGGGTCTTGTCGGTGCCCTCGACCAGGCCCTTCTCCTCCCCGAGGAAGGCATAGCCGGGGCGCGCCTTGGACAGCTCTTCCAGGAGGGTCTGCTCGGCCGCCGTATCGGCGTTGGAGACGAAGTCGGCCGGCCCCTTGCGGGAGACCTGCAGTTCCTCGACCTCGCCGAAGTCGCGGGCGAGCTTGCGGCCCGCCTTGCGCGCGGCGTCGATCATCACCTTGAGCAGGGCGGTGGGGGTGGTCACGTGGGCTGTCCGATCGAGACGCTTGGGCGATAGGCGCGCCGAGGGCGAGCGCAGGACCGACAGGCGGCCGACCCCGGCTTACGTCGGCTTCCACCCCGGTTGCAAGACTTCAGCCATGATGGCCTCCACTCGGGCGCGGGCCGCCGCCAGCCCGTGCCCGGTGTCGATGATGAAGCTGGCGCGTGAACGCTTGTCCGCATCGGGGGTCTGGCGCGCAAGGAGCAGGGCCAGCTTGTCGGCGTCCATGCCCGGCCGGGCGAGAACCCGGGCGCGTTGCACCTGCGCTTCCGCGGTGACCACCACCACCGCGTCCACGGAGCGCTCCAATCCCGTCTCGAACAGCAGGGGGACATCGAGCACGGCCACCCTGGCGCCCGAGGTGCTGGCCGCATCCAGGAAGCCGGCCCGCTCCGCGGCCACCAGCGGGTGCACGATCTGCTCGAGGGTGGCCAGCGCCACCGGATCGGCCTTCACCCGGCGGCTGAGCACGGCGCGATCCACCGCGCCGTCGTTCCCGACCGCCTCCGGAAACAGGGACATCAGGCGGGGGCCGGCCTCGCCGCCCGCCGCATAGAGACCATGCACCGCAGCGTCGGCGTCGTAGACCGCTGCGCCGGCGGCGGCGAACATGGCCGCCGTGGTGCTCTTGCCCATGCCGATGGACCCGGTGAGGCCGAGCAGGATCATTGGCCGCCCTCTTCCAGCGCCGCCAAGGCCAGCGCCCGCACGTCGACCTGTGGCGGGACAGGGCGGCCGAACAGGGCTTGGAAGGAAGGGATCGCCTGGCCCACCAGCATCGCCAGCCCGTCCACCGTCTGCAGACCCCGCGCCTGCGCCTGGCGCAGCAAGGGCGTGCAGAGCGGCCTGTAGACCATGTCCATCACCACCGCTTGCGGAGGCAGGGCCTGGAGGGGCGGGTCCAGGTCGCCGCGCCCCTCCAGGCCGGCTGACGTGGCGTTGATCACTAGGAAAGCTTCGGCGAAGACATCGGCCAGCCGCTCTCCCTCCATCGCATCGGCGCCATCGAACGTCTGGGCCAACATCACGGCGCGCTCACGGGTGCGGTTGACGATGCGGACCGTGAACCCGGCAACCACGAGTGCGGCCACTGCGCCCCGCGCCGCTCCGCCCGCCCCAAGCACGACGACGACACCTGAGCCCGCCGCCCAGCCCGGCGCCTGCAGGTCCAGCGCATAAAGCAGGCCGATCCCGTCAGTGTTGCGAGCCTCGACCGCCCCCGCGTCGTCGAACAGCAGCAGGTTGGCGGCGCCGGCGGCCCGCGCCGGCTCGTCGGCTCGATCCGCCAAGGCGAGGGCGGCTTGCTTGAACGGCAAGGTCACGTTCAGGCCGGCCATCGAGCCGCGCCTCAGTCCCGAGATGAAGGCGTCGAACTTGTCAGCTTCCGGCGAAAAGGGGACATAGACGGCGTCCAGCCCGGCCGCGGCGATCCAGGCGTTGTGGATCAGGGGGCTGAGGGACTGGCGCACCGGGGCGCCTACCACGCCTGCGACCCTCGCCGCTCCGCTGAAGGCCGTCACCTCACGCCGCCACATGTCCCTGCGCGCGCAGGAAGTGGAGCAACGGCAGCAGAGGCAGGCCCAGCACGGCGAAGTAATGACCATCGATGGCCTCGAACAGCTGCACGCCCATGGCCTCGAGCCGGTAGGCGCCCACGCACCCCAGCAAAGCCTCGCCCTCTCTCGTCAGATAGGCGTCCAGGAAGCCATCGCTGAAGCCTCGCATGCGCAGCCGCACCGTCTCCACCGTCCGCCAGATCACCGCTTCGCCCTCGCTCACCGTCACCGCGGCGTGGAGCCGGTGCTCACGCCCGCGAAGAGCCTGCAGCTGGCTCCGGGCGTCAGCCAGGGTGGGGGGCTTGTCAAGGAGCCGTCCCTCCAGGTCGAGCGTCTGGTCGGCGCCGATGACCAGGCCTTGACGTCCGCGCGCGACCGCTAGGCCCTTGGCCTCGGCCAGGTCGCAGGCGACCTCCCGAGGGGATCGTCCCCGCGCCAGGGCGCGCGCCTTCAAGGGCGCCTCGTCCAGCTCCGCCGCCTGCACGGTGAAGCTCACGCCGGCGTCGGCGAGCAGGCGGGCGCGCGCGGGGCTGCGTGAGGCGAGGACCAGCGCGCTCACGCCAGCGCCTCTACAGCGCCCGACGCCGTGCGGGTGTTCAGCAGGTTGATGATGGCCGCAGCCGTCTCCTCGACAGACCGGCGCGTGA
>NZ_CAHJWH010000215.1 GCF_903642205.1 Caulobacter sp. S45 | reverse complement strand
CTGGAGTTGACGAAGGCCGACTTGTTCGACAACCCTCGCGGGGCCAAGCACCTCTACCGTGATGCTGGCGGTCGGGCCCCAATCCTTCTCCGGCGCCGCGGCGGCCAGCGCCGGGACGGGCGTGGACGCGGTCTCGGCCGGGCGCTTCGGCTCCAGCTTCTGCGGCGCCTCGGCGGTCGGCTTCGCCGGGGCGGCGGAGCCTTCGCCGAGCACGGCGATCGGGGTGTTGACGGCCACGCCCTCGGTGCCTTCCTCGACCAGGATCTGGCTCAGCTTGCCCTCGTCGACCGCCTCCACCTCCATGGTCGCCTTGTCGGTCTCGATCTCGGCGATCACGTCGCCGGCGCGCACGTCCTCGCCGACCTTCTTCAGCCAGCGGGCGAGCTTGCCCTCCGTCATGGTGGGGGACAGGGCCGGCATCAGGACTTGCGTGGACACTGTCAGTCCTCCAGCAGGATGTCGGTCCACAGCTCGGCCGCATCCGGTTCGGGGCTCGCCTGGGCGTAGTCGGCCGCCTCGGCGATGCGCGCCTTGACCTCCGCATCGATCGCCTTGGTCACCTCGTCGCCGACGCCCATCTCGCTCAGCAGGTGGCGGACGTGCTCGATGCAGTCGCGCTCGCCGCGCATCTTCTCGATCTCGTCGCGGGTGCGGTACTTGCCCGGGTCGGACATCGAGTGGCCGCGGTAGCGATACGTCTTGATCTCCATCAGGTACGGCCCGTTGCCGGCGCGGCAATGCGCCACCGCCGCCACCGCCGCCTGGCGCACCGCCACCACGTCCATGCCGTCCACCGCGGCATGGGCCATGCTCCAGGGCGACCCGTTCTTGGACAGGTCGCGCGACGCGGTGGCGCGTTCCACGCTGGTGCCCATGCCGTACATGTTGTTCTCGATGACGTAGATGCACGGCAGCTTCATCAGCGCGGCGAGGTTGAAGCTCTCGAACACCTGGCCCTGGTTGGCGGCGCCGTCGCCGAAATAGGTGACCGCGACGTGGTCGTTGCCGCGATACCAGTCGGCGAACGCGAGCCCGGTGCCGAGGCTGACCTGCGCGCCGACGATGCCGTGGCCGCCGTAGAACTGCTTCTCCTTGCTGAACATGTGCATGGAGCCGCCCTTGCCCTTGGAGTAGCCGCCCGACCGCCCGGTCAGCTCCGCCATGACGCCGCGCGGCTCCATCCCCGTGGCCAGCATGTGGCCGTGGTCGCGGTAGGAGGTGATGACCTGGTCGCCCGGCTTGAGCGCGCCCTGCACGCCGACGACGACCGCCTCCTGCCCGATGTACAGGTGGCAGAAGCCGCCGATCAGGCCCATGCCGTACAGCTGGCCGGCGCGCTCCTCGAAGCGGCGGATCAGCAGCATGTCGCCATACGCTTGCAGCAACGCGTCCTGCGACATCGGCGGCTGGTTGGAGCCGGGATGCCCATCGCGCCCCATCGTCTCGGCCGATTGCGACATCGTCCCACTCCCGTCTGGTTCCTTGACTCTGCACCTAGCGTTCACTGGGGCCATGGGCAAGGGAGCGAGGCGGCAAGATCGTTGTTCCAGGCCCCCGGGCGACGCCGGCAGGGTCGCGCGCAACGCGCGCAGCGGGGTAGCCATGACGACCAACCCTGCTACGTTCCAGGGCATGTCCGATCAGCGTGATCCGTCCAGGTTCTTTCCGGTGCTGGTGCTGGCCGGCATCGTCCTGCTCGGCCTGCTGGCCTGGCAGGGGTTTCCCCTGGTGCAGGCCTACATTGCGCGCCAGGATTGCGTGGCGGTCGGCCGCACGAATTGCGGGTGAGCCGACAGGCGTCTAGCGTGCCGGAAGAATAGTAAAACAAGGAAGCGTCCATGATCATCACCCGTCGCTCGGCTGTCGGGCTGCTCGCTGCGCCGTTCGTGCTCCGGGCCGCCGGCGCGCGCGCCGCCGAGGCGCGGGTGCTGAAGATCAGCCATCAGTTTCCCGGCGGCACCGCGGAGCAGGGCGACTTCCGCGACCGGCTGGTGCGGCGCTTCGCGGCGCAGGTGCAGGAGAGGACGGGCGGCTCGCTGACGTTCGAGATCTATCCCGGCTCGTCGCTGATGAAGACGGTGGCGCAGTTCTCCGCCCTGCGGCGCGGCGCGCTGGACCTGACGCTGTATCCGCTGGCCTATGCCGGCGGCGAGGTGCCCGAGGTCAATGTCGGGCTGATGCCGTGCCTGGTGACCAGCTACGAGCAGGGCCTGGCATGGAAGACGGCGCCGATCGGGCAGGAGCTGACGACGCTGCTGGACAAGCGCGGCGTCAAGATCCTGACCTGGGTGTGGCAAGGCGGCGGCGTGGCCTCGCGCGCGGCTGGCGTGGCGAAGCCGGACGACACCAAGGGGCTGAAGATCCGCGGCGGCTCACGCGAGATGGACCAGATGCTCAAGGCGGCGGGCGGGATCATCAGTTCGGTCACCTCGGACGAGACCTATGCCGCGATGCAGACCGGATCTCTGGATGCGGCGGTGACGTCGTCCACTAGCCTGATCAGTTTCCGCTTGCAGGAGATCGCAAAGAACGTCACCACCGCTCGCGGCGGATCGTTTTGGTTTATGTTCGAGCCGTTGCTGATGTCGAAGTCGGTGTTCGAGAGCCTGACGCCGGAGCAGCAGGCGGCGATGGTCGAGGTTGGCGCGGCGCAGGAGCCGTTCGCGCTGGCGGCGGCCAAGGCGGACGACCAGTCGCTGGCCGAGATCTACAGCAAGGCGGGGGTGAAGGTCGTGGACATGGGCGCGGACGACATCGCGAAGTGGAAGGCCGTCGCGCAGGACAGCGCGTGGAAGGACTTCGCCAACCGCAACGCGGCGTGCGCGAACCTGCTGAAGCTGGCCGAGGCCGTCGCTTGACGACAATCACCGGCGTCGGCTCCCCGGCGGACATCCCGCGGGCGGGCGTGCTGGGCCTGGTGCAGGGGGCGGTCACCGGGCTGAACGGCGCGCTGGCGCTGGCGTCGGCGCTGGCGATCGCGGTGGCGGGCGCGGTGCTGACGTGGGAGGTGATCGGGCGCTATTTCCTCTCGATCGCCAGCGACTGGCAGGACGAGCTGTCCACCTTCCTGCTGATCGGCGCGACGTTCGGCTCCGCCGCGTGGACGCAGGCGCGGCGCGGACATGTCGGGATCGACGCGCTGGCGCATGTGCTGCCGCCGGGCGTGGACCGGGTGCGGCGGCTGCTGGCCGATCTGTGCTCGTTGCTGTTCGTGGCGTTCTTTGCCTGGAAGAGCTGGCAGTTGCTGGGCGAGGCGTGGGAGGAGGGCCAGACCACGCCGTCCTCGTGGGGGCCGCCGCTGTGGATCCCGTATGGCTGCATGACGGCGGGCATGGCGCTGCTGGCGGTGCAGTTGCTGCTGCAACTGCTCGGCAGCCGACACGCGGACTCGACCGAAGCGAACCTGGCGTGATCTCCGTAGTCCTTCTTCCTCTCCCTCTGGGAGAGGGCCGGGGTGAGGGGCCCACGCGACGAACCATCGCCGGTGGGCAAGACCCCTCACCCAACCCTCTCCCAGAGGGAGAGGGCTCTTACCAGCCATGAGCACCGGGACGATCGGCCTGCTTTACGCCGGGTCCACCCTGGTGGCGCTGTTCTCCGGCATCCCGATCGCGTTCGCGCTGGGCGGGGTCGCGACCGTGTTCATGATGCTGTTCATGCCGGCCGCCTCGCTCGATACCGTGGCGCAGAACGTCTACGAGGAACTCGCCTCCATCACCCTGCTGACCATCCCGCTGTTCATCCTGAAGGGCGCCGCGATCGGCAAGTCGCGCGCCGGCAAGGACCTGTACGACGCGCTGCACACCTGGCTGCACCGGGTGCCCGGCGGGTTGGGCGTCGCCGTGGTGCT
>NZ_CAHJWH010000214.1 GCF_903642205.1 Caulobacter sp. S45 | reverse complement strand
TTGGCCATGGTGAAGGTCTTGCCCGAGCCGGTGACGCCCAAGAGCACCTGGTCGGCGTCGTGGGCCTGCACGCCTTTAACCAGCTCGGCGATGGCGGTGGGCTGGTCGCCGGCGGGCTCGTAGGACGAGACCAGGTTGAAGGTCTTGCCGCCCTCGGACTTGGTGGGGCGGGCGGGCTTGTGCGGGGACCAGGCGCTGGACACGCTCTTGGGCGTATCGACGGCCGGGTGGTTGAAGATGAACTTGGCGGAGGCCTCCTCCACGTGCAGCGCCTCGGAGCCCTTAGGGGCCATGGACTCGAAGGCGGCGGCGATCGCTGCGGGCTTGACGCGAGCGGGGGCGGACTTCGCGGAACGGGCCATGAACGGGAAGGTAGGTCCGACACCGCACCGCGGCTAGCCCCCTCAGTCACGCAACCGCGTGACAGCTCCCCCGCCGGGGGAGCATCTTAGGGCTGCTGATCCTCCCCCGGCGGGGGAGGTGTCGGCGAAGCCGACGGAGGGGGTCTTGGACGCGCCGAGACTGACGAGGAACAGGGCGCGGGAGCTACGAGGACAGATGTCCTTGCCGGAAGTGCTTCTATGGATCGCACTCCGAAAGCGACAAGCCGGCCTGCGCTTCCGACGACAGCACCCGATCGGCCCCTACATCCTCGACTTCTACTGCGAAGCCGCGCGTCTGGCGGTGGAGATCGACGGAGACGGCCACCTGCACGGCGATCAACTTCTTCGAGACGCAAGGCGCGACAGGTGGGTCGCCGCGCAGGGTGTCAGCACGCTCCGCGTCGCAGCGCGTGATGTGCTGGGCGGGCCGGACGACGTCGTCGCGACCATAAGATCCGCTGCAGCCGATCGAGATCATCTCATCGCCCTCGGCGCGAGCGTTCCTGGGGAAGTTGGGTCGTCCGGCGAGCCCGGGTATGACGATCCGTGCACGCCCTCCTGACCACCCGCCGCGCCGAGGCGCGCCACACCGTCCGGGTAATGACCGCGGTGCTGGCGGCCTACGTCCTGTATGCCACCCTCGACCTGCCGCAGGGCTACTGGGCGGTGTTCACCACGCTGATCGTCATGCAGGCGAGCATCGGCGGCACGGTGGGCGCCTCGGTGGACCGGATGTACGGCACGGTGCTGGGGGCGGTGGTGGGAGGGGGCGCCGCAGCGCTGCGGACGCTGAGCCCGCTCGGGCTGGGCCCCGTGGGACTGGGCGTGGCGCTGGTGCTGTCGGCGGGGATCACCGCCTACGTCGCCATGCTACGGCCGAACATGAAGGTCGCACCGGTCACCGCGGCCATCATGCTGCTGAGCAGCACCGGCAAGCTCGGGCCGCTGCACGCCGCCGCCTACCGGGTGGTGGAGATCGGCATCGGCAGCGTCATCGGGGTGGCGGCGACGCTGCTGATCTTCCCGGCGCGCTCCCGCCAGGTGGTGGCCGAGCGGACCGGGTCAGTGCTCGCCTCCATCGCCGAACTGCTCGGCCACTACGCCACCTGGCTGGAGCAGGCCGAGGTCGAGACCCAGGAGGCGCTGCACCCGCTGCACGACCGCATCCGCGCCGAGATCGGCGCGGTGGAGCAGGCCGTTGACGACACCGAGCGGGAACGCGCCGCGCGGCTCGGATACCACCACCTGTCGCCAGCGACGCCGCGGACCCTGTGGCGGGTGCGGAGCGAGGCGATCGCCATCGGGCGTGCGCTGCGGACGCCCTGGCCGATCGAGCTGCGGGCGCGGCTGTCGGAGCCGGGCGCGCGGATGCTGCGGGCGGACGCGGTCTTTCTGGAGGCGTGCCGGGTGGCGCTGCGGGCCAATGCGACGGTGGAGCGCGGCGACCTGATCGCGCGGCACGACCTGGTGCAGGCGGCGGTCCACGACCTGCGGCGCGAACGGCTGACGGCGAGCTTCGACCTGGAGACCGTGGGGGCGACCTTCAGCTTCGCCTTCGCCCTGGAGAGCCTGTACGGACACCTGGGCGACCTTGCGGACCGGATCGACGAGGCGGCGCTGGGCCGGCCCAAGCGGCGGCGGTTCCGCGACGGTGGATCGGGTGAGCGCACAATGGAAAAGGGGCGGACCTGAAAGGCCCGCCCCCATCCCCTGCCCCCAGGCGCCGCCGACCCCCCGGTCTCACGGCGCCGAAGTCTGTTCGAAACGCTCCGACCCAAGGGGCGTGCAGCCCGTCGCGGTCGTATGCACTTGAGAGGATCGCCGCCCCGGCGTCAAAGCGACATTGTGGCAGGAATGCGGAATCGGCGCCTTTGTAGCGCCGGCGCAACAACATCTGGGCCGGCGCAAGATAATAACCGGCTCGCGCCTAAAATTCGCCGGGGCGAGCCGTCATTAGGCCGTTCGCCCGGGGCGCGCCGGCTGTGGTGCGCGGGTGTTTCTAGGCCTAAGCGTAGTCCGCTAGACCGGGACGGGCAGGAGTTCGACGCGCGTGGAGACCGACACTCGCCAGGCCGAAGGCCTGACGCCGCAGGAGGCCATGCCTGGCCAAGCTACGCCTCGCGAGGGGACGCCTCGCGAGCACACGCCGGGCGCCCGGCCGATCACCGCGCCGCCGCGCAAGCGCCGCAGCCTGCTGAGCACGCTGCTGTGGGCGGGCGTCTTCATCCTGGTGGTGGCGCTGATCGTCTGGTTCGCCTCCACCCGGGGCGGTGCGTCGAGCGCGGGTGGACCGGGCGCGGGGCACGGCCGGGGCGGTCGTGGCGGAGCGGGCGGCATGGCCACCACGGTGAGCGTGGCCCAGGTCACCCGCGCCGACGTGCCGATCTATCTGAACCAGCTCGGCACGGTGACGCCGCTGGCCACCGTGACCGTGACCAGCCAGGTCTCCGGCTTCCTGCAGAGCCTGGGCTTCCAGGAGGGCCAGCTGGTGCACAAGGGCCAGTTCCTGGCCCAGATCGACCCTCGCCCCTACCAGGCCACCCTGCTCCAGGCCGAAGGCACGCTGGCGCGCGACCAGGCGGCGCTGGTCCAGGCGCGGCTGGACCTGAAGCGTTATCGCCTGCTGCTGTCCCAGGACTCCATCGCCAGCCAGACCGTGGACCAGCAGGCCGCAACGGTCTTGCAGGACGAGGGCACGGTGAAGACCGACGAGGGGGCCATCGCCGCCGACAGGCTGAACATCGCCTACGCCCACGTCACCTCGCCGGTGACCGGACGGGTGGGACTGCGCCTGATCGATCCGGGCAACTACGTCTCCACCGTCTCCAACACCACGGCGACCAACTCGCTGACCAGCTCCGGCATCGTGACGGTGACCCAGCTGGCGCCCATGGACGTGCTGTTCACCCTGCCGGAGGACAACCTGCCACAGGTGCAGGCGCGGATGCGGACCGGGGCCAGCCTGCCCGTGGTGGCCTATGACCGCACGGGCGCGACCGAGCTGGCGCGCGGCAAGCTGTTCGCCCTGGACAGCCAGGTGGACTCGACCACCGGCACGGTGCGGGCCAAGGCGCGCTTCGACAATGGGGCGGGGACGCTGTTCCCGCAGCAGTTCGTCAACGTGCGGGTGCTGGTGGACACGCTGCACGACGCGGTGACCGCGCCCAATAACGCGGTGCTGCGCGGGGCCAACGGGCTGTACGTCTATGGCGTACGGGGCGGAGTGAACCACCACACCGTCACCGTCATCAACGTGAAGACCGGCGACACCGACGCGATCAACACCGCCATCCAGAGCGGCGTGGACCCGGGCGAGACCGTCGTCACCGACGGCACCGACCGCCTGCGCGAAGGCGCAGCCGTGCTCCTGCCCGGCGACTGCATCCCGGTGTTCGCCGGCGGCAGGGGCGGCAAGGGCGGCCATCGTCACGGCGGCGCGGGCGCGGGTCCGGGCGGCGCTGCGGCTCAGGGCTCCCCCGGCTGTCCGAAGGGCGAGACGCGGCTGACCGCCTCCACG
>NZ_CAHJWH010000213.1 GCF_903642205.1 Caulobacter sp. S45 | reverse complement strand
AGCCCTCATCGACTCACGTTCCGCGCTCCTTGGGAATCCCTGCCGGGAGTCAGGGCTTCAGGCGGCTGGTATTAGACGTCAGGTGTTAGCTCACCGAGTTCAAACGGTTTGTCAAAGTGCGCCGCCAGCCGCGCACCAAAATCGTTCAACGCATCCGGCTTGTCCGCCGAGGTGATCTTCAGAGTCGCCCTCGGCCAAGCCGGCTCGCCCGTCTCGCAGAGCACGTCGAGCCAGGAGCCTCCACCGCCTTTGGCTGGCGACAGCCGCTCTACCCGAAAGGCCGTAATCGCCTTCACCGGTACGACGTACAGCTGTGTGTGGCAGAAGATCAGCGCCCGTCGGTCGGCGGAGGCGGCGACCCGGCCGTAAGTCGTCGCGAGGTAGAGCTCGGGTTCGCGGACGAACGCCACTTCAGCTTCGTAGGGCGCGAGGCTGACGACGTCCTCCCGCCGCATCCGACGGTCGCCGCGGACGGGGCCGATGGGTCTGGCGCTCCGAATCCAGGTGTCCTCTTGCGGGCTGGCGGAGCGGCGGAAGCCCGTCGTCACCGCCACATGGCAGGCTGTGACCAGGCGCGGTTCGCGCTTGTGGGCCGGATTGTGAAGCCGGCCGGTCTGCAGCTCCGGCGGCCAACAGGTGAGGCGCACGGCCGCCGCGCCCGCCTGCCACTCGCAGCGGCGGGTGTTGTATTGCGTGGTGATGGGAGCGGGGCCGAGCAGCAAGCGTAGCTCCTCGGCCGCCCTTTGAATGTTCAGCTCGGCGTCGTCGCCGAAGAAGGCGGCCCCGGAGAAGCGCGCCGCCGGGTAGGCCGTTGGGAACTGCGGAAGCATCTGCACCGACATGGGCCACAGCAGGGCGCTCACGAGCCGGCCAGGCACCTCGACGACGTCCCAGCTGTAGGCTGCATGCGCACGCACGCCGTAGTGTTCGGCCAGGATGGCCCGAGTTTCCCGCCAGGGCAGGCCAAGCCTGTCCAGCGCCGCCCAGAGCGAGGCGCGTGCGTCCCCATGCCCGTCCACCTTGATGTGCGCGTCCGGGGCGGGACCAGGCCGCGATCGATGAGACCGACTGAACAGCTTCAAGCGCCACCAAGGGCCCAAGCGGCCGCCCTCGGCTTACCATCGCCGAGGGCTGAAGCTAAGCTCCGGCGCTGGTGGCGCTAGCGAAGCGCCTGAAGGGCTGCCCAGCCAGACAGTGCGGGAGGTACAAAGCTTGCCATGAGCCCGCGGGCCGTCTCCCTATAGCCGCCCT
Organism: Caulobacter sp. S45; assembly: GCF_903642205.1. Classification (GTDB taxonomy): domain Bacteria; phylum Pseudomonadota; class Alphaproteobacteria; order Caulobacterales; family Caulobacteraceae; genus CAHJWH01. Next base: position 2,663 of record NZ_CAHJWH010000213.1, on the reverse strand, counting down.
CGAGCCCCGTGGCGCGCAGAACGGGCCGACTGGTCGCCATGGTGCACGAGTTACACAAGGCCGGCTACCAACGTCTGCGGGTATCACCCGGGCTCTCGCCTAGCGGCATGGACTGGCGCTGTCCCATCACCTGCGCCAGCAATATGGAGCCGGACGGCTTCACCATTCGCGAAGCTCGCGTTGCGAGTGGCCTCTTCGCCGCCTACACCTCCGCCGATCCGGGTTATTTCGGCTGGGCAAATGTGGAAGGCTGCTCCGCCCGCGAGCTGGCCGCTCGCTTCCTACAGGCCTTTCCCAAGCTCACAGAGCTCGGCTTTGGGCGCGACTGGACCTACACCGGCTGGCTGACGGAGGTGCTCGGGGTGGTGGAGCAAGGCGCAATCGGCCGTTATCCCATCTTCTACGCAGACTTTCCCCTCGACTTGGACGCCCAGTCTGTTCCTAGGCCGCCACCGTTGCCGGCCAACTAGGAGTATGGCGTCAATGAGCTGTGCGCCCTTTGCGGACATGCGCGCACCTCCAGAAAGCTGACATTGCACTTGGACCGCCTGAGGCGATCTGTTGATCCCACAGATGTTGGCGCGCGCACTGATCTAACCTAAGGGGCTGCCCGGCTGCTGCCTGGAGCCACGCTGTGCCTCACACCAAAGTCGCCCTCGGCACGCGAGATGGCGAGTGCACCACGCATGTCATTCACGCCTGAGGCGCAGGCACTTGGCCGGCGGCGATCATGTACATGGACGCAGATGGAATCCGCCCCGCCATGCTCGATATGGCGCAGCGCCTCGCGGACGCCGGCGCCTGGTCTCTCCGACCTTACCTGCACGGCCTCAGTGACCGACTCCGGTCCATGCGCGTTAAGGCACGTCCCTCGAGGAGAAGACGATGAAGCTCTTTTATGCGCCGGGGGCCTGCAGCCTCGCCGATCACATTGCCCTACATCAAGCTGGCTTGGCGTTCGAACACGAGAAAGTCGACCTGAAGGCGAAGCGCACGGAATCCGGCGCTGACTTCGCGACGATCAACCCTAAGGGCTACGTGCCGGCGTTGGTGCTCGACACCGGCGAAACGCTCACCGAAAACGTCGCCATCCTGGATTGGGTCGCGCATCAAGACACGGCGCTGAAGCCCTCCGACCCGATGGGCCACACCCATCTGCTGGAGTCGCTCGCCTACATCTCCACCGAAATTCACAAGAGCTTCAAACCCTTTTTTGCCGGCGGTAGTGATGACGACAAGGCCAAGGCTGGCCAGATGATCGTTAAGCGGATGACCTATCTCGCGGACACGATGAAGGGCGACTACCTCTTCGGCCCCGAGATCAGTGTGGCCGACTGCTACCTGTTTGTGATGCTGCTCTGGGCTCAGAAGTTCGGGGTCGAGGCTCCGCCGAAGCTCGCGTCCTTTCGCGGCCGAATGATGGAGCTGCAGTCGGTCAAGAAGGCGATGACCCACGAGGGCTTGATTTAGGCCGACCCGGCTGCCGCCAACGAGGACTTCGAGATGAACGACCGACCGACCGCCGCTCCCGCATCCTTCCAGGCGATCGGCGCCGGCAACCTCGCCGTGGTGACCGGCGCAGCGAGCGGAATCGGGTTGGCTGCGGCGCGGGCCTTCGCAGCCGCGCATATGCGCGTGTGCTTGATCGATCGCGAGGGTGAGGCGCTCGACGCCGCGGTCAACGCGATCGAAGGCGCGCAAAGCTATGCCGTTGATGTCGCCGACCGGTCGGCGGTCGCCGAGCTTGCACAGAAAATTACCGGCGCCCTCGGTCCGGTGTCTGTGCTGATGAACAACGCCGGGGTCGGCTCGGGCGGCGACGTGTTCGCCAATCCTGACGCATGGGCCGAAGTGCTGGGCGTCAACCTACTCGGTGTGCTCAACGGCGTGCAGAGCTTCGTGCCCGCGATGGCGGCAGGCAACCGTCCCGGCCTGGTGATCAACACCGGCTCTAAGCAGGGCATCACGCAGCCTCCCGGCAATACCGCCTACAATGTGAGTAAGGCTGGGGTGAAGGCGTTGACGGAGGGGCTGGCGCACACGCTGCGGGAGCAAACCGGAAGCCGCGTCAGCGCCCACCTCCTGATCCCGGGGTTCACCTATACCGGCATGACCGCCCGCCGATTGCCCGAGCAGCCACCCGGAGCTTGGACCCCCGAACAGGTAGTCGAGCTGATGATGGCGCGGCTAGCCCAAGGCGATTTTTACATCCTGTGCCCGGACAATGAGACCACCCCCGAGCAAGACGCCAAGCGCGTCGCCTGGGCGGCCGGCGATCTGACCGAAAACCGGCCAGCGCTATCGCGGTGGCATCCCGACTGGCAGGCGGCATTCGCCCTGTACATGGCCGCTTAAGCGGGTCCGCGCCGCATGAGCTACGCGGCCGCAAGTGACAGTTCAGGCATCGGTACACGAAAGCGGACGGCGCGGTTCTCGAGGATCTTGCTCCGGCTTCGTCAACGAGTGCGGCTCCTCATTGGAAGCGGTTGGGGTCTTGGAAGGGCACGACACTGCGTGGTCGGGGCACAGCTTAAAGCTGCAGCGGCATCGGCCCAAATCGGCGGGGAGAGCGGAGAGTTCGGCGCACTAATACCAGCCGCCTGAAGCCCTGACTCCCGGCAGGGATTCCCAAGGAGCGCGGAACGTGAGTCGATGAGGGCTCA
>NZ_CAHJWH010000212.1 GCF_903642205.1 Caulobacter sp. S45 | reverse complement strand
GCGGGCCTCGGGGCGACCACGATCCGCACGCCCGTCTCGCGCACGGTGATCGACGTCAACCGCGATCCGTCGGGCGCCTCGCTGTATCCGGGGCAGACGACAACCGGCCTCTGTCCCACTGAGACCTTCGACGGCGAACCCCTGTACAGGCCGGGGGAGCAACCGGGGAGCGATGAGGTCGTAGAGCGGCGCAGGGCATATTTCGAGCCCTTCCACGCGACGCTCGCGGGTGAAATCGGACGTCTAAGGCGCCATCACGGGCACGTTGTCCTCTATGAGGCCCATTCGATCCGGTCGCGCATTCCCCGCCTCTTCCAGGGCGAACTGCCGAACTTCAATCTCGGCGTAAACGGGGGTGCGAGCTGCGATGCGGCTCTTACTTCAGCCGTGGAGCGCGCCTGTGACGCCCACCCAAGATTCAGCCGGGTCACCGACGGTCGCTTCAAGGGCGGATGGACCACCCGTCACTATGGTCAGCCCCAGATGGGCGTTCATGCGATCCAAATGGAGCTGGCCTGCCGGGGCTACATGGATGACCCAGGCGCACCTCCCGCCGAGGGAGCCTGGCCCGCCCCGTACGATCTGGGTCGCGCCGGGCACATGCGCACAGCGCTGATCGACGTCCTTCAAGCCTGCCTCGCCTTCGCGGAAGCCGCATGACCCGTCTCGACACCAACCGCACAATCCGCAGCCCGCGAGGGCCCGAGCGCAGCGCAAAGAGCTGGCTCACCGAAGCGCCGCTCAGGATGCTGATGAACAACCTGGACTCAGACGTGGCGGAGCGGCCGGAAGAGCTGGTGGTCTATGGCGGCATCGGGCGGGCGGCGCGTGACTGGGAGAGCTTCGACCGCATCGTGGACACCTTGCGGCGGCTAGAGGATGACGAGACCCTGCTGGTCCAATCCGGCAAGCCGGTAGGCGTGTTTCGCACCCATTCAGACGCGCCTCGCGTGCTGATCGCCAACTCCAATCTAGTCCCCCGCTGGGCAACCTGGGACCACTTCAACGAGCTGGACCGTAAAGGGCTGGCCATGTACGGCCAGATGACCGCTGGCTCGTGGATATACATCGGCGCGCAGGGCATCGTTCAGGGCACCTACGAGACCTTCGTGGAAATGGGTCGCCAGCACTATGGCGGCGACCTCGCTGGCCGCTGGCTTCTGACCGCAGGGCTCGGCGGCATGGGAGGCGCCCAGCCGCTGGCCGCGGTCATGGCCGGCGCATCCTGCCTGGCCATCGAGTGCAACCCGGCCTCAATCGCCATGCGGCTGCGCACGGGCTACCTAGACCAATCGACCGAGAGCCTGGACGAGGCGCTGGAGATCATCGACCGCGCCTGCCGCGAGAAGACGCCGGTGTCTGTGGGCTTGCTCGGCAACGCCGCGGAGCTGCTGCCGGAGCTGTTTACTCGGGGCGTTCGGCCTGACCTGCTCACTGACCAGACCTCCGCCCACGACCCGGTCAACGGATACCTACCCAAGGGCTGGACTCTGGAACGCTGGCGCGGCGCCCGTGAGCAGAACCCAAAGGCTGTCGAGGACGCCGCAAAGGCGTCCATGGCCGAGCACGTGCGCACGATGCTCGACTTCCAGGCGGCCGGCGTCCCGACCGTGGATTACGGCAACAACATTCGTCAAATGGCCAAGGATGTCGGCGTGGAGGACGCCTTCGGCTTTCCGGGCTTTGTGCCAGCCTACATCCGCCCGCTGTTCTGCCGGGGGATCGGCCCGTTCCGCTGGGCGGCGCTCTCCGGCGATCCGGAGGACATCTACAGGACCGACTCCAAGGTCCGCGAGCTGATACCAGACCATCCGGCCCTACATCGCTGGCTAGACATGGCGCGGGAGAAGATACGCTTCCAAGGCCTGCCGGCCCGCATCTGCTGGGTGGGCCTGGGCGATCGCCACCGTCTGGGGCTGGCGTTCAACCAGATGGTAGCCAATGGCGAGCTGTCTGCTCCGGTGGTGATCGGCCGTGACCACCTCGACTCAGGCTCCGTCGCCTCGCCCAACCGGGAGACGGAGGCCATGCGCGACGGCTCCGACGCGGTCTCCGACTGGCCGCTGCTGAACGCCCTGCTGAACACCGCCTCGGGCGCGACCTGGGTGTCGCTGCACCACGGCGGCGGTGTTGGCATGGGCTACTCGCAGCACGCGGGCATGGTGATCGTGGCGGACGGGACCGAGGCGGCGGCGAGGCGGATCGAGCGCGTGCTCTGGAACGACCCGGCGACGGGGGTCATGCGCCACGCAGACGCAGGGTACGAAGAGGCCGTCGAATGCGCCAAGAGCCGCGGTCTCGATCTGCCCTCCCTCGGCGCTTAGGGGGTATTGAGACGGAGCTGCCGGTTTCTGGGGCAGCTACTGCCAAAGCGTGGGCAAAGGCGCTTTTTGCGAGGTGCGACACCCACTGCGACACTCCCAGGCTAGACAGAGTAGCGCCTCACCTTTTGACTATACATAAGGGGGAGCGATCGACGTTTCTTCTTTAGCGATGGGGGAGTCGATGGGTCACCGAGCTGGGCCGACACTGGCATTGATGCTTCTCGCGACGAGCGCGCTCGGAGGAGTGGCATACGCGCAGTCTGCGCCGCCGACAGAGCTTCCGGCCCCCCAAGACCCTGCCAACTCCGCCTCGCCAGGAAGCGCGCCGGGCGCGACGTCAAGTTCCACGGTCAGTCAAGTCGTTGTGACGGGCTCCCGCGTTCGATCGCTGGAGCAATTCACGCCTACTGGCAGCCGGCTCAATCTGTCGGCGAAGGATACGCCGGCTACGTTGGATGTCATCACCTCTCAGACCATCACGACGCGCGGCTACCTTACCGCAGAGGAAGCGGCCGACAGCCTGCCGGGTGTAACCTCCGGTGGCACGCCGGGTGACTTGGTGAACTTCCACATCCGCGGCTTCTCCGGCGACGAAATCCAAATTCTCCACAATGGCATCTATGTCGGTCCGTCCGACCTGATCGCTAGGCCGAACAACACATATAACCTGGAGAGCGTCCAAATCCTGAAAGGACCTGCCTCGGTGTTGTACGGGCAAGGCGCTATCGGCGGCGCGATCAACATCGTGAACAAGGCCGTCACCTTCGGCGACCCCAAGTACGATGGTCTATTCTCCTACGGCACGTTCAATACGGCGCAGGTGGGTGCAAGCGTAGATGGTACGGTGGGGCCCAACGTGGCGGCCAGGGCGGATGTCAGCTATCTGCGATCGGACAACTACATCCAGCGCGCACAGAGCGACTCCTTCGACGCCACGCTCTCCGCGCTGTGGAGACCCAACGCCAAGCTAGACGTGCAATTATCTGTCGATTACCTGCAAGACCACCCGTTCCCCTACTATGGCGACCCGCTCTTCCCCACCAGCTTCGCCACCGATCCTCTAAAGGGCGTGGTGGACACCAAGTTCGGCTACACGCTCGACAAGCGTACGAGCACGGTGAACTACGACGTGTCGGACTATACGATCGAGTCCCACCAGTTTTTCCCGCAACTTTTGGTGAAGTATCAGATAAACGACTACGTCACGTTCAATAATTTCCTCTATTTCTTCAAGGCTGATCGCCGCTGGCGGAACGCTGAGACCTACCTGTTCGATCCGGCTACCAGCCAGATCAACCGCGACCGCTTCTTCGTCGATCACAACCAGGACATCGAGGGAGATCAAGGCGACTTGACGATCAGCTACCCGATCCTGGGCTTCAAGAACAAGCTGAACGTCGGATATGACTACAGCCACCTGGACTTCAAGCGCACAAGAGGCTTCCCCAACAACGACGAAGTGGACCCCTTCAATCCTGATCCAGGTCTGTTCCTCCCCGGCCTGCCGCCCGGTGGAAACCGTCAGCCGCCGGCGGGCGTCAGCCCCACGTTCTGGAACGACCCGGCCGTCTTTTTTGAGGACATCTTCAGTCTGACCGATCGACTGAAGATCGTGACTGGCGCCCGCTATGATTATCTCAGCCTGGACCGCCAGAACTTCACCGCAACCGGCGCCTTCAACGCCAGCTCCAGCTTCAAGCGGGTCTATGACCCCTTCACCTACCGGATCGGGGCTGTATACGACATCAACAAGTACATCACGCCCTATGTCTCCTTCACGACCGGGCA
>NZ_CAHJWH010000211.1 GCF_903642205.1 Caulobacter sp. S45 | reverse complement strand
CCTGGCGGCGGCGCTGCCGGTGCTGGATCAGCTCGGCCTGCGGGTCCGCGGCTCTTCCCGCCTGGCCCTGGCGGGCTTCGCCGCGGCGGGGCTGGCGCTGTCGGCCCTTGCCGCTGCCTTCGCCGGGCGCGCGATGATCCTGGCGGCCGGCTTGGCGACCCTTGGCCGGGATGTCACCCTCAGCGGCCGCACAGCCCTATGGCGCGCCGCCGCCGATCTGGTTCGTCGTCACTGGCTCGGCGGCTGGGGACTGAACTACTCCGTATCCCCTGAGGTCGCCGCCCGGCTAACGGCCCTGTTCGGGGTCAACCACGTGCACAATGCGCTCCTGGACGTGACCGTCAATCTGGGCGGCCTGGGGGCGGCCCTGCTGGTCCTGGCGGTCGCGGGCGCGGTCGCGGCCACCTGGCCGCCCGCACGATCGGAAGCCCTTGCGCGGGGCGTGCTGCTTCTGCTCGCCGCCGGATGGCTGCTGTCAGGGCTGAGTGAGGACATGGCGGTGCGGGCGGAGGGTCCCGTGGCGCAGTTCGGCCTGTGCGCCCTGTTCGGCCTCTATGGCTTCCGGGCCGACCGTTACAGATGTCGGCGTCCCAGCGTCGGCCATAAGGCGGCCTGGCGGCGCGCCCATGCGGCCGCCGCGGCTGAGGTCTGCGCCGTGACGGTCACGCGATGAGGGTCGCGCTGATCGCCAGCGGCTTCGCCGACTATTCGGTGGAACTGGCAGGCGCCCTCGCCGAGGCCGGCCCGGTCATGGTGTTCGCCGACGCAGGAGCCCTGGACCGCGAGCGTGGGCAGGCGCCCTGTCCGCCCGGCGTGGCGGTCCGCCGCTTCAGCCAGGCCGGCGTGCTGCGCCGCTGGGCCTCGGTGGGCCCTCTCGCCGCCGCCCTGGCGCGATGGAGGCCGGATGCGATCGTGGCGCACGAACATCCGCATCCGCACCTGAGCACGCTGCTGGGCCTGGCGGCCCGCATCGCCCCGTTGGGGCTCATCGTCCACGATCCCGAGCCGCATCCGGGCCGCGACGCCGAGTTCGCCCGGCGTCGGGCGCACGGGATCGCCGTCCAGCGTGCGGTGGCCGACCACCTCTTCGCCCATGGTCGCGCCTGCGCGGCGCGCCTGGAGCAGGCCACCGGTCGCCCCGTGACACCGCTGGCTCATGGCCCGATCCTGCGGCCCGGAGCCCCTCCGCAGGCGCCGTCCGGGTGCGGCGGCGTGCTGATGTTCGGCCGCATGGAGCGCTACAAGGGCCTGGAGGTGCTGCTCGAGGCGGGGCGTATGCTTCAGCAGCGTGGCGTGGCGTTCAGCCTCGACATCCGCGGCGCCGGGCCTGAACTCGATCGGCTGCACGGCGATGTCCTCGCGCTCCCCGCCTGCGCCGTCACGCCCGGTCACGCCTCGCGCGCCGATCTGCTCAGAGCGCTGACCGCCTGCGACGTGGTGGCCGCGCCCTACCTGCAGGCGAGCGCCAGCGGCGTGGCCGCAGCGGCCCTGGCCCATGGCCGGGCAGTGGTGGCGTCGGCGGTCGGCGGACTGGCGGAGGTGGTGCGGCCCGGCGTCAACGGCGTGCTCGTCCCGGCGGGCGATCCGCACGCCCTGGCCGAGGGCCTGCGCCTCGCCCTGGCCGACTGCAGACGGCTCGGACGCGGTTCTCTCAGGCTCGCGGAAGGCGTCTTCGCCTGGCGCCACGCGGCGCAGGCGATCAGGGGCGCCTTCCAGGACGCAGGCCGCGGGCGGACGGCGGCGTGACCCGCGGACGCGACGCCGGCCTCTATGCCGGAGGGCTGCTGTTCCAGCAGGGGATCGCCTTCGGGGTCGGCGTGGCGGCGGCGCGGTGGCTTGGACCGCAGGGCTATGGCCAGGTCAGCCTGGCGCGGGCGATCTACGGGGTCGCCGTGATCCTGGCCCCACTGGGGCTGGACCTCTCCCTGCTGCGGCGCCTCGGGGAGAGCGGCGCGGGCCGGGCCGCCAAGGTGGCGCAGGTCCAAAAGCTGCGACAGATCACCTGGGCGGTGAACCTGGCGGTCGTGGCCGCCATGGCCCTGGCCGGCGCCCCCTGGCTGCAGGCGCACCTCTACCGCCAGCCGGGGTTTGCGCTGGACCTCGTCATCGCCTTCACGGCCCTGCCGTTCGCCGCCGACCTCGCCGTGCTGACCGCCGCCTGCCGGGCGCTCGACCGGGTGGCCCAGGCCTCGCTGGCCTCCCTCTATCTCCAGCCCGTAGTCCGGACGGTCGCGCTTGGTGGTTTGCTGGCGCTGGGGCTCGGCGCCCGTGGCGTGCTGGCGGCGACGGCGGTAGGCGTCGCGGCGGCCAACCTCGTGCTCGCGGCGCTGCTGATGAGGGGCCGGCGCCCGCTGCGGGCGGAACCGCCGGCTCCTGAGCCGCCGGGGGTCGCCGGCTCCGGCTCCCCGGCGCGCCTGTTCGGCTACAGCGGCTGGATGGCGGCCATGCTGCTGACCTATGGCGCCCTGAAGCTCGTGGACGTGCTGGTGCTCGGCCATTTCCGGCCGGCGCGGGAGGTGGGCGACTACGCCGCCGTCAGCGCCATCGCCCAGCTGATCTGCCTCTATCCCACAGCCTTGAGCCAGACGCTCGGTCCCACCGTGGCGGGCCTATACGCCGCAGGCAGCAGGCGAGGGGTCCGGCGCGAGCTCGGCCGATACCTGCGCCTGTCCTCGCTGGCCTGTGCGCCATTGCTGGCCGGCGTGGCGGTGTTCGGGCCCTGGCTGGACCTGGTCTTCGGCGCCCGCTTCCGCTTCGATCCATGGCTCTGCTTCGCCCTTGCGCTGGGGGCCTATGTCAGCGGGGTGTTCGGGCCGATGTCGGTGTCGCTCAGCATGACCGGGCGCCACCGGCCGGAGTTCGCCATCCTGCTCACCGGCGCGCTTGCAAGCCTGGCCGGGTGCCTGCTGCTCGCGCCCGCCTATGGCGGAGTGGGCGTAGCGTGGGCGACGCTGGGCGGATATCTGCTGGTGAACGGCGTGCGCACCGCGGTGTCGGCGCAGGTGATGGGCGGGCTCGATGTGGAGCTCGGCGACGTCGCCGCACCTGTGGCCTGCCTGATGCTGGCTCTGGTGTGGCGCGCCCTGGCGGAGCGCTTTGGCGCACACGACTGGCCGACGGCTCTGCTGACGGGCGCCGGCCTGCTCGCCAGCTACACGGTGCTCTATGGCGTGGCCCTGCTCTCGCCGGGCGAGGTGGCGCAGCTCCTTGCGTTCAGCCGTCGCCGCTGGCGTTCAGCCGCTCGCGCAGTTCCTTCCCGCTCTTGAAGAAGGGCGCGGCCTTGGCCTTGACCTCCACCGCCTGGCCCGTGCGCGGGTTGCGGCCAGAGCGGGCGGGACGGGCGCGAACGGAAAAGGCGCCGAAGCCCCGCAGCTCGACCCGCCCGCCCTCGGCCAGGGCGTCGCACATGCCGTCCAGGATGACGGCGACCACGCGTTCCACGTCCCGCTGGGTCAGGTGAGGGTTCTCCTCGGCCAGCCGGGTGATCAGTTCGGACCTTATCATTTGCCCTGTTCCCCACGGGCACCATGGGCGAAAGCCGCCGCCGCCTCAAGCCAGCGCCGTTAAGCTTTGATTATGACGCGACAAAAAACCCCGCGTGGCGAACCACACGAGGTTGATTGCCGGCCGTTTACCCAAGGCCTACTCGCCGCGGCCCTGACGCTCCCGCAGCGCGGCGCCCAGGATGTCGCCGAGCGACGCCCCGGAGTCGGAGGAGCCGAACTGCTCGGTGGCTTCCTTGTCGTCGGCCTGCTGCATGGCCTTGACCGACAGGGAGACGCGGCGCGCCGCCTTGTCGATGTTGGTGATCATGGCGTCCAGGCGATCGCCGACGCCGAAGCGCTCGGGGTTCTGGTCGGAGCGGTCACGTGACAGGTCGGACTTCCTGATGAAGGCCGCCATCGGCGCGTCCGCCTCGCCGAAGGTCACTTCCAGGCCGCCCGAGGTGATCTCGGCGACAGTGGCGGTGACGATCTGGCCGCGGCGGAAGACATCGCCGGCGATCGGGTCGCCGGACATCTGCTTGATGCCGAGCGAGATGCGCTCCTTCTCGGCGTCCACGTCAAGCACCCGCGCCTTGACCATCTCGCCGCGATGGTACTTGGCCATGGCCTCTTCGCCGGTGGCGTTCCAGTCGATGTC
>NZ_CAHJWH010000210.1 GCF_903642205.1 Caulobacter sp. S45 | reverse complement strand
CACGACGCCGCCGGCCGCCCGTCGGCGGAGGAGGCCGAAGCGGCCGTGCGCACCCTGCTGCGCTGGGCGGGCGACGATCCCGACCGGGAGGGCCTGCTCGACACGCCTGGCCGGGTGGTGCGCTCCTACCGAGAGCTGTTCGCCGGCTATGAGACCGACCCTCGCGCCTACCTGGAGCGGACCTTCGAGGAGGTCGGCGGCTACGACCAGCTGGTCATGCTGAAGGACATCCGCTTCGTCAGCTTCTGCGAGCACCACATGCTGCCGGTGATCGGCAAGGCGCATGTGGCCTACCTGCCCACCGACCGGGTGGTGGGCATCTCCAAGCTGGCGCGGGTGGTGAACGGCTACGGCCGACGCCTGCAGATACAGGAGAAGATGACCGCCGAGATCGCCGAGGCGATCGACGAGGTGCTGAAGCCCAAAGGCGTGGGCGTGGTGCTGGAGGCTACCCACGCCTGCATGACGCTCCGGGGAGTGAACACGCCGGGCGCGGCGCTGGTGACCAGTTCGCTCCGCGGCGTGGTGCGCGATGACCCGAGGACGCGGCAGGAGTTCCTGCGGCTGGTGGGGCTGTAGGTCACCGCGACGCTTCGCCGAAGGTGAAACGAAGGGGGAACCGAGCTAGACTGCACCGATGATTCTGGCCTTGCTCGCCCTCACCCTTCTGGCTGCGCTCCTCGCTGCCGGGCTGTCGTTCGCCAGCCTTATCAAGGCGGCTCCAGGCGTTCCTTCCGAGCTGATGTCCCGGCTGGAGCGGCTGGAGGCGGAGGTGGGCCGCACGCCGGGCGCCCTGCGCGAGGAGGTGCGTGCGCTCAGCGGCGAACTGCACGGCCATTTCGGCCGGCTGACGACCGCGCACGAGACCCGCTTCTCCGCTTTCTCACGGGAGGTCGGAGAGGGGCACGGGCGGCTTGGCCAGGTGCTGAAGGACTCCACCGACGCCTTTGGACACACTCAGACGACCCGGCTCGGCGAGACTAACGCCTCGATGAAGGAGCTGCGCGAGCGGCTGGAAGCGCAAGGGCTACGCGCCGAAGCGGCTCAGAAGGCGGCGCTGGACGGGGTCGCCGCCAAGGTCGAGGCCATGACCCGCGCCGACACAGAGCGCCAGGAGAAGCTGCGCGAGACCCTGTCGGCAAGCCTGGAACAGCTGCGCCGCGAGAACGAGGCCAAGCTGGAGCAGATGCGGGCGACGGTGGACGAGAAGCTGCAGGGCACGCTGGAGAAGCGGCTCGGCGAGAGTTTCCAGATCGTCAGCGACCGGCTGGAGCTGGTGCACAAGGGCCTGGGCGAGATGCAGACCCTGGCTACGGGGGTGGGCGATCTGAAGCGGGTGCTGACCAACGTGAAGTCCCGCGGCGGCTGGGGCGAGGTCCAGCTCGGCATGCTGCTGGAGGACATGCTGACGCCGGACCAGTTCGCCTCCAACGTCGCGGTCCAGCCTGGCTCCGCCGAGCGAGTGGAATATGCCGTCAAGCTACCGGGCAAGGGGGAGGGCGAGCCCCTGTGGCTGCCCATCGACGCCAAGTTCCCGCACGAGGACTACGACCGCCTGCTCACCGCCCAGGAGGCCGGGATCGCGGAGGACATGGAGCGCGCGGCCCTGGCGCTCGAGCGGGCGGTGCGGCTGCAGGCCAAGACCATCTGCGCCAAGTACGTGCATCCGCCTCACTCCACCGACTTCGCCATCATGTACCTGCCGACCGAGGGCCTGTTCGCCGAGGTGATCCGCCGGCCAGGCCTGATGATGGAGCTGCAGCAGAACCAGCGGGTGATGATCACCGGGCCGACCACGCTCTCGGCCATCCTGAACAGCCTGCAGATGGGCTTCCGGTCGGTCGCCATCGAGAAGCGCTCCAGCGAGGTCTGGCAGGTGCTGGGCAAGGCCAAGGCGGAGTTCCGCAAGTACGGCGAGGTCTGGGACCGCCTGGGCAAGCAGCTCGCCGCCGCCCAGAACACCGTCGCCGATGGCGGCAAGCGCACGCGGGCGCTGGAGCGCAGCCTGCGCCAGGTGGAGACGGTGGAGCTGGTCGAGGGCTCGGCCGACCTGCTGTCGCTGCCTGGCGTGGAAGAGGAGGACGAAGCCGCGTAAGGGCGTCTGGCGCCCCGATTGCAAGCTCAGGCGGCCTTTTCCTGCAGCCCTTGATTCTGTGTTGCGAAGAAGCCGCAGTCAAATTATGGCATGAAAACGGCGCTTGCCATGAGGCTGCAGGTTAAGAGATGGTAACCCTGCCAAATCAGGCTGTTGGGTGGGACTCTGAAGATGCAGGCGCATCACAACGGCTCCGCTTCGGCGGTTCGGGCGCACGAGGAGCTGTTCGCCTACTGGGCGTCCCGGCGTGAGGGGGGGCGGCTTCCGGGCCGCCGCAGCATCCATCCCGCCGACTTCAAGCGCCACCTGCCCACCGTCAGCCTCATCGACGTGCGCCACGAGCCCGTGCGGGACTACCGGCTGCGCCTGGCCGGCACGGGCCTCTATGGCGTCTATGGGCGCGAGATCACCGGCCTGCGGCTGGAGGACGTCTATGACGACGCCTCGGTGGACTACTGGCGCGGCCAGCTGGACGGAGTGGTCCAGGACCGGCGCCCGGCGGTGGGCTTCCACTCCCTGTCGTGGCGCGGCGCCTCCCACCTGTCGCTGCTCTGGCTGCGGCTGCCCCTGGCGGGCGACGGCTGCAACGTGGACATGATCCTGGGCTATGACGTGCTGGTGGGCGCGCCGTCCGAGGACCGCCCCACGGGCATCCGCGCCGCCTGAATCGGCCTGCTCAGGCCGCCGCCGCGTCACGGCGGATGCGCTCGATCATCGAGGCCAGGCCGTTGGAGCGCTGGGTTGATAGCGCCCCCTCCAGCCCCAGCCGGGCGAACCCCGCCTTGGCGTCGAAAGCGGTGATGTCGGCGGGGCTCCGGTCCGACAGCAGGCGAAGCACCACCGCCACCAGGCCGCGCACGATGTGGGCGTCGGAGTCGCCCCGGAACCGCAGCCGCTCGCCTTCGGCGTCGGTGACCAGCCAGACCTGGCTGGCGCAACCGCGCACCCGGTTCTCCTCGCTCCGCTCCGCGTCGCTCATCGGCGCCAGTCCGCGGCCGAGGTCGATGATGTGGCGGTAGCGCTCCTCCCAGTCGCCCAGCAGCTCGAACTCGTCGGCGAGTTCATCCAGTTCGGTGTCGATCGGGGAGGAGGTCATGGATGCGCAGGCCTGAACAGCAGGCGCGCACTTAGGCGGCGGTGCGCCGCGTCTCAAGCGCTGCGCCCTCGCTGCATTCGGACGCGCCCACGCTGGGCAGCCGGACCCGGGCGGTCAGGCCCCGGCCGGGCGAGGAGCGCAGCGCCAGCGATCCCCCCATCTCGCGGCAGAGCAGGCTGACGATGGACAGGCCGAGGCCCGCACCCTGGCTGCGTCGCACCAGGGCGTTCTCACCCTGCTCGAACGGCCGCACCAGGCGGTGCAGCTCCTGAGGCGCCACGCCGTCGCCCTGGTCGCGCACCTCGAACAGCACCGCGTTGCGGGCCAGGCGGATGCGCACCGTCACCTCTCCGCCCTCCGGCGAGAAGGTGATCGCGTTCTGCAGCAGGTTGATCAGGATGCTGGCGAGCCCGCGTGCATCGGCCATCACCAGCGGCACGACGTCGGGCGCCACCTGGCGCACCTGTACGCCGCGCGCCGCCGCCTCCTCTTCCAGGCTCCGCACGGCCGACCTGACGGCGGCGGTGGCGGACTCGGGCTGGAGGTCCAGCTCGGCCGTGCCTGCGTCCAGGCGCGCGATCTCCAGCACCTGGTTCACCAGCTTCAGCAGCTTTAGACCACTGTCGCGGATGATGCCGGCATGCGCCTTGTAGCGCGGGTCGCTGATCGGCCCGTGCAGTTCGCGGTTGATGATCTCTGAGAAGCCGATGACGGAGTTGAGCGGCGTGCGCAGCTCGTGGCTGACCATGCGCAGGAACGAGCGCTTGGCCTCGTCCATCCCCGCTTCGGAGGAAGGCTCCACAGGAAACTGGTCGCTTTGGGCCCTCGGCGGCATGGCTTGGCGATCCTCGACACCCTAACCTTAGAGCCACCGGGCTTACCATCCGGTTTCCCGCCACGGCTGGGCCGCAAGGCTGATCGCCTGTCGCGTGCGCAGGCTCGCCGGAGGATCAGCGGGCGGCCT
>NZ_CAHJWH010000209.1 GCF_903642205.1 Caulobacter sp. S45 | reverse complement strand
GCCGGCCAGACCGACATCGACATCGAGAACTCCATCCTCACCCGCGCCCGCCAGATCCGCCTCTCTAACCTCAACAGCCGGGGCTGATTGATCCTCCCCGGAGGGAAGGTGGCGGCGAAGCCCACGGAGGGGCCTCGCCACGCCTGAAGCGGTGGCGCAGCCCCCTCCACCCTGCTGCGCAGGGTCCCCCTCCCCCAGAGGGGAGGAGCAAGAGCGCGCTTGACGCCCCGTCCTCCCTCAGGCTCCAACGCAGCCCATGGCCCGATACAATCCCAAGGTCGAGGAGCCGCGCTGGCGAGCCGCCTGGCGCGAGGCGCAGACCTTCCTGACCCGCACCCCTGCAGAGGCTGGGGGCAGGCCCAAATACTACGTGCTGGAGATGTTCCCGTATCCTTCGGGCAAGCTCCACATCGGCCATGCGCGCAACTACGTCATGGGCGACGTGGTGGCGCGCTACAAGCGGGCTCAGGGCTTCAACGTGCTGCATCCCATGGGCTGGGACGCCTTCGGCATGCCGGCCGAGAACGCCGCCATCCAGGGCGGCGTGCACCCCAAGACCTGGACCTACGCCAACATCGCCGCCATGCGCGGCCAACTCGAGCAGTTCGGCCTGTCCATCGACTGGTCCCGGGAGTTCGCCACCTGCGACCCCGCCTATTACGGCCAGCAGCAGGCCTGGTTCACGAGGCTCTACCGGCGTGGCCTGGTCTACCGCAGGCAAGCCACCGTCAATTGGGACCCGGTGGACAACACCGTGCTGGCCAACGAGCAGGTGATCGACGGCCGCGGCTGGCGCTCCGGCGCCCTGGTGGAGAAGAAGAAGCTTACCCAGTGGTTCCTGCGGATCACGACATATGCGGACGAGCTGATCGACGGGCTGAAGACGCTCGACCGCTGGCCCGACAAGGTCCGGCTGATGCAGGAGAACTGGATCGGCCGGAGCCGGGGCCTGCGCTTCACCTTCGCCTTTGCGGGTGAGCGGCCAAAGGCTCTTGAGAGTGGGGTCTTCGACGGAATCGAGGTCTACACCACCCGCCCGGACACCCTGTTCGGCGCGAGCTTCGTCGGCATCGCCGCCGACCACCCGCTAGCCGAAGCGCTGGGGCGTGATCGGCCCGAGATCGCCGCCTTCGCCGAGGCCTGCCGTCGCGGCGCCGCGACCGAGGCCGAGATCGAGACGGCGGAGAAGAAGGGCCTGTTCACCGGCCTGGAGGTCGTCCACCCCTTCGATCCCGCCATCCGCCTGCCGGTGGTGATCGCCAACTTCATCCTCATGGATTACGGCACGGGCGCCATCTTCGGCTGTCCGGCGCACGACCAGCGCGACCTGGATTTCGCCCGCAAGTACGACTTGCCGGTGCTGCCCGTGGTGCTGCCGCCGGACGCAACCGCCGCCGACTTCCACGTGGGGACGGAGGCCTACACCGGGCCGGGCCGCATCAACAATTCGCGCTTCCTCGACGGCCTGTCCATTGAGGCCGCCAAGGCCGAGGCCATCGCCCGGATCGAGGCCGCCGGCCAGGGCCAGGGCTCCACCGTCTACCGCCTGCGCGACTGGGGCGTGTCGCGCCAGCGCTACTGGGGCTGCCCCATCCCCATCGTGCACTGCGCGCAATGCGGTCCCGTCGCCGTTCCGGACGACCAGCTGCCGGTGGTGCTGCCCGAGGACGTGTCGTTCGACCTGCCCGGCAACCCTCTGGCCCATCAACCGACCTGGAAGCTCACCACCTGTCCGTCCTGCGGCGGCCCAGGGGAGCGCGAGACCGACACGCTGGACACCTTCATGGACTCCAGCTGGTACTTCGCCCGCTTCACGGACCCGACCTCGCCCACCCCCATCGATCGGGCGGCGGCGGACTACTGGCTGGCCGTGGACCAGTACATCGGCGGCGTGGAGCACGCCGTGCTGCACCTGCTCTACGCCCGCTTCGTCACCCGGGCCCTGCGTGACGAGGGCATGGTCGGCGTGGACGAGCCCTTCGCGGGCCTGTTCACCCAGGGCATGGTCACCCACGAGACTTATCGATCCGAGGACGGCCGCTGGCTCTCCCCCGGCGAGGTCGACTACCGCACCGAAGGCCGGCACTCGGGCCTGGTCGAGATCGGCGCCGGTCAGCCGGTGCACGTCGGCGGCGTGGAGAAGATGTCCAAGTCCAAGAAGAACGTCGTCGCGCCGGAGGACATCTTCGACCAGTACGGCGTGGACGCCGCGCGCCTGTTCGTGCTCTCTGACAGCCCGCCCGAGCGCGACGTGCAGTGGACCAGCTCCGGCGTCGAAGGCGCCTGGCGCTTCGTCAACCGCGTCTGGGCGGAGGTAGACGGCTTCGCGCCCGCCGCAGCGGGTCGGGATGACGGCCAGGCCGAGGAGCTGCTGCGCACCACCCACAAGCTGGTCAAGGCCGCAACCGAGGGGCTGGAGCACTTCCGCTTCAACTCGGCCGTGGCGCAATTCTACGCCTTCCTGAACATCTTGAAGCGGCTGGACGGGGCGCAGGGACCGACCCGGCTTCAGGCGCTCAAGACCTTCGCCCTGCTGATCGCTCCCTTCGTCCCGCACTTGGCCGAGGCCTGCTGGGAGCGGCTGGGGGGCGAGGGCATGGCCGTGGACCAGCCCTGGCCCGCCTTCGAGCCGGCTCTGGCCGCCGATGACGAGCTGACCCTGCCGGTCCAGGTCAACGGCAAGCGTCGCGCCGAAATCCGCGCACCCGCAGGCGCGGCGGAAGACGAGGTGCGCCGCATCGTCCTGGACGACGCCGACGTGGCGCGTCACCTTGAGGGGCTGGCGGTGCGCAAGGTGATCGTGGTCCGGGACCGCATCGTCAACATCGTGGCGGCCTGAGAAGTGAGACGGATGATCCCAAGGCTCGCCACAGTCGGGCTCCTGGCCGGCGCCCTGCCCCTGGCGGGCTGCGGCTTCACCCCGCTCTACGCCACGCCCGCCCTCACCCCGGCCCTCGCCTCGGTGGAGACGGTGCTGCCCGGCACCTCGCGCACGGGCTTCCTGCTCAAGGAGCAGCTCGGCCGCCAACTCGCCCGCGATACCGACGAACCGGCCCACTACCGGCTGACCCTGACCCTGAACGAGTACCGCGTTCCCCGCGGCGTGCGGGTCAACAACGTGGCCAACCGCTACGAGCTGGACGTGACCGCCAGCTACAGCCTGACCGACGCCGCCACCGCCAAGGTGCTCTACACCGGCGCCTCCTCGGTGGAGGTCTCCTACGACTCCGCCGACCCGCCCTATGCGGGGGTGGCCGCCAACCAGGACGGGGAGCAACGCGCCGCCGCCCAGATGGCCATCCAGATCCGCCTGGCGCTCGCCCGCTACTTCGAGCGCCAGGCCACCCCGGGCGTCTAGGGCCGCCCGCGCGTGATCCTCGCCAAGCGCGCCGACGCCGACCGGTTCCTCAGCCGTCCGACCGGTGACGTGCGGGTGGCGGTGATCTGGGGGCGCGACCGCGGCGGCGTGCGCGAACGGGCCGACGGGCTCGCCCGCAAGGTCTGCGATAACCCCGACGACCCCTTCGACGCAGCCCTGCTGACCGAAGCCGACGTGGACGCCGATGGCGCGCGGCTCGCCGACGAGCTGTGCGCCATCTCCATGCTGGGCGGCCGGCGCCTGGTGCGCCTGCGCCTGACGGGAGAGAAGCCCGCCGTGGACCGCGCGGCGGCGGAGGCGGTGAAGGTCCATGCCGAGGGCGGCTACAATCCGGACGCCTTCTTCCTGGTCGAGGCCGGCGCGCTGGACCGCGGCTCGGCGCTCCGCAAGGCCGCCGAGGGACTGAAAGCAGGCGCGGTGAGCCTGCCGGTCTACGAGGACGAGGTGGGCGATGTCGCCCGCTTCGTGCGCGAGGCCCTGGCGGTGGACAAGGTCGGGCTGAACCCGGAGGCGCTCGACGTCTTCGTCAACCGCCTGCCCAAGGAGCGTGGCGTCGCCCGCCAGGAGATCGAGCGGCTGATCCTCTATCTCGGCCCGGGCTCGGGCGTCACGGCAAGTCCGGCGGACCTGACCGGCTATCTGGGGGTGGAGCCCGAGGCGTCGCTGTTCGAGGCCGCGGCGGACGCCTTCAGCGGCCGCGCGGCGCAAGCGCACTCCGCGCTCCGGCGCGCCTGGGACCACAACCATGGATCAATACCGCAGTGTCGGCCTCCTGAGCAGCCCAGTCAGCA
>NZ_CAHJWH010000208.1 GCF_903642205.1 Caulobacter sp. S45 | reverse complement strand
GAGCACGAGTTCCTGGTGAACGAGAAGTCGGCGGTGAACGCGGTCTTCTGCATCGCCGGCTTCAGCTTCGCCGGCCAGAGCCAGAACGCCGGCCAGTGCTTCGTGCTGTTCAAGCCATTCGACCAGCGCAAGGGCGCCGCCAACAAGGCCCAGGCCGTGGTGGGCCGCTCGTTCATGGCCTTCTCAAAGGTGCGGGACGCCATGATCATCCCGCTGATCCCGCCCTCGGTGCAGGAGCTCGGCAACGCCACGGGCTTCGACCTGGAGCTGGAGGACCAGGGAGGTGTCGGCCACGACGCCCTGAACGCCGCCCAGGGCCAGCTGCTCGGCATGGCCGCCAAGGACCCGACGCTGACCAGCGTGCGTCCCAACGGCCTGCCCGACCAGCCGCAGCTGCAGATCGACATCGACCAGCTCAAGGCCACCGCGCTCGGCCTGTCGCTCGCCGACGTCAACGACACCATCGGCACCGCCTGGGGCTCGACCTACGTCAACGACTTCACCGACCGCGGCCGGGTCAAGCACGTCTATGTCCAGGGCGACGCCCCATTCCGGGCCAAGCCGGACGACCTGAACTATTGGTACGTGCGCGGCTCCACCAACGCCCTGACGCCGTTCTCCGCGTTCTCCTCCAGCCACTGGAAGCCGGGCGCCTCCCAGCTGCAACGCTACAACGGCCAGCCGGCGATGGAAATCCAGGGCCAGCCGGCGCCGGGCGTCAGCTCGGGCGCGGCGCTCGACAAGATGGAGGCGCTGGTCAAGAAGCTGCCGCCCGGCATCGGGCTGGAGTGGACGGGCCTGTCCTACGAGGAGCGCAACGCCGGCTCCCAGACCGGGCTGCTGTTCGCCCTGTCCTTCATCGTGGTCTTCCTGTCGCTGGCGGCGCTGTACGAGAGCTGGTCGGTGCCGGTGGCGGTGCTGCTGGTGGTGCCGCTCGGCATCATCGGCGCGGTGCTGGCGGTGACGGTGCGGGGCCTGGCCAACGATGTCTTCTTCCAGGTCGGCCTGCTCACCACCATGGGTCTGGCGGCCAAGAACGCCATCCTGATCGTGGAATTCGCCGAAGGGGCCATGCGCGAAGGCAAGAGCTCCATCGAGGCGGCCATCGAGGCCGGCAAGCTCCGCCTGCGCCCGATCCTGATGACCTCGCTGGCCTTCATCGTCGGCGTCTTCCCCCTGGCCATCTCCAACGGCGCGGGCTCCGGCGGGCAGAACGACATCGGCACGGGCGTGGTGGGCGGCATGATCGGGGCGACCATACTGGCCATCTTCTTCGTGCCGCTGTTCTACGTAGTGGTCCGCAAGATCGCGCCCGGCAAGCCGCAGAAGACGCCCGCCGATCGGATCACCGACGCCAATGTGCGGGAGACCTGAGGTGGCCTCCCCGCGACCCCGCCTCCGCAGTTTGCGGGCAGCGCCCCTGGCGCTGGCCCTGCTGCTCGGCGGCTGCATCAGCCTGGAGCCCAAGTACGTCCGCCCCGCTCCGCCCGTGCCGGCCGCCCTGCCCCAGGGCGGCGCCTATGGCGCGGCGGAACCGGTCCAGGTGGCGGCCCCCGACCTGGCCTGGCGCGACTTCTTCACCGATCCCAAGCTGCGCGCCATCACCCAGCTGGCGCTGGACAACAACCGCGACCTGCGGGTCGCCATCCTCAACATAGCCGAGGCGCGCCAGCAGTACCGCATCCAGCGCGCCGCTCTGCTGCCCCACATCGACGCCAATGCCGACGCCACCTACGAGCACATTCCCGCGTCGGTGCTGGGCGCCACCTCGGGCGTAGCCGCTACGAGCGTCGCAGGGACCACGGGCACGACGGTCGCCTCAGCGACCTCGACCAGCTCCAGCGTGTTCATCCGCGAGTACGAGGCGACGCTCGGCGTCAGCAACTACGAGCTGGACCTGTGGGGACGGGTCCGCAGCCTGACCCGGCAGGCGCTGGAGCAGTATCTCTCCACCGACGCCGCCAAGCGCGCCACCCAGATCAGCCTGATCTCCCAGGTGGCCACCGACTACGTCACCTATGCCGCCGACCTGGAGCGGCTGAACACCGCCAAGGACACGGTGAAGGCGGACACCACCAGCCTGCAGCTGACCCAGGCGAGGTTCAGCGGCGGCGTCGCCTCCGAACTCGACGTGCGCCAGGCCCAGACCGCCCTGGAACAGGCGCGCGCCGACGTGGCCACCTACACCACCACCCTGGCCCAGGACGCCAACGCCGAGACCCTGCTGGTCGGCGCGGCCATCCCGCCCGACCTTCTGCCCGGTCCGCTGGACGACAACTTCGCCTCCCTGGCCGACCTGCCCGCAGGCGTCAGCTCCGCGGTCCTGCTGCGCCGCCCCGACGTGGAGGAGGCCGAGCATACGCTGCGCGGCTACAACGCCAACATCGGCGCGGCGCGGGCGGCCTTCTTCCCCACCGTGGAGCTGACCGGATCGGGGGGCAGCACCAGCCTGTCCTTCGCCAACCTGTTCGGCGGCGCCACCGGCTCCTGGAGCTTCACGCCGGCCATCACCCTGCCGATCTTCGACGCCGGCATCAACGCGGCCAACCTGCGCCTGGCCAAGACCCAGCGCGACGTGGCGGTCGCCCAGTATGAAAAGGCCATCCAGACCGCCTTCCGCGAAGTCGCCGACGCGCTGGCCCAGCGCGGCCAGATCGGCGAGCTGGTAGCCGCCAACCAGGCCTACGCCTTCGCCACCGGCCGCTCCCTGACCCTGTCCAACGCCCGCTACCAGCGCGGCAGCGACACCTACCTCAACACCCTCACCGCCCAGCTGAACACCTATTCGGCGCAGCAGGCCCTGGTGACCGCGAGGCTGACCCGCGCCACCAACCTGATCACCCTCTACCAGACGCTCGGCGGCGGCGGCGTGCGCTGACGCTGGTGTGGCGGAGCAAGGCGTGAGGGTCGCACAGGCCGCTCCGGCCCTGGGCTGGACGCCCTGCTCTGTGGCATAGCGTCGGACGATGCAGCCGCCGCCCGTCGTCCTGATCCGTCCCGAGGATCGTCGCACCGCCCTACGCGCCGCCGCCGCCCGGCAGGCCGCCGAAGCGCTGCGGATCGACGCCCAGGCCGCGGATGCCGCGGGCCGGCACGAGGACGCCGTCACCCTGCTGCGGCAGGCTGCCGAGGCCGGCGACGCACCCGCCATGAGCTTCCTCGGCGCGCGCCTGCTGATCGGCCGCGCCGCGCCGCTGGAGCCCCGGGAGGGATTGCGCCTGCTGCAACGCGCCGCCGAGCAGGACGAGGCGGATGCTCACGCCCTGCTGGCCGCGCTCAAGGCCGCCGCCGCAGCGACCGCCGCCCAGCAGGCGATCGCCCTGGACCACCTCGAGCGAGGCGCCGACCTGGGCTCGGCCCTGGCCCAGGGCCAGCTGCAGCTGCTCGGCGGACGGGTGAGCCCGGACGGGACGCCCGGCGCCTGGGGCCGGATGCGCCGCGCCATCGACTGGACGGCCTGGACGCGGCCGCCGCCCAAGCGTGTCCTGAGCGAGTCGCCCCGACTGAGGGCCGCGGACGGCTTGCTAACCCCTGCGGTCTGCGACTGGCTGGTGGCGCGCGCCCAACTGCGGCTGCAGCCCTCCCGGGGCGACGACGCCGCGTCAGGCGCTGCGTCCCAGGGACGATTGCGCCGCCCCCGTATCGTGGAGTTCGACGTCGTCAACACCGACGTGGTGCTGGCCCTGGTGCGCGCCCGCATGGCCGCCGCCACCCGACTGCCCACGCCTGCGATGGAGCTGACGCAGGTGCTGCACTACGAGGTCGGCCAGCAGTCCGGGCCTCACTTCGACTTCCTGGACCCGGATGTGGAGGTCCAGGCCATCGACGCCGCCGCCCACGGCCAGCGGATCGCCACCGTGCTGGTCTATCTGAACGACGACTACGAAGGCGGCGAGACGGTGTTTCCTGCGCTCGGCCTGCGTCACCGGGGCCGCAAGGGCGACGCCCTTTACTTCGCCAATATCGACCTGGACAACCAGCCCGACCGGCGCACCCTGCACGCCGAGGCCGCGCCCACCGCCGGTGAGACGTGGCTGCTCTCGCAACGCATACGCGACCGCGTCGCCGTTCCCGCCCGCTGAGCGCGTGACCAGGCGCGCGCCACCCCCGCCTGCGGACCCCGCAGCCGCGCTCCAGGCCAACCGCCAGCTCCGCTCCGCCTCCGGGCGCCTGGCCGAGATCGCAGGAT
>NZ_CAHJWH010000207.1 GCF_903642205.1 Caulobacter sp. S45 | reverse complement strand
GCCATGTTCCACCTGTTCACCCACGCCTTCTTCAAGGCGCTGCTGTTCCTGGGCGCGGGCTCGGTGATCCACGGCATGCACCATGAGCAGGACATGCGGCGCATGGGCCATCTGACCAAGTACCTGCCGGTCACCTTCGGGGTGATGATCGTGGGCACCATCGCCATTACGGGGCTCGGCATCCCTGGAATCGACCTCGGCTTCGCCGGCTTCTACTCCAAGGACGCCATCATCAACGCGGCCTTCGTCTCAGGCCACGACCAGGGTTTCGGCTACTTCGCCTACATCGTCGGCGTACTGGTGGCGGGCCTGACGTCCTTCTACTCCTGGCGCCTGGCCTTCATGACCTTCAGCGGCACGGCCAAATGGGAGCACGCCTCGCACGGCGACAGCCCCCACGGCGCCGTCGTCGCCCACCCCGACCAAAGCCACGCCTCGGCCGCCCAGATCGAGACCCATTCGGAGCCCGACACCAACCCGCGCACAGACGACGGCCACGCGGATCACGGGCACGGCGCCTTCAAGCCGCACGAGAGCCCTTGGGTCATGCTCGTCCCGCTGCTGGCCCTATCTGTGGGCGCAATCTTCTCGGGCGGGCTGTTCGACCGCATGTTCATCGGCGAGGGCCGCGACGCCTTCTGGCGCGGCGCGATCTTCACGAGCGCGCACAACACCACGCTGGCGCACATCGACGCCCTGCCGGTCTGGGCCGCCCAGGCCCCGCTGGTGCTGTCGGTGATCGGCCTGTTAGTCGCCGCCTACTACTACCTGCTGCACCCGGCCTACGCGAAGGCGATCGCGGACAACGACGGCCTCCTGTACCGCTTCGTCTACAACAAGTGGTACGTGGACGAGATCTACCAGGCGACTTTCGTCAAGGGCGCCCGGGCGCTCGGCGACGTCCTCTGGCACACCGGTGACCAGAAGATCATCGACGGCGGCGGCCCGAACGGCGTGGCTTGGCTGTCGGCGCGGGCCGGGCGCGGCCTGGCGGTGCTGCAGAGCGGCTATCTCTACCACTATGCCTTCGTGATGCTGCTGGGCGTGGCGGGCCTGCTCACCTACGCTTTGATGGCCTGGAAGCACTGAGGGAGCGATGACCGGCATCCTCTCCCTCATCACCTTCGCGCCGCTCGTCGGCGCGCTGCTGATCCTGGCCTTCCGCCAGTTCGCGCCGGCTTCGGACGTGGCGCGCAATGCCCGCTGGATCGCGCTGCTCACCACGCTTGTGACCTTCGCCCTGGCGATCCTGATGGTCGCCAGCTTCGACACCGCCCAGCCGGGCATGCAGTTCAGCGAGAACCTGCCCTGGTTCTCCGGCATCAGCTACCGCATGGGGGCGGACGGGATCAGCGTCCTGCTCGTCCTGCTCACCGCCTTCCTCATGCCGCTGTCCATCGTCGCCAGCTGGGCGCCGATCAAGGACCGGGTGGCGGAGTACATGATCGCCTTCCTGGTGCTTGAGACCCTGATGATTGGGGCCTTCCTGGCCATGGACCTGATCGTCTTCTACATCTTCTTCGAGGGCACCCTGGTGCCGATGTTCCTGATCATCGGCATCTGGGGGGGCAAGAACCGGGTCTACGCCGCCTACAAGTTCTTTCTCTACACCCTGGCTGGGTCGGTGCTGATGCTGGCCGCCATCCTGACCATGGCCGGGGTCGCCGGCACCACCTCGATCCCCGAGCTGATGGCCTACCACTTCGCCCCCGGCGTGCAGATCTGGCTGTGGCTGGCCTTCTTCGCCTCCTTCGCGGTGAAGATGCCCATGTGGCCGGTGCACACCTGGCTGCCCGACGCCCACGTGGAGGCGCCGACCGCCGGCTCGGTGATCCTGGCCGGCGTGCTGCTGAAGCTCGGCGGCTACGGGTTCCTGCGCTTCAGCCTGCCCATGTTCCCCTACGCCAGCGCCTACTTCACGCCGCTGGTGTTCGCCCTGTCGGTGATCGCCATCATCTACACCTCGCTTGTCGCCTTCCGACAGACCGACATGAAGAAGCTGATTGCCTATTCCTCGGTGGCGCACATGGGCTTCGTCACCATGGGCATCTTCTCCGGCAACCAGCAGGGCATCCAGGGCGCCCTGTTCCAGATGCTGAGCCACGGGGTGATCTCAGGCGCGCTGTTCCTGTGCGTGGGCGTCGTCTATGACCGCATGCACACCCGCGAGATCGCCTTCTACGGCGGCCTGGTGAACCGCATGCCGTGGTATGCGGCGACCTTCATGCTGTTCACCATGGGCAATGTCGGCCTGCCGGGCACATCGGGCTTCGTGGGCGAGTTCCTGACCATGACCGGCGCCTATGGCGTCTCCACCACCACCGCCCTGTTCGCCGCCACCGGCGTGATCCTGTCTGCGGTCTACGCCCTCACTCTCTACCGGCGCGTGGTGTTCGGCGAGATGGTCAATCCCAAGCTCGCCGCCATCACCGACCTGGACTGGCGAGAGGTGGCGACTTTCGCGCCCCTGATCGCCGGCGCCCTGGTGCTGGGCGTCTATCCGCACCTGGTGACCGACGTGACGGCCTCGTCCGTCAACCGCCTGATCGACCTGTGGCGCGCCGGCGCGCCCGGGTGAGGGGACTGATCCGATGACCTTCTCAGGCGCGCTATCTATCGCGCTTCCCGAACTGATCCTGACCGTCGGCATCCTGGTGCTGCTGGTCGTGGGCGCCTTCGTCGGCGACAAGGGCACGCGGCCGGTAGCGCTCGGCGCGGGTCTGGTGCTGGTCGCCTCAGCCGCGGCGGCGTGCTTCGGCCCTCAGGGCGCGGCCTTCAACAACGGCTTCGTGGAGGACCAGGCAGCGGTCTTCTCCAAGGTGGTGATCTATCTGATCAGCGCCGTCGGCCTGATCATCGCCGAGCCCTGGCTGAAGCGCATCAACGGCAGCCGGTTCGAGTACCCGATCCTGGTGCTGCTGGCGGCGCTCGGCACCGGCATGATGGTGTCCGCCGGCAACCTGATCTCGCTCTACATCGGGGTGGAGCTGCAGTCCCTGGCGCTCTACGTGCTGGCCGCCTTCCGCCGCGATGATCCCCGGTCGTCCGAGGCCGGGCTGAAATACTTCATCCTCGGCGCGCTCTCCTCCGGCATCCTGCTGTACGGCGCGAGCCTGATCTACGGCTTCGCCGGCTCGACCCGCTTCACCGACATCGCCGTGGCGGTGCAGAACCAGGCCAGCACGGGCCTGATCTTCGGCCTGGTCTTCCTGATCTGCGGCCTGGCGTTCAAGGTGTCGGCCGCCCCCTTCCATATGTGGACGCCCGATGTCTATGAGGGCGCACCCACGCCCATCGTTGCCTTCCTCACCGCCGCGCCGAAGCTCGCCGGCATGGTGCTGTTCGCCCGGGTGCTGGCCAACGGCTTCCCCGGGGCGGTGGAGCAATGGCGCCAGGTGATCGTGGCCATCGCTTTGATCTCCATGCTCTGGGGCGCCTTCGCCGGCCTGGCTCAAAAGAACCTCAAGCGGCTGTGGGCCTATTCCTCCATCGCCAACGTCGGCTACGCCCTGGTGGGCCTGGCGTCGGGCACGCAGGAGGGCGTCCAGGCCATGCTGGTGTTCATGACGCTGTACATCATTGACGTGACCGGCTTCTTTGCCTGCTTGGTGGCCCTGTCCCGAGACGGCCGGCCCATGGAGACCTTCGAGGACATGGCCGGCCTGTTCAGGGAGCGGCCGGGGATCGCGGCCGCCATGACCATCTTCTCCCTGTCGGCGCTGGGCATGCCGCCCTTCAGCGGCTTCTGGGGCAAGGTCTATGTGTTCAAGGCGGCGGCGGCGGCCAACCTGCAATGGCTGGCGGCGCTTGGCCTGCTATCGAGCGTGGTGGCGGCCTTCTATTACCTTCGCCTGATCAAGACCATGTGGTTCGACCCGACGCGGGGGACCACCGACGCCGCGCCGCTCGACGCCCGGGGCGTCGCCTTCGTGGCGGCCGCCTTCTCCTTTCCCGTGGTGATGCCGGCGCTGGCCCTGATCGACCCCTTGTCCAAGGCCGCAGCCTCCGCCTTCGGGCTAAACTGAGCCGATGACGGCCCGTCGATGACGGCCACCTCGCTTGGGGTGGAGGTCCTCCGCCTCGAGACGGTGGACTCCACCAACGCCGAGGCCCGCCGCCGCGCCGAGGCGGGCGAAGCGGGCCCGCTCTGGATCGCATCGCGCCGCCAGACCGCGGGCCGGGGCCGCCGCGGCCGCGCCTG
>NZ_CAHJWH010000206.1 GCF_903642205.1 Caulobacter sp. S45 | reverse complement strand
CCGGCGTGACGGGGAGATAGGACTGTCGATCCTGAAACGACAGGGGCGACTGCGACAAAATCGCTCTCACATGTCCGTGAGCCAGCTTGGCCATGAGGGTTGTTCTCCTCCCCTGCGCAGCGGGGGGAGGTGGCGCGGCATGACTACGCGCCGTGACGGAGGGGGCGTCGCCCGTCCGGTTCCAGGCACGCCGGTGGTGACGCCCCTCCACCATGCTGCGCGTGGTCGCCCCTCCCCCCGCTTCGCAGGGGAGGACGCGTCAGCCTTACGCGGGCGCCGGCGGCGCCAAGGCGGGACGCGCGGCGGGCTTGGGCGCTGGCCCGCCCTCCGGCGCGCCATCGCCGGATAAGAGGATGGCGATCCAGCGGGAGCCGTTGAACTGGGCGAGAATGGTGATCACCGTCACCGTCAGCGGCGTGGACAGGAACATCCCCGGCAGGCCCCAGAGCGCGCCCCAGAGCGCCAGGCTCAGCAGCACCATGACCGGGTCGATGTTCAGGCTGTCGCGCTGCATGCGCGGCTGGATCACGTTGCCGACCACGAAGCCTATGGCCTGCAGGCCCAGGAACAGGATGATGGCGCGGGTGGCGTCAGGGAACTGCACGAGCGCGAACAGCGGCGGCAGGGTGCTGCCGATCGCGCCCCCGATCACCGGCACGAAGCTCAGCACCAGGATCAGGAAGGCCCAGAAAAGGGCGTTGGAAAGGCCCACCGCATACATGACCCCCGCCGACAACCCGGCGATGAGCAGGCCCGTGACCGTCTGGATCCACAGGTAGCGCTGGATGGAGTCGCGGATGCGATAGAAGACGTCGGCCGCGCCGTCCCGGTCGCTGCGCGACGGGAAGAGGGCGTTGGCCTTCTTCTGGAAGCCCTGGCGGGAGGCGATCAGGAAGCCGAGATAGACCAGCACGTAGATCGCCCCCGAGGCGAAGCTCTGCATGGCGCGCGCCACGTCGCCCATGTAGCGCACCGGGTTCAGCTGGTTGACCAGCTGGGCCACGGTGGGCGGCACCTTGACCCCGAAGATCGCGGCGACGCGGGCGATAATCTGGTTAAGGCGCGCGGTCTCGTTGAGCAGTTCCTGGGCGAAGCCGGCGGCGTTGGCGGCCACCGCATAGACCACAAGGCCAGCGACGACGATCGACCCGAACAGGGCGATGGGCAGGGCCAGGGCGTCGGGGACGAAGGGCGCCTTCTGGGCGAGCAGCCTCGCCAGCCCGTCGACCATGGCCAGCAGGAACACCGCCAGCGCCAGCGGCGTGAGGATCTGGCGCATCCAGAACAGGGCGTAGGCCCCCAGGATCGCGGCGATGACGACCAGGGCGTTGCGCGCCACCCCCGAGTTCGTGCCTGGCATCACCGGTCTCCCACAGCGCGAGGGCCGCTGCGCGGCCGCGCCGCCTGTGCGTCGCGCCTGCCAGCTGTACCTTAGCTGAACGCGCGAGACGCGGCGCTGGTCCGTGGCGGCGCCGCCACGCCCGCGTTATGTAGGCGTATGACCGACGCGCCTCCGCCGACCGACGCCGCCGATCAGGGCCCGGACTGGGCCGACGCGGCCGAGGCGCGCGTGCTGGACGCGGCCACGGGGCTGATCGGACCCGGCGTGCGGTGGGACGCAACGCTGTTCGCACGGTCTGCGGCCACGGCGGGTCTGTCGACCGCCGACGCGGGCCTGCTCATGCCCCAAGGCGCGCGCGACCTCGCCGCCCTGCTCTGGCGGCGCCACGACACCCAGGCGCTCGCGGCGCTCGGACGGATGGATCCGTCAGCCCTGAAGGTGCGCGCGCGCATCCGCACCGCCGTGCTCGCCCGCCTCGACGCCGCCATGGCCGACGAGGCCGCGGTCCGCGCGGCCAGCCTCTATCTAGGCCGGCCGCAGCAGGCGTCGCTCACCCTGCAGCTGGGCTGGGCGACCGCGGACGCGCTCTGGCGCTGGGCCGGCGACACCTCTACCGACGAGAACCACTACAGCAAGCGCGCCCTGCTCTGCGCCATCCTGGCCTCCACCATGGCGGTGCGCCTGGCCCGCGGCGAGGAGGCGGGGGCCCGCCACCTGGACGCCCGCATCGAGAACGTGATGCAGTTCGAAAAGTTGAAGGCGAAGCTGCCGCCGCTGCAGGAAGGCCTCACCGTGCTGGCCGCGAACCTCGGAAGGTTGAGGTACCGCACCTAAACCCCTCGCCCCCCGGGCGGAGGGAGCATGCCCGTGAACTCCACGGCCACCGGCCCGCTCATCAGCACGTGCCCAGGTGCGCCGCCCTCGTCCTCGCGCCAGTCGATGCGCAGCTCTCCGCCGTCCAGCACCACGGTGGCCTTCCGGTCCGCCAGCCCCCGCCGGTGCGCCGCCACCATCGCGGCGCAGGCCCCGGTGCCGCAAGCCTTGGTCTCCCCGACGCCCCGTTCCCAGACCCGGTAGCGGATGCGGTCGGGCGCCTGAACCTCCGCGAAGCCGACGTTCACGCCTTCGGGGAACAGGAAGTGGTGCTCGATCATCGGCCCGACCTCGCGCACCGGCGCCTTGGCGGCGTCGGCGACGAAGAAGACCACGTGCGGGTTGCCCATGCTGACGCAGCCCGGCGTGTGCAGGTGCGGTGCGTCGACGGGGCCGACCTGCAGCTCGATACCGCGGGTGTCCATGTCCTCCTCGAGAGGAATGTCGCGCCAGCCGAGCCCGGGCGCGCCCATGTCCACCGTCACCGCCCTCGGCCCCGCAGCCCAGGCGCGCAGCCGCCCCGCGCGGGTGGCGATGGTCGCCTGGTCGCCGCCCGAGGCCTGCATCAGCAGCCAGCCGACGCAGCGCGCGGCGTTGCCGCACGCCGACACCTCGCCCCCGTCGGCGTTCCAGATGCGCATGAAGGCGTCGCCCTCGGAGGTCGCGGTCAGCGCGATCAGTTGGTCGCAGCCGATCCCGCCCTCGCCCCGACCGGCGATGGTGCGCACCTCCTCAGGCGTAGGCTCGAAGGGGCTCGACCGGGCCTCGACCACGACGAAGTCGTTGCCGAGCCCGTTCATCTTCACGAAGGGTCGAGACATGGCCGGACTATAGGATGAACCGCGCCGGAATCCTCCTTCCTCCTCGACGGAGAACCGCTTGCTGTCGCGGTCCTCCTACCTATGCTGGGGGCCCATGCGCCCGCTCCTCCTCGCCCTCGTGCTCACGGCCCTCGCCCTGCCCGCCTCCGCCCAGACGCCCCCCGCCGCGACGAGCCCCACGGCCCAGGCCGCCGACCCCTACCTCTGGCTGGAGGACGTCAGCGCCAAGCGCTCGCTCGACTGGGTCGACGCCCAGAACGCCCGCTCGCTGAAGGTGCTGGAGGGCGATCCCCGCTACGCCCCCCTGCACGCCCAGGCCCTGGAGCTGGCGGAGGCCAAGGACCGCATCCCCCGCCCGGACTTCATCGGCGGCGAGGTGTTCAACTTCTGGCAGGACGCCGATCACGTCCGCGGCGTCTGGCGGGCCACCAGCGTCGCCGACTACGCCGCCCCCGCGCCCGACTGGCGCACCGTGCTGGACCTCGACGCCCTGTCCAAGGCGCAAGGGGCTAACTGGGTCTGGAAGGGCGCCACCTGCCAGCGCCCCGCTGAGACCCGCTGCCTGGTCTCGCTGTCCGACGGCGGCGAGGACGCGGTGACCGTGCGCGAGTTCGACCTCTCCACCGGCCGCTTCGTGGACGGGGGCTTCGACCTTTCCCACAGCAAGCAGGACGTGGACTGGATCGACCGCGACACGATCATCCTCGCCCGCGATTGGGGGCCTGGCACGATGACCGCATCGGGCTACCCCTTCGTGGTCAAGGTGCTGCACCGCGGCGAGGCGCTGCGCCAGGCCTCCACGGTCATCCGCGGCGAGCCCACCGACCAGGTCGGCACAAGCCCGCACACCTTCGTGGACGGCGACGGCCACCGCGCCATCGTCATCACCCGCGGGATCACCTTCTTCGAATTCGAGCACTACCTGGTCACCGACCGCGGCGGCGGCGCCCGTCTTGCCCTGCCGCCCAAGTCCAGCGTCGAGGACCTTGTCGCCGGCCGGCTGATCGTCAGCCTGCGCCAGGCCTGGACGCCCACGCCGGGGGGAACGACCTTCCCCACCGGCTCGGTGGTCTCGCTCGACCTCGCTACGGCCAGCGCCGATCCCGAGCACCTCTCGCCGACGCTCGTCTGGTCGCCCGGGCCGCGGGAGGCGCTGGGCGGGGTGG
>NZ_CAHJWH010000205.1 GCF_903642205.1 Caulobacter sp. S45 | reverse complement strand
CATCACCGGGGGCCTCTTGGCCTTCGCCCGCATCTCCGGCGAGACGGCGCCCCTGCTCTTCACGTCGCTGAACAACCAGTTCTTCAGCCTCGACATGACCAAGCCGATGGCCAACCTGCCGACCATCATCTTCAATTATGCGCTCAGCGCCTATGACGACTGGCAGCGCCTCGCCTGGGTCGGCGCCCTGCTGATCACGCTGGCGGTGCTGGGCGCCAACATCGTCGTCCGTGCGCTCTCCGCCGAGAAGAAACGCTCATGAGCTTCGTCCAGCCCGTCACCACCGATCCGAACCCGGCCGCGCCCGCCGGGCAGAGTTCAGCCAGCAAGAACGCGGCGAACCTCACCTTCGAGAGCTTCATCGAGCCGATTGCGGCTGACAAGATCAAGCTCGAGACCAAGAAGCTGAGCTTTTTCTACGGCAAGAACCAGGCGCTCTATGAGGTCAGCATTCCCTTCACCCGTCACGCGGTGACCGCCCTGATGGGCCCGTCCGGATGCGGCAAGTCCACCCTGCTGCGCGCTCTGAACCGCATCTATGCGCTGTATCCCGGCCAGCGGGCGGAGGGCGAGGTGCTGCTCGATGGCGTCAACATCCTGGACCGCAAGGTCGACCTGACCGAGCTGCGCTCCAAGATCGGCATGGTGTTCCAGCAGCCGACCCCCTTTCCCATGTCGATCTACGACAACGTCGCCTTCGGCGTGAAGCTCTACGAAAAGCTGTCCAAGGCGGAGATGGACGCGCGGGTGGAGGAGAGCCTGCGCCGTGCGGCGCTTTGGGAAGAGGTCAAGGACAAGCTGAAGACCTCTGGCCAGGGCCTCTCCGGCGGTCAGCAGCAGCGGCTGTGCGTCGCGCGCGGCGTGGCGGTGCGGCCCGAGGTGATCCTGCTGGACGAGCCGGCCTCCGCGCTCGACCCCATCTCCACGGCCAAGCTGGAGGAGACCCTGGTGGAGCTGAAGCGCGACTACACCATCGTCATCGTCACCCACAACCTGCAGCAGGCGGCCCGGATCTCCGACCACGCCGCCTTCATGTACCTAGGCCGGCTGATCGAGTTCGCCCCTACCCACCGCCTGTTCGACAACCCCAAGGCGACCCGCACCGCCGACTACATCACCGGTCGTTTCGGCTGAGCCGCCACAATCTGCGTTCGACTGAAGCCAAAGCCCCATCCGCGACGCGACGGCGACCTGAGTTCGGAAGGTGCGACGCCCGTCCGCGGATGAGGCGACTTGATCCTGACGCCCAAGGCCCCTAGGCTCACCCTCTCTTTGTGGAGAAGACCGGCCTCCGCTGGGAAGGTTCTGTGCAGGGGGCCTGTCGGATGATCCACGAGCTTGACGACGGCAGGTCTCTGTCCGGCCCGGGGTGCGGCGCCGTGGCGGACTCCATCGCCCGGCCATGAACGGCCTCGCAGACAAGCCACTCCTCCTCGCCGTAACCGCCACGAGAGCGTGCAACTAGATGACGGCCAACTCCCACGTAAGCTTCAGCCTTCGGGCCGAGACCCTTGGCCGACACGCCGCAGCGACGCCGAGCGCTGTGGTGGCGGTGCCGGTAAAGGACGAGGAAGCGCGGATCGAGTCCTGCCTTCTGGCCTTGGCCGGGCAGACCGACGTGGACTTTGGCGACCTGGCTGTCGTGCTGCTGCTGAACAACTGCCGCGACTGCACCCGCGCGCGCATCCACGCCCTGGCCGACCAGCTTCCTTTCCGCTTGGAGCTGCGCGAGGTGGACCTGCCCCCCGCCTACGCGAACGCCGGCTGGGCGCGGCGCCTGGCCATGGAGGCGGCGGCCGACCTGGTCGCACCTGATGGCCTGATCCTCACCACCGACGCTGACACGCTGGTGGAAACCGACTGGGTCGCCGCCAACCGGCGCGAGATCGCCGCCGGTGCAGACGCTGTGGCCGGCTATGTCATGGCCGACCCCACGGAGCTGATCGAACTGCCTCCCGAAATCCTGGAGCGCGGGTCCCTGGAGTGGGAGTTCCAGCAGCTGGGCGCCGAGATGGTCGCCCGGGTGGATCCCGATCCGTACGATCCCTGGCCCTGCCACAACCAGAACTGCGGCGCCTCGGCGGCGATCACGGCGGCGACCTATCGCCGGATTGGCGGCCTGCCGCCCCGCGCCGTGGGCGAGGATCGCGCCCTCTTCGAGATGGTCCGCCGTGTCGACGGACGTATCCGCCACAGCCTCGACGTCCAGGTCGTCACCTCGGCCCGCACCGATGGGCGAGCGCTAGGCGGCCTGTCCGACGCCATCCGCCTGCGGGGCGAACCGGACCATGCCTGCGACGAGATGCTGGAGCTCACCATCGTGACCTTCCGACGTGCGCTCTGGCGCAGGCGGCTGCGGGCGCTGTGGACTGCAGGGGGGGCGCAGGCGATCTGCGACTCCGGTTGGGCCGACCGGTTGCGGGTCAGTCCGCGCGACCTGCGCCGGGCCTGCGAGCACCGCTGCTTCGGCGAGATGTGGGCCGAAATCCAGGCGCTCAGCCCCCGCCTGAAGCGCCAGCTGGTCACGGGCCGCGGGCTCCGGCGCGAGCTGCGCCGCATGCGTCGCATGGTGGAGGCGGTGCGCAGCGGTGCGATGGATCTGGACGGCCCGGTCGCCGCGTCGAAGTCGCCCGCCGTGCAGGCCGCCTGAGCCGCGTTCAGAAGGCCTCAGCCTCGATCCGGCCGTCTGGAGTCAGGGCGGCCCGCTTCATGCCTTCCGAGACGAAGGGCATGGCGATCTCACCCGCCGCCGACACAGCTATCATCCCCCCCTCGCCGCCCAGCGCCGCGATGTCGTCCAGCACCGCGCGGGTTGCGCCCGGCAGGCTCTCGCCGGTCAGGCGCAGGCGCAGGCCCACCTGTGCGGCCGCGGCCGTGCGGATGAAATACTCGCCCTGCCCGGTGCAGGACACGGCCACCGCGCGGTCCGCCCAGACACCGGCGCCTGGGATGGGTGTGTCGCCTACCCGGCCCGCCAGCTTGCCGAATACGCCGCCTGTGGAGGTGCCGGCCGCCAGTCGGCCACAGGCGTCGCGGACGACGCAACCCACCGTGCCGTGCGCGAGCGCACCTCCTGGCGGGTGATTGGACTCGTCAAAGCCGGCGTGGGTGAACCAGCTCGCCGCGTCGGCTATCTCCGCCAGACCCTGAGATCGGGCGAAGCCCGCCGCGCCCCGGCCCGCCAGCATGACGTGAGGTGTGGCTTGCATGACCGCCGTCGCAGCCAGGATCGGGCTCTCGAACCCCTCCAGCGCGGCGACCGCGCCGGCCAAGCCCGTCGCGCCGTCCATCAAGCTGGCGTCGAGCTCGTAACGCCCCTCGGTGTTGGGCGAAGCGCCGCGCCCTGCGACGTACAGGCCTGAGGCTTCCATCGCCTGTATGGTCGCCACGACCACTTCCAGCGCCGCCGCGCCCTCCCGCAGCCGGTCGCGAGCCGCTTCGACGAGCCCGCGCATGTGGGCGATCTCGCGCGCATAATCCCGATGGCGGCGCGCGCCAGCCCCCCCGTGCAACGCAAGAGCGATCCGCTGGTCCACGCGGTCAGGTCTCCGTCAGGTCTTGGGGTACTGGATCGTCCCCTGAAGGTGCTCGACGACCGAGCGGGCGTCATAGGCATGGGGGTTGTCGGCCGGCTTGGGCCCGTGGCCCATCAGCACCTCGACGCTCGCCTGATACCGGCTCACCTGCTCGATGTCGAACGTGCCTCCGCCGAACCCGTCGCCATATCCGAAGCCGCCGAACCCACCATATCCGCCGAAACCCGAGCCCCATCCGAAGCCTGAACGGTACAGGCTCCAGGAAGGACCGCCTCCCCACCCGCCAAAGAACGGGTCAGAGTCGCCGTAATAGTCGGTCTTGCGCTCGGTATGGCGGTCCACCGCCTGGAACCAGTCGAACCCCTGGGCCAGGGACAGCTGAGCCGAGCGGAACAGCAGGTAACGCTCCACCGTCTGGCGCGAGGTCAGCGAGTTGCCGGAGAACTCGACCTTCCAGCGGTTGGCCTCGATCTGCTGCTCGCTGTACCCGCCCGAGGAGCTGGCCTTCTGCGCCGTGATCGGCTGGTAGGGAGTCGCCGTTTCGCAAGCGGACAGGGCCAGCGCCGCCGCGGCCACGGCGATCAAGGCGCGCTTCATGTGTTCGGTCTCCGACCCGGACGCGGGCCTTCATCCGCTTAAATAGGAAGCAGGGAGCCTTGTTCCGAGGGCGGCGACGCGCCTTA
>NZ_CAHJWH010000204.1 GCF_903642205.1 Caulobacter sp. S45 | reverse complement strand
CCAACAGCCCGCTACCATCGCCTCGATCGGGATGCGGGCGTGGGCTCACAAGTTCTAGTTAGCGGGACTTGGTATTAGGTCAACGCCAGAAATCCGTCTTGGGGTTCTCGGCTGCCGGCATTGTCGCTCGCGAAACTCACTACTGGGCTCCTGCGTGCCTCACCGCGAGGAAGCGGACAGGCTGAACGGCCGCGGAGGATCCGCCAGCACGCATGAGGGGCTTGTCAGGTTAAGCCGCGACAGCTGGTGAGCGGGCGCAAAGGACCCTAGGCCGGCCCTCCCCTACCCTGCTGCGGCGCTGGCTTGCGCCCACGCCTGGTGGGCTGCGGCCCGCAGGATGCGAAGCCCGCGTCGGCTGATCAGGTGGGGCCAGGTGTCGATGGTCGCTCTTGAACGTCTGCATCTTCCGCTCCGGCCTTCGGATCGGCAGGTGGCTGTTCTCAACTTGGTTGTTGGCTCGCCTGCCGCGACATCGGTTGCGGTCGCTGAGGTTCAGCCCACGGAGCGCTGCGCCGTACGAGGCCAGCTTGTCTGTGGTGATGGTCTCGGGATGAACGCCGGTGGTCTTCATCAGCTTGCGGAACAGGCGCAGCGCCGCCTTCCTGTTGCGCCGGGGCTGGATCAGCATGTCCAGCACCACGCCCTCGTCATCCACCGCCCGCCATGGCCAGCGCTTCGCGCCCCCGATCTTCACCACCATCTTGTCCACGCGCCAGCGGCCGGTGGGCCGCGCCTGCCGTCGACGCAGGTTCCTGGCGATCAGCGGGCCGAACTTCAGCGTCCAGCAGCGGATCGTCTCGTAGCTCACCTCGATCCCACGCTCGGCCAGCAGCTCCTCCACGTCGCGGAAGCTCAAGGTGAAGCGAAGATACAGCCACGCCCCATAGCGGATCACCTCCGCTGGAAACCGATGGCGCCTGTAGGAGATGGGCTGCACCGCGAAACTCCCGCCGCACCACCAATCCGGTCGCGGCGGAGACATGTTGCCCTAAATCTGACAGCTCCCCCGGGTACTCTCCGGCACAGGGTTCGACGGATGGCGACGGCCGCTTTGCGCCCAGAGTCAGCCGTTCCTGATCTTTGCGGCTGGATCCAAGAGCGGACGTTCGGCTTACTCGCACCCAGCCACTCGCAGCCGTCGATCGCTCATTGAGCAACTGGACTGCCATGATCGGGGTCAGAAGCTCAGCGCCACCCGGCTCTCCATTCTGAACTGCCCTGACCGGGTGAGGCCCTCGTGCTTGAGCGCCCAGGCGGTGGTCAGGTTGGCGCTGAGGTACTGGCCGAACTGGTAGTCGGCGCCGAACCCTGCACCGATGGGGGTAGAGTCGGCGTGGGTGTACTCGTTCTTGCCGTAGCCGGCGTCCACGAAGGCGAAGGGCGAGAGCTGGTCGGCCAAGCCGCGGCGCAGGTTGGCGAGCACGGCGAGGGTCGGCGTGCGCAGCTCGTTCCTCGCCACCAGCCCTGAGTCGAACACCCCGTCGTCGAGCGTGTAGCCGCGCACCAGCGAGGGGCCGCCCAGCCCGATCTGCTCGGTGAGCGGCAGCGGGTTCGGGGCGTATTGGCCAATGAGGCTGGCGCTGTAGCCGAACGCCCTGGGCAAGGGCGTATAGCGGCTGAGGTCGCCCGAGACGTAGGCATACTCGGCGCTGCGCGAACGCCCCTGCGAGGCCAGGGCGAAGGCCGCGTCGGTGTTGCTGGCGCCCACGCCGCCTGGGCTGATGTGTACGGTCAGGTCCAGCGAGCTGCGGCCCAAGGCGTCGTTCTCCTGGGCGGAGTAGCCGGCATAGACCTGGAACACGTCGGTGACGCCGTTCTGCACCGGCTCGTCGGCGAAGTTGGTTCGGCCGGTCTCGCGCCGCGCCTCCACCCCCACCACCGCCTCGCCAGGCAGCACCGACAGCAGGTTGGAGAGCGCGCTGCGGTAACCGATCGACAGCTCCTCGGTGGTCTGGTGGGCGGTGAAGTCGCCGAACTCGTTGGACTGCACGAAGCTTAAGGACGCCTCGAGGTCCTGGCGCGGCAGGGTGGGGATGACGATGCGCCCGGAGTGGCTGAGATAGAGCGGATCGGGCGCGCCGTTCAGCGGCCGGTCCTGGGAGAACAGCACGTCGTTGGAGCCGGTGAACTGGTAGCTGGCGTAGGCGTCGTGCAGGAAGGGCAGCGCGAAGGTGGTCCCCGCGAAGTAGCGGTCGAACCCGGTCAGCGGCGAGCCCGAGGTGGCGTAGCCCGCCGAGATCGAGACGGGCTGGCTGGCCGTGGTCTGCAGCACCAGCTTCGTTTCTCCGAGATGGTCGCCGGGCTGGAACGCCGCCTGGGTGTTGGCGAACGGATAGCGGTTCAGCCAGTCCAGGTCCTGGGACAGCTTGCGGGCGTCGATAGGCTGGCCGGGCTGGGCGCGCACCCGGCTGGTGACATAGCTGGGGTCATGGACGCCCGTCGCGGTCTTGTGCTTCAGGGTGAACTCGATCACGCGCACCTGAAGCAGGCCTGAGGAGACCTCTTGCTCGGGGGTGGAGACCGAGACCAGGGGGAAGCCGACGGCGCGATAGTCGCGCACGATCTCGGCCTCCACGTCGGCAATCAGCTTGTGCGACAACGGGCGGCCGAGGTAGCGGGCCAGCCTGCGCCGGACGCTCGCAGTCAGCCTCGGCGCGGCGTCCAGGTGCAGGCCGGTGACGGCGCCCGGCTTCGCCGGATCGGTGGGGCCGAGCACCACCAGTCCGGTGAGGTTGGCGCCCAGCGGAGTGGCGTCGGTGTCGCTGGGCGCCACAGGCGTGACGATCACCGATGAGCCGTGCGTCACCTGGGGCGGCAGGTTGCGCTCGATCGCCTGGGCGTAGGCGTGAAGCGGTGCTGTCGCAACGGCCAGCGCTACCAGAAGTGCTCGGCCACCGAGCCGGCGGCGGGCTTGTCGCGGGCCATGGCGCATCAAGGCGGCGTTCATGACTTGCGCGTTCCGCGATCCCCTTCGCCTCGGCTGGCGGCCTCAACCCGGCGAGATGGAAGCGACGGCGATCGGCCAGGCTTGCTGACGGTCGGCTGCAACTCGCTCGCCTCTGTCAGGCGGGTCATGAACGCCACCACAGAAGCGAGTTCAGAGGTCCAGCCGTGTCCCGCCAGCCGAGAGACGGTGCGCGCAGCGTTCGCCCTCAAGGCCGCGTGCTCCTCCCACCCGGTCACCGCCTGGAAGAGCTTGGCGGCTAGGCTTGAAGCCGAGGCCTCGGCGATCAGGCAGGTGACGCCATCCTCGAGCAACCAGTCGTTGGCCTCGTTCCTGAGCGCCACCACCAGCGCGCCGCAGGCCATCAGTTCGAACGGCAGGTAGGACGGGTGCGGGGTAAGCATGGACGACAGGCCCACATGGCAGGTGCGGTAGAGCTCGCCCGTCTGTTCGTAGGGGAGCCAGCCCAGCGGCTCGACCACGCCATCAAGCCCGTAGGCCTTGGGGTCGAACTCGGCGCCGGCGCACAGGATCTCCACCGACGATCCCAGCCGGTGCTTCAGCCGCTTCAGCGCCGCGGCGCTGAGCTCGAAGGCGTTCCTGGGATTGTTGGGCCTGGCGTAGAAGAACACCCGGGCCCGCGGCCAGCGTTGCTCCGCCGGGCCAGGATAGAAGATCTTGCGGTCGATCTGCGGGGTGAAGGCCACCGCCTCGCCGCCGTACCGGTCCTGGTAGATCGCCTTCAGGGGTTCGGTGTTGCAGAGGCCCTCGAAGCCGAACCGATAGGTGAGTTCGGCCTGGGCCGAGGTGGAGCCGGCGGGATAGAACAGCGGCTCGAAGTCCTGGATCAGATACATCTTGCGCGCGCAATTGGTCACCCGCGCCAGCACGTACGCCGTGGTCCACAACGTCGCCACGCCGATGTCGGCAGGCGGGATGCCGGCCAGCTTCTCGGCCGAATCCAGCGCGATGAACTCCGAGCCCTTCAAGCCGGGGAAGGCCGCCAGCACCCGTGTGGCGATGGCCTGGAGTTCGGCGCGGCCGCAGATCAGGAAGCGCTGGTGCACGCCCCGGGTGGACTTCAGCTGGTCGGCGATGCGGAAGGCGGTCATCATGCCCCCGACGCTCACCGCACCGACATCCTGCAGATACCAGTTACAGCTTCCACGCCCGGGCGACAGGATGAACGGCGGCGCCTTGGCGGCGAGGGCCGGCAGCTCGTCCAGATCCAGGTCCACGGCCTCCGCCAGGGCCAGGGCGTCCGCCCCGTAGCGCTCCAAAAGTCCGGCCCGGGGGGGCGGACGCGTCGCGCCGCGGTCAGGCCGCCAGAACGGCAGCTTCATG
>NZ_CAHJWH010000203.1 GCF_903642205.1 Caulobacter sp. S45 | reverse complement strand
GTGGGCCAGGGGGTCGCAGCGCTCGGCCTCGCCGGCCTGACCCTCTACACCGCGCCCACCGTGCTGGTCGCCGCCGCCATGATCGCCGCGGTGGCCTTCGCTTTCGCCCTGCTGCTCGGGATCGGCCGCCTGGCCACCCGACTGGCCTCGAAGGCGCGCAGGCTGGCCAGGGGCGCCGCGCGCCTGGGCCTGGCGAACCTCGGCGGTCCGGGCTCCGCAGCGCGATCGGCCACGCCTTCGATCGGGTTGGGCGTCGCGCTGCTCACCGCCATCCTGCTGATCCAGTCGAGCCTGCTGGCCGAGGTGCGCGAAGCCGCGCCACAGGCCGCCCCCTCGCTGATCCTGACCGAGATACCGCCCGAACGCGCCGCCGAGCTGGACGCCCTGATGGGCTCGGCCTTGGGGC
The DNA here is from genome assembly GCF_903642205.1 of Caulobacter sp. S45. Classification (GTDB taxonomy): domain Bacteria; phylum Pseudomonadota; class Alphaproteobacteria; order Caulobacterales; family Caulobacteraceae; genus CAHJWH01. Next base: position 3,988 of record NZ_CAHJWH010000203.1, on the reverse strand, counting down.
CGCTCACCCCCGACCACTACCGCCGGACGCCCTTCGCCACGGGACGTATCGTCAGAATCAAAGGCGCGGCGGTCGATGTGAAGCGGATCGCTCCGGGAGAGCGCTGGGCCTTCGACCAGGACGTCGGCCTCACCGCCCTCGCCGCCCCGCCGCCCGACGCCGACATAGTCGCGGGCCGGTGGTGGGCCGCCGACTACCATGGACCGCCCGAGGTGCTGCTGGCCCGCGAGATCGCCGACGCCGCGGGCCTGAAGGTCGGGGATGCTGTCACCCTGTCCATCCTCGGCCGCGATCTCGAGGCGCGGGTGGCGGGGCTCCGCAAGGTCGATCCCGGCCGCTTCGGTGCGAGCTTCGCGCTGGTGCTGGACCCGGCGGCCCTGGCGGGGGCGGGTCTGCGCGAGGTCGTGGTCGCGCGGACGAGCGCCCGCCAGGACGAGACGATCCTGCATGCGCTTGGCCGCGCCCTGCCGCAGGTGAACGTGATCAGCGTGCGTGAACAACTCGATGCGGTCGCGCGCGTGTTCGGCCAACTCGGCTGGGCAGTGCGCGGCGCTGCGGGCGTGGCGGCGCTGGCGGGCGTGCTGGTGCTGGTCGGAGCCATCTCGTCCACCAGCCAAGCCCGGGCGCGGGAGGCCGCGATCCTGAAGGTCCTGGGCGCCAGCCGCGGCGACATCCTGTCCGCCTACGGCCTGGAATACGGTCTGGTCGGGCTGATCGCGGGGACGGCCGGGATGCTGGTGGGCTCAGCCTGCGCCTGGCCCGTGGTGGCGGAGGTCTTCCACACGCCGTGGCGTCCGGACCCCGTCGCGCTCGGGCTGCTGCTCGCCGCCGCCACCGGGATCTGCGCGGGGGCCGGGCTGACCGGAGCAGTCGCCGCCCTGACGCGACGACCCGCCCCAATCCTGCGCGGCGACTAGCGGGGAAGGCGCCTCGACTCCGTCTCACGACATTGGAGTCAAGGCGCCGGGCTCAAGCTGATCCGTTCAGGCGGCGGGGGCCGACTTCTTGGGGCGGCCGACCTTCTTGGGTGCGGGCGCGGGCGCGGCTTCAGGTTCCGGAGCCGCCGCCTTGCGACCCAGGCCCAGGGTCTTGGCCAGCGCGCTGCGCTGGGCCGAATAGCTTTCGGCGACCATGGGATAGTCCTTGGGCAGGCCGAAGCGGGTCCGATACTCATCCGGCGTCATGCCGTTGGTAGTGAGATGGCGCTTAAGGCTCTTGTACTTGCGACCGTCCACGAAGCTGGTGAGGAACTCCGGCGTGCGACTCTTGCGGATTTCTGCAGTGGTCGGCTTGGCGGCCTCCGGCTGAGCGGGCGGGGCCGGCTGGCCAACCGATCCCAGCGCCTGGTGCACCTGAGAGATGACGGCGGCCAGTTCGCTCGTCTGGACCTTGTTGTTGCTGACATAGGCGGACACGATGTCGGCCGTCAGGGTGGAAAGATCAAAGGACGCGTCGTCAGCCATGTCGCCTACTCCATGTGCGAATCAGATATCCGACAATAGGAAGGCCGGACGGCTTTGATAACCCCCGTTCTAGAGAAAACAGGCCGAAACTGCGAGTAGAAAACAATTTTCCGCAGGAGGTCCCGGCGATGCTCTAAGCCCGGACCTCCCATGAAGTCCGGAAGAACGCAGTGATTCCGGTGGATAGGTGGGCCCTTCTGGCCGGCATTAACAGCCGTGGATGATCATCGGACGTCTCTGCCGCTTTGAAGGGTGGCTAGGCTCGTACAAAAGGGACGAGAACCTGACTTCCGGCAGTTCGGGATCCCATACGAGTGTCATCACCGTGCCATCTACTGACAGACGCATGTCCTTGAACGACAAACGACTGCGGGGTGTCACCGCTCCAGGAGGACAGGCGCAACCGAGACTATCAACAAGGCCGCCATCGTCCAGTTGAAAACGGTGCGGCGGCGTGGCGTGGTCAGGTAGCGGCTGATCATCAGGCCGAACACCGCCCAGGTTGAAGTGCTCGCCACACCGACGATGGCCAGCACCACGGTGATGACAAGCACCTGCAGCCAGGCGTCGAGACCGCGGATGGTGAACGCGGTCATGGCGCTCAGCGCGATGATCCAGCCTTTCGGATTGATCCACTGGAAAGCCGCCGCCTGCAGGAAGCTCATGGGGCGTTGCGGCGTCTGAGCGGATTTGACCTTCTCAGCGGTCGCGGTCCGCCAGGCCAGATAGACCAGATACAGCAGGCTCATGAACTTCATGACCGAATAGAGTAGAGGCGCCGCCTTGATCAGGCCTGCGACGCCCAGGCCCACCGTCAGCGTCATCACCGCGAACCCCAGCACCACGCCGCACTGGTGCGGCAAGGTGCGGGCGAAGCCGAAGCGGGCGCCGGCGGTGGCCAGCATCAGGTTGTTCGGCCCCGGCGTGAACGACATCGAGATCGCGAACGGCAGGAAGGCCAGGACAAGGGTGGTGACCGCCCCCGTCACGCGAGACCAACGCCTCGACGATCCTGCCTCATTGCATCCGCACGTCGGTGACGGGCTGGCCGCCTCGGTGGCGCGCGTCCAGCTGGGCGATGGCGTGGTGGGCCGACAGGAACGCGCCCTGCTGCCAGGCGCCCACGTGGCTCAGGTGCTCGCCGGCGAAGTAGAAGGGGCCGTCGGGCTGGCTCAGCAGGGCGTAGGAGGCGGGGTCCTGCTCGGCCAGGGGACACTCGATGCCGAGGTTGTAGGGCACGTTGGCCCAGGTGACGGTCATGGGGTTCTTCAGCAGGGCCGAGCGTCCGGGGTGCAGCCGCTCCACCGTGCCGCGGCCGTAGGCGATGCGCTGATCCAGCGGCAGGGCGCCGAAGCGGTCGGCCTGCTTGGCGAAGGCGTAGCCCGCAACCAGCACGCCCTGGGGCGAATGGAACTTGCCGCTGGGGTACCAGGTGATGAAGGTGTCGCGGTCGGTGAAGGACAGCCCGCCATAGATATGGTCCTCGCGCTCCCAGAAGCGCGGGCTCTGGAACGCGATCTTGATGGAGTTGGCGTAGACGGCGCGGTCTATGGCGGACTTGCGGTCGGGGGAGAAGTCGGCCGAAATGGCGCTCAGCACCTTCAGCGGGATGTTGACGATGCAGTAGTCGGCCTCGACATGCTTCACAGCGCCGGTCGCCGCCTCGCGGTAGCTGACCTCGACGCCCGCGCCACGGCGGGCGATCTTCGTCACGATGCAGCCCTTGCGCACCACCGGCCCCAACGCCGTCTCGAAAGCGCGGGGGATCTGGTCCATGCCGCCGACCGGTTGCAGCATGGTCGCCTGCATGTCGATGAAGTCGTGGAAGGTGGAGCCCACCCCCACGATCGGATGCATCAGCGTGGAGACGGGCAGAGGCGCCCGCGCGATCGGCGTCTGGGCGCCGGCCCCGGGCTGACGCAGCCAGCCCGACTCGCTGTTGGCCGCATAGGCGACATCGCCGGCCTTCTGCGTGTTGGGCGCGTCCGGCGTGTCGTAGGGGTGGCGGGGCGCTGTGACCTTGCCGTTGTTCGACAGCGCGCCCCAGGAGGCCAGCGCCGCCATCATCCGGTCGCGATCCTCCGCGCTCATCTCCTTGTCCAGCCCGCCGTTGCGCACCGCCTTGGTGAGCAGTTCGGCCACGTGGCCGCGGGTGTCGAAGATGGCCTGCCGCATCTGGATCGGCGCGCCACCGTTCATGGAGTCGGCCTGCAGCAGGGCGCTTTCGCAGTGGTTGACCAGCGTCTCCATCTGCACGCCCAGTTCGCGGCAGTAGCCGAGTGTCGCCTGATGGTGGGTGGGGATGCGCGCAGGCCCGGCGTTGAAGTAGAGCCCCTCGTCGAAGCTGCAGACCTGGCGGGTGCCGTCGATCATCTCCAGCACGTCGCCGCCGCGGATCGTGTGGTTGCGGCCGCCGACCCGCTGGCGCGCCTCCAGCACCGTGCAGGCATAGCCGGCCTTGCCGAGTTCATAGGCGGCCGAGAGCCCGCCCACGCCTCCCCCCAGGATCACCACCCGCGCGCCCC
>NZ_CAHJWH010000202.1 GCF_903642205.1 Caulobacter sp. S45 | reverse complement strand
ACCCCTGCAGCCGCCATCGGGCCGCCGGGCGCGGCGGCAGCCTTGCCCAGCAAGGCCGCGCCGACCACCGCCCAGCCTGCCGGGCCTCCGCCGCAATAGGGCGCAGGACCAACCCTCGCCGGCGCCGACAAGAAGCAGGATCTTCCTAAGATGGCTGACATCCGCCGCGTCACCGACGATTTCGCCGTAGCACCCCAGCTCGCCCCAGACGAGGTCGCCCAGGCGGCGACCCGAGGCTTCCGCCTGCTGATCAACAACCGGCCGGACGGCGAATCGCCGGGCCAGCCCACCGGCGCGGCCATGGCGGCTGCCGCGGACAAGGTCGGCCTGTCCTATGTCCACATCCCCTTCGCAGGCGCCCCCGGACCGGCCCAGGTCGAGGCCGTACGCTCGGCCGTGCTGGCGGCGGACGGCCCCGTGCTGGCCTTCTGCCGCTCCGGCACGCGCTCGATCACCGCCTGGGCCCAAGGCCAGGCGAAGTCAGGCGACCGGCCGCGCGAGGAGCTGGTCAGACTAGGCCGTGAGGCCGGCTACGATCTCTCCGGCTCGATCTGAGCCGGTTGCGAGGTCAGGGCGCATGACGGACAGTCCGCGCCTGGGCCTTGGGACCGTGCTGCTCGTCGCTGTACTGGCTGGAATGGTCATGTTCGCCGGGTGGGGCGCGTGGGCGTCCTGGCGGCTGGCGGGGGACGCGCCGATGAGCATCCATGGCTGGATCGCCATGGCCATCGCCGGCGGCGTCACCGCGCTGATGACCGGCGGGTTCATTTGGCTGGCCTTCTATTCGGCACGCAAGGGCTTTGACGACGACCAGCGCTACTGATCCCCTTCCCAAGCGGCGCCGATGCCGCCACCCTCTCGAAGGTTCCAGTAGCTGCGAGTCGCGCACCCGCATGACCGACACGCCCACCTCTCCCGCCACCCCGCTCGGCTCGGCCTGGCCGCAGCGGTTCGGGACCGAGCCGGCCGTCGCGCCGGAGCCGGTGTCTGCCGCCGACCTGGCTTCTCAGCTCTCCGCCCGCCTCTGTCACGACTTCGTCAGCCCGGCCAGCGCCATCGTCTCGGGCCTCGACCTGCTGGAAGACCCCACGGCGGCGGACATGCGCGACGACGCCATGAACCTGATTGCTGCATCGGCAAAGAAGCTGGTGGCCCTGCTGTCCTTTTCACGGGTGGCGTTCGGCTCGTCGGTTTCGGCGGAGAGCTTCGACACGCGCGAGCTGGAGAAGCTGGCCCAGGGCGTCTACGAGCACGTGCGGCCCAGCCTTGTCTGGCGCGTGGCCCCGCCCGTCTTGTCCAAGGCGCCCGCCCGCGCCCTGCTGAACCTGGCGCAGATCGCCGCCACGGCCCTGCCTACCGGGGGCGCGGCGACCCTGAGCGCGGTGATCCAGGGCGAGGAGGTGGTGATGCTCGCCGAAGCCGAAGGCGCCCGGGCCCGCCTGCGCCCGGAGGTGATCAGCGGCCTGCGCGGCGAGAAGCTGGAAGGCGGCCTTGGCGGCCACTGGGTCCAGGCCTACTTCCTGCACCAGCTGCTCAAGGCGGCAGGGGGGAAGCTCGACTACGCCGTGGCCGAAGACCGGGTGGCGCTCCGGGCCCGCGCGCCGGCCTGAGCGCATAAGCTCTTTCATCCGGCCAGTTATGGCGGCAGACCGCGGCGCCTCCACAGCTCCTTAACCAGCAGGGCCTAGCCTTCGTCAAAGCGTGCGTCGCCTGCGTCGCGCGCGCAGCGGTGCGATGGTCATGGACCCCAGCCTTGCTTCGCTACAGGCCGGAGCCTCCCGCATGAAGATGTGTCTGGTGGTCGACGACAGCCGGGTGGTGCGCAAGGTCGCGCGCCGGATCCTGGAAGCGCTGGAGTTCGAGACCGCTGAAGCCTGCGACGGTATGGAGGCCCTGGCCTTCTGCCGCACCGCCATGCCGGATGCGATCCTGGTGGACTGGTCCATGCCCAACATGGACGGTCTCGAGTTCCTGACGAGCCTGCGCAACGAGCCGGGCGGGGAGCAGCCCGTGGTGGTCTTCTGCGCCGCCGAGAACGATCCCGAGCGGATCGCCGAAGCGCTGGCGCACGGCGCAGACGAGTACATCATGAAGCCCTTCGACGGCGACATCGTCGCCTACAAGCTCGGCCAGGCGGGCCTGCTGTGAACCCCGCCGACCTCGACTTCCTGCAGACGCTGGTTCAGGGCCGCTGCGGGCTGAGCCTGCGCGGCGACAAGGGCTATTTTGCCGAGAGCCGGCTCGGCGGCCTGGCGCGGCGGGAGGGCATGGCGTCCGTGGAGGCGCTGCTGGAGCAGCTGCGCCAGGGCTCCGACGAGCGGCTCGCCGCGGCGACGGCGGAGGCCCTGGCGGTCACCGACACCGCCTTCTTCCGCGACGGCCCGACCTTCGGGCGGCTGAAGACGGACGTGCTGCCTGCTCTCGCGGGAGAGGCGGCCGAGCGGGTGGTGCAGGTGTGGTGCGCCGGCTGCTCCACAGGCCAGGAGGCCTATTCCCTGGCCATGATGGCCGAGGAGCAGAGTCCTCCCCTGCGGCTGGAGATCGTGGCGACAGACCTGTCCGAGCGGGTGCTGGAGAAGGCCCATTCCGGCCTCTACACCCAGTTCGAGGTCCAGCGGGGCCTGCCCATCCGCTTGCTGCTGAAGTATTTCGAGAAGGCCGGCGAGATGTGGGCCATCACCCCGCGGCTGCGTGCAGCCATCCGCTGGCGCCGGCTGAACCTGGTGGAGGAACGCCGCAGCCGTCGGCAGTTCGACCTCATCCTCTGCCGAAACGTGCTGAGCTATTTCGAGCCGGACCTGCGGGAGCGGGTGCTTGCCCAGTTCCTCCCGGGCCTCGCGCCTGGGGGCTATCTGGTGCTCGGCCCCGCCGAGCCGGGGCCACAGGGCTTCGAGGCCATGGGCGACGGCGTCTTCCGCCAGCAGGTTCAGGCGGACCGGGTGGTGGCCGCCTGATCTGGCTTGACACCGGCTTTACGCCTCCCGTCCTAGGACGGGATGAGGACCGTCGCTTTCGCCTACCCTCTCCTTCAGCCGGCGTCGAAGCCTGAAATCAACGCGATCTAAACCGTCATGACACGACCTCCCGGCGTGAGTTTCGGCAAGGACCTGGGGTGGCGGGTCGAGGCCCTGGCCTTTGACCTGCTGAGCACCGCGCTGCAGCCCTGGCCGATCTCCTGGGTGTCAGGCGCCGGTGGGCGGCTGTTCCGGCTGGTCGGTCCGTTCACCGGCGCGCACCAGCTGGCCGAGCGCAACCTGCGACTGGCCTTCCCCGAACTATCTGACGCCGAACGCGCCCGCCTGCTCGGCGAGCAGTGGGACAACCTGGGCCGCACCTTTTTCGAGTTCCCCCTGGTCGACCGCCTCACCCCGGCCCAGGGGCGGGTGGAGGTGGTGGGCATGGAGCGGCTGCAGGCCCTGGCGCGCGCCGGTCGAGGGGCGGTGCTGATCTCCGGCCACTTTGCCAACTGGGAGGTGATGGCGGCGGTGATCGTGGCCAGCGGGCTGGACTGCCGCATCACCTACCGTGCCGCCAACAACCCCCATTTCGACCGCCGCATCATCGAGGGCCGCTCCCGCTATGGCGTGAAGCTGTTCGCCCCCAAGGGCGGCGCCGGCTCGCGCGACCTGCTGAAGACGCTGCAAGACGGCCAATCGGTGGCCTTCCTCAACGACCAGAAGTTCAACGGCGGCGTGGCCGTCCCCCTCTTCGGCCATCTCGCGCATACCGCCGGTGCACCCAGCCGGGTGGCGATCCGCTTCGGCGGCGCGCTTCAGCCCCTGTCAGTGCAGCGCCTGCCCAAGGCGCGCTTCCGCGTCGTGGTGCACGAACCGATCCCGCTGGAGGATACCGGTGACCGGGAGCCGGACGTCGAGGCAGGCGTGCGCAAGGTCAACGCCTTCGTGGAGGCCCGGGTGCGCGAGCGGCCGGGCGAGTGGTTCTGGGTGCATAAGCGCTGGCCGAACGAGGCGTACGAGGCGCTGGCGGCGAGAGGGCTGTAGAGCTCCGGCCTACATCCGAACAGATGATGCAAGTGCTCACCGCACCTTCGGGCTCATCCTGAGCCTGTCGAAGGATGAGGCCGCGCCGCGGAGGGACGCCTCGTCTTTCGACGGGCTCAGGATGAGGCGACTGCTGGCGGTTGTGCTTGAAGCCGCCGCGGCTGAGATAGCCGCTGTTCAGCGGCTGAAGGCCGTAGACCTACGGCATCTCGTCCTCGGCGAACAGCTCGTCCTTGGAGACCGGCGTGTCCTCGACCTTGGCGCGCTCCAGGATCAGGTCGACCACCTTCTCCTCATAGATCGGCGCCCGCAGCTGGGCTGAGGCCTGCGGGTTGTTGCGGAAGAAGTCAAAGGCCTGCTGCTGCTGGTCGCTGGGATAGCGGCGGATTTCGGCGATGAGCGCCTGCTGCATCTCCTGCTCGGAGATTTGCACATTGTGGCGCTGGCCGATCTCGGCCAGGACCAGGCCAAGCCGCACCCGCCGCTCGGCAATCTTGCGGT
>NZ_CAHJWH010000201.1 GCF_903642205.1 Caulobacter sp. S45 | reverse complement strand
CTCCTTCGTGAATCGTTGTGGCATGGAGGCTCTCCTTCCTCACCGGGAGCTCTCCACTTTTCCGAGGCAGGTCCAGGGGAGGTGTTCACCGCGGTGGTGGAGCTCGGGGTGGCCTGGGAGCACCCGGAGTCAAGGCGCGGGTCGCAGATCGCGCGGGACCTTGGCGCAGGTCGGCTGGACTGGCTGAGATGTGAGGCGATCGCGCGGGGCTATGAGCTGGTGCAGGGCTGGCCCGACGGCTTTCCCACGCTCGTGGCTCGCCTGCGCCAGGGCCAGAGCGGGGTCTGTCTCTCCCCGTCCATGGCGCTGCGGGAGCTGGGGACGCTGGGCCGGTTTTTCGACAGCCGCCAGCCCGACACGCCCCTGCGCCGGCTGCTCTGCAGCTGCATTGGCGACGCAGCCGTGGCGGCGGCGACGCCGGTGAAGCTCGGCGCCCTGGCGCACCTGGGCGGGGCCACGCGCGCCGACACCTTGAGCCTGACCCAGGCTCAATCCAGCTTCGCCGTCGCCAAGGCGGCCTTGTCTCGTCTGGTCCCGCAGAGCGAGGCGCTGGTCAGCGGCAGGACGGGACGGGGCGGCAGCGTGCGGTTCGATCGCGCCCGGCTGCAGGCGGCGGTCGCCGAGTACAAGCGCGCCATGCGGCCGGCCAGCGCCGCGGCCCTGTTGAACGTCCCCGCCTTCTGTCTTTCCGCCTTAGCCGAGCACGGGCTGATCGAGGCCATCACCGATCCCGACGCACGGCGACTGGCCGATGTGGATGCGCTCTACGGCGCCGCCAGCGTCCAGGCCTGTGTGCAGGCCCTGCGCAAGGTGGTCCCGAACCGCGGTGGCGGCCGCTGGCCCGATCCCCTGGCCCACGCCATGGCGCGCAGGTTCTCAAGCCAGGCCTGGGCGAAGGTGTTCAAAGGCCTGCTGTCCGGGCGGCTGCCGCTCTGCGCCATGGACGCCACCCGCCACCGGCTGATCGATCAGCTCCTGGTCGACGTGGAGTTCGTCAGGGCGTTCCTCGCCGGCTCCAAGGACCTCGCCCAGCGCGCCGGCGTGAAGCTCACCGCGTGTGACGCCGGGCTGCTGCTAGGCGCGCACGAGACCTACATCCCCAAGCTCATCGAGGGCGGACTGCTCCGCGGGCGCCGCGAAGGGCGGGCCTGGATCATCGACCTGGCGGACCTAGTCGCGTTCGACGACGACTACGTCCTCTCCGTGGAGCTCTACCGCACGCACTTTTATGCTCGCGGGTTCAATCACAGCTGCTCGCCGCCGAGCCTGCTCGACACGAACAAGTTCCGGGTGTGGGAGCGTGACGATCCAGCCCTTCGCGTCCGGCCTTCATACGAGCAGCACCTGACGGGAGGGCGCAGAGCCAAGCGTCGACGCATGCAGCCCCTACCGAGATGAAGCTAAAAGGAGACCAAGCCCATGACCACGGTCGTCGACCTCGCGGCCGCCTACCACTTCGCAGCCGTCCAGCACGTGGACCAGCGCCGCAAGGGCCAGCGCGCCGAGCCCTACATGAACCACCTCACCGAGGTCGCCGAACTGGTCGCCCACGCCACCGAAGGGCGCGAGCTCGACATCGCCATCGCGGCCGTGCTGCACGACACCGTGGAGGACACAGGCGCGAGCCTGGCCGAGATCAGCGAGCGGTTCGGCGCTGACGTGGCCGCCCTGGTCGCCGAGGTGACCGACGACAAGTCGCTGCCCAAAGCCGAGCGCAAGCGCTTGCAGGTGGAGCACGCACCCCATGCCTCCAGGGGCGCCAAGCTGATCAAGCTGGCGGACAAGACCGCCAACCTGCGGGCGCTCGTCGCCAGTCCGCCGCCGGATTGGACGGCGGAGCGTCGCGATGAATATCGTGACTGGGCGAGGGAGGTGGTCGCGGGCTGCAGAGGCGCCAGTCCGTGGCTGGAGGCCCGCTTCGATGAGGCCGCCGCAGCGCTCTCGTGAGCATAGCTCTGTGGGAATTTAGACTTCGCGCGAAAGGCCCGGTGAACGAACACGTCTTTGCCGGAACCTGAGATGACCCTGGCAGCGGCCGGTCCTCGCCCGTGGTCCATCCTTCGTCTAAACGGCGGCCATGACCATCCCCGAGCCCACTTCCGCAACGGGGATCGGTCCGCAGGGCGGCGACCGCATCCCGGTCTTTGCAGGCCTGGGCTGCTATCTGGCTTGGGGCCTGCTCCCGATCTTATTCATCTGGGCAGGTCGGGTCGGAGCCGGCGCCTTCGAGATCGTGGCATGGCGCACGATCTGGTCGCTGCCATGCGTCGCGGCTCTGGTGTTCATCACAGGTCAGGCGGCAAGCCTTCGCCGGTTGAGACCTTCGACCTGGGCGGCGCTGGCGCTGTCCTCTTTCCTGATAGCTGTGAACTGGTCGACCTATGTCTGGGCCGTGAGCGCAGGCCGGACCATTTCCGCCAGCCTCGGCTATTACATTCTACCGCTGCTCAACATGGCCGCCGGCGCCGTTCTCTTCGAGGAGCGGATCAGCCGAACCGGCTGGATCGCTGTAGCCCTTGCCGCCACTGGGGTCGGACTACAGGGCCTGGCCCTGGGCGAGTTCCCGTGGGTGTCCGTCGTCCTGGCGCTCAGTTTCTGTGGATACGGGATCGTGCGCAAGAAGGCGGCCGTGGAGGCCCAGGTCGGATTGCTCGTGGAGTGCCTGATCCTGTTCGCTCCGGCGGTGGCCTACACAGTCTGGCTTAGCCACAATGGGCACGGCGTGTTCGGCGTCACGCCTGCAGCGACGGGCCTGCTGATGCTTTGTGGCCCGGCGACGGTCCTGCCGCTCGCGTTATTCGCTTTCGCCGCGCGGCGCCTGCCGTTGTCCGTCATGGGCTTCCTGCAGTTCATCTCTCCCACCCTGCAGTTCATGGTGGGCTTCGAGGCCGGCGAAAGCCTGACGCCCCTGCGGATACTCTCCTTTGGCTTCATCTGGGCGGGCGTTCTGACCTTTGCAGGTCAGCTGTGGTTCGCCCGCGCGGGAGCCCGAAAGGCCGTATTGCAGACTGCCTCACCTAATTACCTCAAAGGCACGACTCGCCGGCCATATTAGTCCAGCTGGCGACGTGTGCCACATCGCTCAGACAAACATGCCGCTGCATGAATGACCAAACTCCGCTAGGAGACTATTGACCAGAACCCTGACTTGCGCCCATGGCGGGCTCTTAGGTCAGCGACGTACTGGTCGTGGGAAGGTGACGCCGCCGCGGACCAGTCGACGACGTCGGCCAGAGCCGCGCACGCAGCAAGGTTCCTCGCTGCATACGGGTATGACTTGGACGCAGCCCGCTCGAGCACGCTGTCGATCAGGCGGCGGTGCAGAAGGGTCGCCGCGAGAGGATGGCGTTCGCCCAGGGCCTCCGCGGCGGGATTGAGGATTTCGTAGTCGCGCCCGTCCAGGGCGTCGGCGCGGCGACTTACGAGCTCGGCGGCGAGCCTCAGGTTGGGCCAGCGGATCAGGAAGCTCAGGCCCATCAGTGCGCTGGCATGGGTGCTTGCCAGGGCGAACGCACGATCAAGGGCTGCATCGTCCTCGAAGTCCGGCAGGACCTTCAGATAGCTGCGGAGCAGGTCCGGGTGCAGGGTGTGCTCGAACAGCCGCCAGCGGGAGTCCTGGGCTTCGTCCCGGCGACCAAGCATCTCAAGCGCGCGTATGCGCAGGGTCTCCCGTTCCCAGTCCAGCCCTGCAGGTCGCTCGGGCGGAGAGGATCGAGCTTCCAGGTCGGCGTAGGTCATCACCCGCAGCCCTGGCCTGGCGGTCTCCTTGTCGAGCCAGCTCAGCGCTTCATCAGGGCGGTTTGCATCCAGGAGGCGCCCTGCAATGGCCCGCGTGTTGACCGGGCCGCCATTCTCGGCGGTTTGCACGGCGATGAAGCCGTCCACGTCGCCTCGAGCGTCCGCCACCTCGGCCAGCACTTGCTGGAGCCTGGTGCGTCTCCAGTTGAAGCTCCTGGCCTTTGCAGGCGGGGGCTTTTCGGAGAAGGCCTTGCGGGCCAGATCGCCAAGCGCCAGCAGGCCCACCTCGCCCAAGGCTGGAGTGGCCGCAGCAATCATCTCGTCGTAGACGCCATATTGGTCTGCAACCACAAGGCCGAGGACCTTCTCGGCCAGGGTATCCGGGTCACGGCTGCTGATCTGGGTCCAGGCGGCCCCAAGGTCTGCAACCGCGCGCTCGAGGACAGCGCCGATCCTGCCGTCGGAGTCATCCACTCGCTCGATCAACCGCGGTCCAAGACCCAGCAATCGCTCCAGCCGGTCCGCCGCCGCCGCGGGGTCACGCGGCGTCAAACTCTCAGCAATGGATCGCCTCAGTCCGTCGAGTTCGGCGGCGAAGGCGCGGGCCTTCTCCCACTCGATGTGGCCGCGCGCGGTCGCCAGCGCGCTCAACCGCCGGTCCACAGCCTTGATCACCCCGCCTGGGCCGCTGGTCTCCGCCACCGCCAGGACCAGCCGTTTGCGCACCGTTGTGTCGCCGCCGGCGAGCTCCATCAGCAGAGACGCAAGTCGGTCTGGTCCGAGCGCGGCGAGGTTCTCCGCGTTGAGGACACCTTTGCGGGCC
>NZ_CAHJWH010000200.1 GCF_903642205.1 Caulobacter sp. S45 | reverse complement strand
CCCCGGCCGTCGACGCCCTCAAGCACCCGCCCGATGAACCTCACGCCCCCGATCTCCTCGACCTCCCAGGCCGCCCCACCCGCACCGCCGGACAGGGCCAGCTTGCGCCGGGCGTCGGCCAGTTCGCGCTCTAGCCGCTTGCGGTCGGCCGTGAGCGCCTCGACCCGGGCGATCACCTCCGACGGCGGGACCTTGAACTGCGCAGCCAAGCTCTCCGCGACGTAAGCCCGGTCGAGCAGGTGGCGACGCGCCGCCTCGCCGGTCAGGGCCTCCACCCGGCGCACACCCGACGCGATGCCGGTCTCTGCGATGATCTTGAACAAGGCGATGTCGCCGGTGCGCGCCACGTGGGTGCCGCCGCACAGCTCCACCGAATAGGCGCCGTCGCCCTCGAGCGACCGGCCGAGCGTCAGCACCCGCACCTCCTCGCCGTATTTCTCGCCGAACAGGGCGACGGCCCCCGCCTCTATGGCGGCGGCGGGGGCCATGCTTTCGGTCCGGGCGGGCAGGTTCTGGCGGATGACGGCGTTCACCTCCGCCTCCACCCGGTAGAGCTGCTCAGGCGTGAGCGGCTGGCCGTGGCTGAAGTCGAAGCGCATGCGCTCGGCATCCACCAGCTGGCCCTTCTGCGCCACATGACCGCCCAGCACGTTCTTCAGCGCCGCGTGCACCAGGTGGGCCGAGGAATGGTTGGCGCGCGTGCGGGTGCGGGCGTCTCGATCGACTGTCAGCTGAACCCCATCGCCGACGGCCAATGTGCCCGAAGCGATGTGGATCGTGTGGACGAACAGGTCGCCGGCCTGCTTGTGTAGCCCAACCAGTATCCCCCGTCCGCCCGGCCAGGAGATCGTGCCGATGTCAGACGCTTGGCCGCCGCTCTCAGCATAGAAGGGTGTTCGGTCAAACAGCACTTCGACTGTGACGCCGTCCTCGCCATGTGCCGTCACGAAGTCGAGCTCATCGGCTTCGCGTACGATGGCTACGACTTGGCAGCTCAAATCCCACTGACTGTAGTCCTGCTCATACCCACAGAAGTCTGTGGGGCCGAGGCGGTCGCGGAGCTTGAACCATTCCGCGGTCTGCGCCCGGTCGCCAGAGCCGGACCAGGCCTCGCGCGCCATGGCCTTCTGCCGGTCCATGGCGGCGTCGAAGCCCTCCAGGTCCACAGTGATCCCCCGCGCCCGCACCGCGTCCTGGGTCAGGTCGAGCGGGAAGCCGTAGGTGTCGTAGAGCTTGAACGCCGTCTCGCCGGAGAGCATGCCGCCGCTCCCCAGCCCGCTCGTCGCCTCCTCGAGCAGCCCCATGCCGCGGCCGAGCGTGGTGCGGAACCGCTCCTCCTCCTGGCGCAGGGTCTCGGTGATCAGGGGCGTGGCGCGGACCAGTTCCGGATAGGCCCGCCCCATCTGCTCCACCAGGGCCGGGACCAGCCGCCACATCAGCGGCTGGACGGCGCCCAGCAGGTGAGCGTGGCGCATGGCGCGCCGCATGATCCGGCGCAGCACATAGCCGCGGCCTTCGTTGGAAGGCGACACGCCGTCCGCCACCAGGAAGGATGAGGCCCGGAGATGGTCGGCGATCACGCGGTGGGAGAACTTGGCTTCGCCTTCGGCTGCAACGCAGGTCAGCTCGACAGAAGCCGCGATGAGAGCGTGGAACAGGTCGACATCGTAGTTGTCGTGCACGCCCTGGAGCACGGCGGCGATCCGCTCCAGCCCCATGCCGGTGTCGATGGAGGGCCTGGGCAGGGCCTCGCGCCCGCGGTCGCCCGCGAACTGCTCGTACTGCATGAAGACCAGGTTCCAAATCTCGATGAAACGGTCGCCGTCCTCGTCTACCGAGCCGGGCGGGCCGCCGGGGATCATCTCGCCGTGATCGTAGAAAATTTCCGAGCAGGGGCCGCACGGCCCCGTGTCGCCCATGGACCAGAAATTGTCGGAGGTGGGAATGCGGATGATCCTGTCGTCGGACAGGCCGGCGATCTTGCGCCACAGGCCGTGCGCCTCGTCGTCCTCGGCGTAGACGGTGACCAGCAGCTTGTCCGCAGGGAGGCCGAACTCGCCCGTCACCAGCTTCCAGGCCAGCGAGATCGCCTCCTCCTTGAAGTAGTCGCCGAAGGAGAAGTTGCCGAGCATCTCGAAGAAGGTGTGGTGGCGCGCCGTATAGCCGACGTTGTCCAAGTCGTTGTGCTTGCCGCCTGCGCGCACGCATTTTTGCGAGGAGGTCGCCCGCGAGGCCGGGCGCTGTTCGGCGCCGGTAAAGACGTTCTTGAACGGCGCCATGCCGGCATTGACGAAGAGCAGGCTGGGATCGTTCTGCGGAACCAGAGGCGCGGACGGGACCACCGCGTGCCCCTCGGCCGCGAAGTAGTCCAGGTAGGCGCGGCGAATGTCGTTGAGGGATGTGCCAGTCGTGTGCGGGGCGGGCATCAGGCGATTCCGGAACGGCGAAGCTCGCCTGATATAGAAAACCTCCTCCCCTCAGGCCAGCGGCCTTACGCAGGCGCAGGCCGCTCGAACAGGGTGGTGGCCGCACCCTTGTAGAGCGTTTCAGCGTAGGGCCGATAGCCGCATCGCCGCGCCACCGCGATGGAGGCGAGGTTGGCGGGCGTGATCATGCACACGGTGCGCCGGCGGAGCGCCGCATCGGCCCAGGCGTGCGCGGCGGCCAGCGCCTCGCCCGCATAGCCTCGGCCGTGCATGGCGCTGGCCAGAGCCCAGCCGGCCTCGGGCGCGTCGCCGAAAGGAGGGTCCAGCTCACGCCTGAAGTCGGCGAAGCCGAGTTCGCCCACGAACGCCCCGCCATCGCGCTCGCGCACTACCCAGTATCCGTAGCCCAGCAGGACCCACATGCCCGCCGCGCGCAGCAGCCGCGTCCAGACCTCCTCGGCCGTGAACGGCCGCCCACCGATGTGGCGCACCACCTGCGGGTCGGCCCACATGGCGGCGAAATCGGGCAGGTCGTCGTGGGCGTGGGCGCGCAGGACCAGCCGCTTGCTGGCGAGGACGGGAGGGTTCAAGGCGCCATGCCCTGGATGTGCAGCCGCACGCCGATCACCGAGACCGGGCCCCGCACGCGGTCGTAGGCAGGGTTCTGGACGTACTGGTAGTCGAGGCTCACATGGGCGAAGCCGGTGGCCTTGAGGCTGTAATAGGTCTCAAGAATCCGTTCGGTCTGGTAGTGCGGCAGCTGGCCGTCGCCGATCAGGATGCCCAGCCCTCCGGCGGCAAGGTAGGTCCGGAAATCTCGGGCGATGTCGTTGACGACGCCGGCCACGCCAACTGTATCGTCCGGGCGCCCCCAGCGCTTGCCCTGCAGCGACAGGCCGAACGCGGCCGTGCGGTCGATGTCGGTGAACTCGTAGGCCTGCTGGTGGCCGTCGGCGTAGCCGGCGCGGAGGAAGACGCCGGCGTCTTCGCCCACCGGCTGCTCCCAGTCCAGGCTGGCGCCGGCATGGCCGCGGTAACGGCGCACCACGGTGAGGTCCGGCGTGCTGTCGGTGGCCGCCCCCTCGCGGAGCGCGTCGGCGAAATCGCCGTAGCGGGCCCGGTTCTCGAACGCGGTCAGGCGCAGCTTGCCCTCGCGGCCGGCCAGCCGGTAGCGGCGCTCCAGCTCGCCCACCAGCTCGTACTGGCTGAAGTTGCTCTCCAGGTTCTCGCCGTTGGGGACCTTTGACATGCTGAAGCCGCCGCCCCGCAGGGTCCAGTCGCCGACGTACCATTCCAGTGTCGACCCGTAGCTGTAGCCCCAGGCGTCGGCGGCGTAGTCGAAGGTGCCGGTGTCGATGATCGACCAGTTGAGGAAGTCGCCCCGAGGGTCGTGGGCATAGGCGTTGGTGTCGAACACGTCGCCCACGCCGATCTTGCCCGCGGTGAAAACCAGCCGGTCGTGGGTGTGGTCGCCGGCGAAGGTGAACAGGTCCGCATCGGTCTTCTCAGCGGCGCCGCCGAGGTCCAGCGTCTGGCGGAAGAACAGCCGCTGCAGGCGGATGTAGGGCGTGGCCTGGCCGACCTTGTAGGCCTCCCCGCTCAGAAAGCCGGCGGTCCCCAGCGTGTCGCTGAGGCCGAAGCCCTGGTCGATCTCGGGGCTGATCCAGATCTCAGCCCCCTTCCAGGGGTTCAGGCCGCCGTAGAGGGTGAGGTCCACCGTCTCGCGACTCTGGCTGGCGGGCGACAGCGAGTTGGCGCCGCGGAAGTCGCCTGGCACGCCGGAATCGGACTGGTCGACGACGGTCGCCTGTGTGTTCAGCGCCCAGATCGAGTCGGACTTGGCGGGCTCCTTGGGCATGTCGGCCGGCGGCGACGGGGCCTGTGCGAGCGAGGCGAGCGGGGTTGACGCCGCCAGGACCGTGGCCGGGATGAGCGCAAGCGATCGCCGCAGAAGCCCCATGCCGCCCCCCACACGTCCGCCCCGGATCCGCCGCGCCTTAACAGGTCGAAATCGAGCTGTCTTGCACCCCGGGATGAACCTGCCCGGCCGGTGGGGTTCGGCTGCGGTTCATGTCCCGGCCGCCACAGATGGGCGTTGAGACGGAACGTGATGGCCCGTGCAGGAATTTCGACACCATGATCAGACTGAAGCTTAGCGGCCCTTCCCAACTGGCCCTGGCTTGCGCCGCCACGGCCCTGCTCGCCGCCGGATGCAGCCGCGGCGGCCAGACAGCGGCCACCACGGCCCCCCCGCTCGACGCCCTGCCCCTGACGACCGGCGCGACCGCGCCCGCAGC
>NZ_CAHJWH010000199.1 GCF_903642205.1 Caulobacter sp. S45 | reverse complement strand
TATCGCCGTATCCGGCTATCTCGACAGCGTGGCCCCGCCCACGAACCAGGCCCGGCACGACACCGCCGCGTTTCCCGTCGATGAAGAGGCGTTCTGCGCCGAAGTCGGCGCCGCGCCGCTTGGCGAGCCGGGCTACACGCTGCGCGAACGCCTGACGTTGCGTCCCTCGATCGACGTGAACGGCATGTGGGGCGGTTACATCGGCGCTGGGGCCAAGACGGTGATCCCACGGGAAGCCCGGGCAAAACTGACCATGCGGCTGGTGGCGGGACAGGATCCGGAGCAGGCGCGCGAGTTGGTATGTGCCCATCTGCTAGCGCAGTGTCCGCCGGGCGTGCGGCTGGAGTTTGATGCGCGCGGGGCCGGGTCGCCCGCATCCAGCCTGCCGGTGGACCACCCGCTGGTGCGCGCGGGCAGCACGGTGCTGGAACGGCTGCTGGGGCAACGGCCGGTGCCGGTGCGGCTGGCCGCGACCGTGCCGATTACCGCGTTGTTCAAGCGCCTGCTCGGCATCGAAACGCTGATGTTCGCGTTCGGCCTGCCGGACGAGGATGTTCACGCGCCCAACGAGTTCTTTCGGCTATCCTCCATTCCGCTGGGCCTGCGCGCCTGGGTTATGCTGCTGGACGAGTTGGGCCGGGTCGAGCCGGCCGCCTTTCGCGCGATTGGAGCTGCCGCATGATCCGGTTCACGTCCGCTCTTTTGGGCCTCGCCTTCCTGGCCGCCCCCGCCGCCGCACAGACCCCGCCGCTCAACGTATTACGGGTGGTACCGCAGGCCGACGTGGCGGTCACCGATCCGCTCTTCACCACCGCGTGGATTTCCACCATCCACGGCACCATGGTGTGGGAGAGCCTGTTTGCCTGGGATTCCAAGCTGCAAGCCAAGCCGCAAATGGCCAAGGAATGGAGCACGACGCCGGACGGCCTCATTTGGCGCTTCACCTTGCGCGACCATCTGAAATTCCATGATGGCTCTCCTGTAACCACCGCTGACGTCATCGCGTCCCTACGCCGTTGGATGACGATCGACGCCATGGCCAAGAAAGTCGCCTCCGTCACCACGGCAATGACGGCCGTGGATGACAAGACGTTCGAGTGGACGCTTTCAGCCCCTGTGCCGAGCCTGCTGGACACTTTGGCTGCCGCTCCCTCCCACTTCGCCGTCATCATGCGCGCCAAAGACATCCCGGAGCCGGGCAAGCCCGCCACGTCCGTCATCGGCTCCGGCCCGTTCAAGTTCAACACGGAGCTGCGAATCAGCGGCGCCCGCGTGGTGTACGATCGCAACCCGGACTATGTGCCGCGCGACGAGCCGCCGGACGGCTTGGCGGGCGGGCGCGTGGTGAAGGTCGATCGGGTGGAGTTCTTGGTGCAGCCCGACCCGGCCACTGCCGCCAGCGCATTGCAAGCGGGCGAGGTCGACCTGCTGGAACGCCCATCATTCGACCTGTTTCCCCTGTTGCGGCGGAACCCGGCCATCAAGCTGCAAACCTTGACCGAGCTGGCCAGCCAAGCGGTGTTGCGACCCAATTCGCTGTATCCGCCGTTCAACGACCCACGGGCCCGGCTGGCGCTGTCCTATATCGTCGACCAGGAAGACGAGATGGACGGCGGCTACGGTGACCCGGCCTTCTATCGGAAATGCAACTCGTTCTTTGTCTGCGGCTCGCCGAACGGGACCGAAGCCGGGGCGGAGGATTTCGGTCCAAATCTGGCGCGCGCCAAGCAGCTCCTGGCCGAAGCCGGCTACAAGGGCGAGCCGCTCCGCATGCCGGCGACACGAGACATCGCCTACATGGGCCCGATGGCGGAGGTCACTGCGGATGCGATGCGCAAGGTCGGGCTGAACGTGCAGTTGGAATGGAGCGACTGGGGCACCGTGGTCAGCCGGACCGCGAACCAGGCGGCGCCCGACGCCGGCGGCTGGAACATCTACGTCAGCGGTGAGCCCGGCGTGCTAGCGTGGAGCCCGAGCACCAACATCTTCGCCTACATGCCTTGCGACCGCAGCAATCTGTCGGGCTGGCCGTGCGATCCCGAAGTCGAAGCGCTTCGCGCACAATACGCCAATGCGGCCGCATCTGAACGCCCCGCGATCCTGACCCAATTACAGCGGCGCCTGGCCGTGGTGAATCCCTATCGGCTCCTAGGCCAAGCCACCCAGCCGGTCGCCTACCGCAGCAACGTCACCGGCATCCTCAATTCGCCGGTGATCGCGTACTGGAACGTCAGCAAAGAATAGCCGCCGGCGGACTAGAGCAAAGAAGGCTCGCATTCCCGCCGTCATATGGCGGGGTCAAGGATAGTAGAAACAGAGGCCGAAGTATGTCGGCGTCCATTGATCGAGGAGCTGGGTCAAGCGCCCGTCGCGCATTGGCTCGCGGGCATTCCATGCGCTGACGTAAGCCAGGCCAGCGCCAGCCAGCACCGCACGTAGGATGAGCCGATCGCTGGTGAGGGTTAGAGGTCCGTCGACCTCGACGGTGACCGCCTCGCCGTGCCGCTCGAACTCCCACCGATACATGGTACCGCCAGAAAGACGATATCCCAGGCAGCGATGATCTTTGAGATCGGCCGGCGAGGTGGGCGGCTCCTTCCAGATTGCGATCCATGTGCACACAGCGTGCGATCCAGGGCGGTCGCGACGCCGCTTCATAGACCAGGATGTATGGGTAGCGGGTCAGCGACCAGAACCGATGCCGCGCCGGCGCTAGATCCAGCCTTTCTCGTCCGGCCAGCGGACGGGCGCCGATTAGGGGAGCTGCCTCACCTACGGCAAGACGCAGACCTTGCGTCGCGATTTCGTTGTCCTCAGCCAGGTAGCGCACCGCCTCCACGAGCTCAGCACGGGCGCGTGGCGCCAGGACAGCGGAACGGCTCACGGCCGGGTCTTGGCGATAACCCCTGATCGCGTCGTCCATGTCACGCTCGACCTCTTCAATAGTGAAGAAGCCGTCACGCTCTCCCTCCGCCAGCGCGTCGTCGAGCGATTCGACGAACGTCGCGCGAGCCGCTTCCTGACGCTTGAGCAGGCCCACACCAGCAGCGACGACCTGCGCCATGTCGCGGAAGCGGCCGGCAGCGATCGCGTCTTCGGCGAAGCGCTCGAGCTCAGGGGGAAGAGGCAAACCGTCCATTGCTCGATAATAGGGCAGGGGAGCGGGGCGGTGTTCCGCGGCATCATCCGGCACGGCACGATGGAGGAGAGGCTCACGCCGCGTTCGCTGCGCCTGATCCCGATGACGCGCGCGGCCCTGGCCAAGCTGACCGTGCACGAGAGCGAACGGCTGTCGCAGCATGGGCTGCGGGCGGGCTTCATCACCGAAGCCTATCTGGCGGGCGCCCTGGATGAGCAGGTCGGCGCGCATGTGCGTCACGACGATCTGCGCTCCACGCGCGGCTATCGCCGGCGGGCACGCATCACCGAAGATAACCCGCCCGCCTGCTGGACCTTTGAGGCCGATGGCGCCCTCCGCACGTCGAGCGCCGACCGCCGAGGCAGGGCAGGGGGCCTGGTCGCCAGAGCAGCTGCCGCAACCCTCGAAGCAAGGCGCCCGGATTGGCTACTGAACGTACTAATCGTCAGCGGGCCCGCGGAGGAGGTGGCCCGGTTCCGAGCGGCAGCGCGCAGAACGGGGGCGTCCCCTGAACTTTCGATCTCGACGCCGAGGAAGCCCGGATATTCGCGCCCATGGCTGCGGGCGGTGCGGAGGCGCACATACTGGCGCGGCGACTACGGGAAATCCTGGCGGCGCCACGACAAGATTTTGACGCACTGGGCTGAGCGTGGCCGGTGCCTGCTCAACCTGCATCGGCTGATCCCGATCCCAGGTCACATCCTGCAGCTCGGTGAAGACGATCCATCCGCGGAAGGTTGGATGCGGACTCATTGGGGCATCACCCGGATATTGCGCGCGGTCCATCTGGGAGGGGTTCGATCGCCGCCTCCGCCGTAAGGCTGAGATCGTCTAGGCGTTCCGGTCGGCGGACTGGACGCCCTAGCAGGCGGTGCTTCGCCTCCGGCGCAATTAGCCCAAGCTCGTCCTCGTCGTGCAGCCGCGATACGGCGATGGCTGAGGCTGCCGAGCGAAACTCTACCGTCACGATCGGCAATCCGCTGTGGGACGACTCGGACACGCCACTGCGCGTGCCAGAAACACCGGAGTTGCATCTTTCTGGGTTCGATGGGCCGCTCGATCTTGCCGAGCGCGCCCGCATCGATCTCAGCCGGATTTCGGTCACCGATATGGTCGATCAGTTCGTTGCGGCGATGGCGCTCTAGGTGAACTATGTGCCCTCGAGCGACGGGCCGACTGGCTCAGCCTCGCCGCCCGCCTCCTGGTGCTGCGGTCACGCCTGCTGCTGCCGGCATCGCCCGAGGCGGAAGGGCTGCACTGGACGCGGCGGAGCGAGAGCGCGGGCGCCTGCGCAGTCTGCAATCCACTCGGGCCACCGCGGCCTGGTTTGATGCCCATCCACAGCTCGGCCGCGATGTCTCTGCTCGGCCGCAGCGGCATCTTAACCCGCGCGTCGTGTCCTACATGCGGCTAATGGAAGCCTGCCTGGCCGTGCTCGAAGTGGAGGAGGCTCAGGCGCAGCCGGCGCTGGAGCGAGTCTACACGCCGGTGATCCGCGCCCTGTTCCGCATTCCGGACACCCTGGCCCGCATCCGCGCCCGCCTCGCGTCAGAGGACGCGTCGATGAAGCTGACCGGCTTTCTGCCGCGGATGCCGGAGGGGATCGTAGATCGTGAACTGATCGCCAGGTCGGCGGTCGCCAGCGCCTTCTTCGCGAACTTGGAAC
>NZ_CAHJWH010000198.1 GCF_903642205.1 Caulobacter sp. S45 | reverse complement strand
GGCCATGCGGATGGCGGGAATGATCGGACGCCCTGAGACGTGGGCCCGCAGGTTGAGCTGGGCTACGGCGATCGGCTTGGCCTTAGGCGTGATCGGCCCGTTTGGGAGCTACGGCAACGGCGGCGCGGTGGAGCGGATCGCCTACTGGACGGGGCTGCTCTGGGCCGGCACGCTGCTGTTGGGGGTGAGCGTAGGCGCCGCCGTGAGGTTCGGGGCAGCCCGCGGGTTCCCCACGCCGTTCACCGCGGGCGTGGCGACCTTGGCGGCCTGCGCGCCGTTGGCCGCGGTGGTCGCAGGCGTTGGGCGAAGCGTCTGGCCCCGCTACACGGGGTTCCTGAGCCCGCTCGACTGGTACGCCCAGACGGTCTTCATCGCCGCGCCCCTGGTAGCCGCCGTGCTGTGGCTGGAGCGGGTCAGGGCTGGACCTTCGGGCGCTCCCGAGCTGGCCCACTCGGCAGAAGCTATCGTGGCGCCCGCAGCGCCGATCGGCGCCGCAGCCTCAGGGCTGCCGCCGCAGCTCCGCGCTGACGTCCTCTGCCTCCAGATGGAGGATCACTACGTGAGGGTGCACACGCCCCAGGGCTCCGAACTGGTCCTCATGGGCCTGCGCCGAGCCATGACCGAGGTGGGTGTGAGCCGAGGCGAGCAGGTGCATCGCTCCTGGTGGGTGACCCGCACCGCCGTGCAGCGCGTGGAGCAGGAGGGCCGGACTGCAACGCTGGTGCTGGAAAACGGCTTGCGCGTTCCAGTCGCGCGAAATCGGGTCGCCACACTTCGCCAAGCCGGGTGGCTCTGACGCCTCGAAGGCTCCTGCTGTCTTGCAAGGTGATCAACCCCTTCTCCGGAGCGCGTCACAGACCTCTCGTTCGGAGGCTGGGAGATCACGACCAGCTCGCGCGATCTCGGCCGCATCGACGTCATGAGGCTCGGGCGCGAGATCGAGACGCTGGAGGGTTCGTCTGATGCCCGTCACCGTCCGCCACGACGTCATGCTGGCCCGCCGCGAGGTGAGGTCCAAAGCTCTCGCCCAGGCCGTCGGCATCACCGAGGCCAACCTGTCGCTGCTGAGATCCGGCAAGGTGAAGGGGCTGCGCGTCTCCACCTGGTAGGCGATCTGCGATTATCTCGACTGCCAGCCGGGCGACATCCCGGAGTTCGAGCAAAGGCGGCCTGAGGCGGAGCCGAAACGCGCCGAGACGGGCTGAGTTATCGGGGCGGGGAAGCTTCTCTCCTCATGTTGTTGAAGTCGGCCACCAGGGTAGGAGCGGATGGCGGCGGCGTAGCGCCGCCTTCCTCGCCGCAGAAGTCCGGACAAGGGACGGGTTACTCTGCCAACGCGTGGTACCTAGCGGGATACCTTCGGGCTCCAATAAGCTGGTGGATGCGGCCTTGGGCCCTGCGTTTAAAAGATTTTCTTGGCTTCGCTCACGAGAGCAGAGCCCTCCTGCCGGGCCCACCACCTGGAGCGGCGATGTCAGGGCGCCACGAGCACGCCCAAGGCGGCCAGCAGGACGCCGCCCCGGGACGCCGCAAGCTTGCTGTCATGGGCGCCGAGTTCGGCCGCCAGGACCCGGGCCGAGGCCGCCAGCACGATGGCGGCGCCCAGCCTGCGCGTCGGCTTCAGGATCATCAGCACGCCGCCCAGCACCTCGGCGGCGGCCACCTGGCGCATCTGGTTCTGGGTCCAGCCGAGATGGCGGAACATGCCCTGATAGGCGCGGTCTCCCAGCAGCTTGTCCGCGCCCGCGACCGCGACGCCCGCGCCTATGACCTGGTGGCTCTTCAGCATGATGTTTCCTCTCCCAGGCTGAACCGATGGATCGCCGGGATGTTCATCGTGGCGTGGATGATGCGGTGCTTTGACGACCGATGTCCAAAGCGTAACGTCACCTCAGATCAGGGGAGGACACCGCCATGGCCGATCTCGAGGCCAATCCGCTCGGCCTGGACGGATTTGAATTCTGCGAGTTCACCTCGCCCGACTCCGCCGCCATGGCCGCCCAGTTCGAGCAGCTGGGCTTCGTGGCCGCCCATCGTCACCGCGATCGCGACATCGTCCACTATCGTCAGGGCCGCATCAACCTGCTGCTGAACCGGAGCGGCGAAGGCCAGGCGGCGGAGTTCCGCTCGGCCCACGGCCCTTCCGCCAACGGAATGGCCTTTCGCGTCGCGAACGCCGACACGGCCTATGAGGCGGCGCTGGATCGCGGCGCCAGGCCGGCGAACGCCGGCCGCGGCGCGCTCGGCGAGGGCTCGCGGGTGCTGGAGGGGATCGGCGGCTCCAACCTCTACCTGGTCGATCGGCACGGGGCGGCCGGCGAGCTGTACGACGGCTGGGCCGAGGTCCCCGGCTGGCGCGAGGCGGCGGCCGCGAACAGCGTAGGCCTCGACCTGCTCGACCACCTGACCCACAATGTGCGCCGCGGCGAGATGCGCACCTGGTCGGAGTTCTACCGCAAGCTGTTCGGCTTCGAGGAGCAGAAATACTTCGACATCAAGGGACAGGCCACGGGCCTGTTCAGCCAGGCGATGATCGCGCCCGACAAGGCCATCCGCATCCCGCTGAACGAGAGCCAGGACGAGACCTCCCAGATCGAGGAGTTCATCCGCGAGTACAGGGGCGAGGGCATCCAGCACCTGGCGCTGACCACGCCCGACATCTTCGCCACGGTGGAGAAGCTGCGCGCCCGGGGCGTGAAGCTGCAGGACACGACCTTGACCTATTACGAGCTGGTCGACAAGCGCGTGCCCGGCCACGGCGAAGACCTTGAGCGGCTGCGCAGCAACCGCATCCTGATCGACGGCAATGTGGGCGAGGAGGGCCTGCTGCTGCAGATCTTCACCGAGAACCTGTTCGGCCCGATCTTCTTCGAGATCATCCAGAGGAAGGGCAACCAGGGCTTCGGCGTCGGCAACTTCCAGGCCCTGTTCGAGTCCATTGAGCTGGACCAGATCCGGCGCGGCGTGATCAAGGTGGACGCCTGAGGGCGGGGCGGTGACGATCCAGCCGTCCGGCGAGCGCGCGTTCGTCGCAGCAGCCGCCGCCACGCCGGAGCCCGCGATGATCCCGGGCTTCGGCAACCATGTAAGCACCGAGGCGGTCGCGGGCGCCCTGCCGGTCGGCCAGAACTCGCCCCAGCGGCCGCCGTTCGGACTCTATGCAGAGCAGCTGTCCGGCACGGCCTTCACGGCGCCCCGGGCGGAGAACCGGCGGTCGTGGCTCTACCGCCTGCGGCCCGCCGCCAGCCACGCGCCGTTCCAGCTTTACGGGCGGGAGACGCGGCTGCGCACCGCACCCTTCGAGGAGATGCCCGCGACGCCGAACCGCCTGCGCTGGGACCCGCTCGGCACGCCGCAGACGCCGACCGACTTCCTGGACGGCCTGGTGACCTACTGCGGCGCCGGCGACGTCAACGCCGGCTCGGGGCTCGGCGTGCACCTCTACGCCGCCAACCTGTCGATGGAGCGGCGGGCGTTCCAGAACTCCGACGGCGAAATGCTGATCGTGCCGCAGCAGGGGCGGCTGCGGCTGGTCACCGAACTCGGCGTGGTCGCGCTGGAGCCGCAGCAGGTCGCCGTCGTGCCCCGCGGCGCCCGCTTCCGGGTCGAGCTGCCGGACGGAGCCGCGCGAGGCTATGTCTGCGAGAACTACGGCGCCCTGCTCCGCCTGCCGGACCTCGGCCCCATCGGATCGAACGGCCTCGCCAATCCGCGCGACTTCGAGACGCCGGTCGCCGCCTTCGAGGACGTCGAGGGCGGCTTTGAGCTCGTGCAGAAGTTCCAAGGCGGCCTGTGGACAACATTGCTGGACCACAGCCCCTTCGACGTGGTGGCCTGGCACGGGAACCTGGCGCCCTACCGCTACGACCTGCGCCGGTTCAACGTCATCAACACGGTCAGCTTCGACCATCCCGACCCGTCGATCTTCACTGTCCTGACCTCTCCGTCGGAGACGCCGGGGACCGCCAATGTCGACTTCGTCATCTTCCCGCCGCGCTGGATGGTGGCCGAGCACACCTTCCGGCCGCCCTGGTTCCACAGGAACGTCATGAGCGAGTTCATGGGCCTGGTGCACGGCGCCTACGACGCCAAGGCCGGCGGCTTCGCGCCGGGCGGCGCCAGCCTGCACAACTCCATGAACGGCCACGGGCCGGACCGGGCGAGCTGGGAGGGTGCGAGCGCGGCCGAGCTGAAGCCGCACAAGATCGAAGGGACGCTGGCCTTCATGTTCGAGAGCCGCCGCGTCCAGCGCCCCACCGCCTGGGCGGTGCGGACGCCGCTCATGCAGCTCGACTACGACGAGGTCTGGGCCGACTTCCCCAAGGCGCAGATGCCATAGCGCGTGACCGGGACCCCTTGGTTGCGGGCTCGCCGCACCCGTGCTATCGCCCCGCGACCCCTCGAAGGCATCTGCTCTCGCGGGCTTTTCTTGCGCGCCGATCATCGCTTCCGCCGCCTTTGGGTGCAGCCGGGGGCGGTCAGGGCGGGGCGGCAGACCGGGCGAATTCGATTGGCTGACGACTCCAGACACGCGGACGTGGGCGCGCGCTATGCGCAGGCGCTCTACGACCTCGCCGAGCAGGGCGGCTCCGTGGCGGCGGTCGAAGCCGACCTGACCGGACTGGTGCAAATGCGCGCCGAGAGCCGGGATTTTCGGCGCCTGCTGGACTCCCCCACCTTGGGCGCCGAGGACAAGGCTAAGGGCGTGCTGGCCATCGCCGACGCCGCTCAGGTGACGCCCCTCACCCGCAAGTTCCTGGGCCTGCTCGGAGCCAACGCCCGCGTGGCCGCCCTGCCCGCGATCGCCTCCGCCTACAAGCGTCTCGCCGCCGACAAGCGCGGCGCCATCGCGGCCGAGGTGGTCACC
>NZ_CAHJWH010000197.1 GCF_903642205.1 Caulobacter sp. S45 | reverse complement strand
GCGAGGCCGCCCGCCGCCGCGCGGCCCGCTACACCGCCGCGGCCATGGCCGGCGGCACGCGCCAGCTCTACGCCCGTCTGAGCCCCGTCTTCGCACCGGTGGAGGCCGCCGCATGAGAGTGGTCTACTTCACCCACTCGCTGGCCTCCTGCTGGAACCACGGAAACGCCCACTTCCTGCGCGGCGTGCTGCGCGAGCTGGTCGCTCGCGGCCACGCGGTGCGGGCCTGTGAGCCGCGAGGCGCCTGGAGCTTGGCCAACTTGCTGGCCGATGCGGGCGAGGAGGGGTTGGACGCCTATCGAACCGGCTATCCGGAGCTGAGCTCCACGGAGTTCGCACCTGACGCGGACCTGTCCGAACTGACAGACGGCGCGGAGCTCGTCATCGTGCATGAATGGAACGATCCCGCCCTGGTCTCAGCCCTCGGCCGACAGCGCGCACGTGGCGCCCGCTTCACCCTGCTGTTCCACGACACCCATCACCGCGCGGTCAGCGATCCGCAGGCCATCACCGCCTTCGACCTGGACGGCTATGACGGCGTCCTGGCCTTCGGCGAGACGCTGTCGCAGGTCTATCGCCGCTGGGGCTGGGGACGGCGCGTGTTTACCTGGCACGAGGCGGCCGATGTGCGCCTGTTCCATCCGCCTGCGCAGGAGGCCCGCCGGGAGGGTCTGATCTGGGTCGGCAACTGGGGCGACGACGAGCGGAGCGCGGAGCTGGAGCGCTACCTGTTCCGCCCGGCGCGAGATGTGGGACTGCCTCTCGACATCCACGGCGTGCGCTACCCGGAGATCGCGCTGCGGACGCTGGAGCGCTACGGCGTGCGCTACCACGGCTGGACTCCCAACGCCGCGGCGCCCGCCCTGTTCGCGCGCCACCTCGCCACCGTCCATGTGCCCCGCCGCTTCTATGTGGACTTCCTGCCGGGCATCCCCACCATCCGCGTGTTCGAGGCGCTGGCCTGCGGCATCCCCCTGGTCTCGGCGCCCTGGCGCGACAGCGAGCAGCTGTTCCGCCACGGCCAGGACTTCCTGTTCGCCGAGGATGAAGCCGAAATGCGTCGGGCGCTGACGGCAGTGCGGGAGGATGCGGACCTACGCGCCTCGCTGGTGGCCCGCGGACTTGAGACCATCCGCGCCCGCCACACCTGCGCCCACCGGGTGGACGAGCTGATGGCGGTGCTCGCCACGCTTGACGCCCTGCCTGCACGCAGCCGCGCGCCCGAACCGGAGACCGTCGCGTGAAGATCGCCTTCTACGGCTCGAGCCTGCTGTCGGCCTACTGGAACGGGGCGGCCACCTACTACCGCGGCCTGCTGCGCGACCTGGCCGGGCGCGGGCACGACATCACCTTCTACGAGCCCGACGCCTTCGACCGGCAGAAGCACCGTGACCTCGACCCGCCCGACTGGGCCAAGGTCGTCGTCTATGACGCCACGCCGGAGGCCCTGCAGTCAGTGCTGGCCGAGGCGCGGCAGGCCGACGTGGTGGTCAAGGCCAGCGGCGTGGGCGTGTTCGACGACGAGCTGCT
The DNA here is from genome assembly GCF_903642205.1 of Caulobacter sp. S45. Classification (GTDB taxonomy): domain Bacteria; phylum Pseudomonadota; class Alphaproteobacteria; order Caulobacterales; family Caulobacteraceae; genus CAHJWH01. The sequence continues at coordinate 3,339 of NZ_CAHJWH010000197.1, read as the reverse complement.
GGAAGGCATGCTCGCCAAGGCCGGGCCGCACGCGCTGCGCATCTTCTGGGACGTGGACGCAGCGGCGACACTGGAGGAGATGCGCCATGCCGGCCCAGACCACCCCGTCCGCAACGCTCTGCCCCAGCTGGACATGGTGCTGACCTATGGCGGGGGCCGGCCCGTGGTCGACGCCTACGAGGCTTTCGGCGCGCGGCTGTGCCGGCCGATCTACAATGCGCTCGATCCTACCACCCATCATCCGGTCCCGCCGGAGTCGCGCTTCTGCGCCGACCTTGGCTTCCTGGCCAACCGCCTGCCGGACCGGGAGGCGCGGGTCGAGGCCTTCTTTCTGCGCGCCGCCGAACTGTCTGCAGGCAAGCGCTTCTTGATCGGCGGCAGCGGATGGCAGGACAAGGCCATGCCTTCCAACGTGACGGCCGTCGGCCACGTGGGCACCGCCGACCACAACGCCTTCAACACTTCGCCGCTCGCCGTCCTGAACGTGGCGCGCGACAGCATGGCGGCGATGGGCTTCTCGCCCGCCACCCGCGTGTTCGAGGCGGCGGGCGCCGGCGGCTGCCTGATCACCGACAGCTGGGAGGGTATCGGGCTGTTCCTGCAGCCGGATGAGGAGGTGCTGGTCGCCCGCGACGGCCAGGACGTGGCCGACCACCTCGCCGCCCTGACCCCGCAGCGCGCCCGCACCATCGGCGAAGCCGCTCGCGAGCGGATCACCGCCGAACACACCTACACCCGCCGGGGCGCGGAGGTGGACGCCCTGCTGCACGCCCATGCGGCGTGCAAGCAGGCCGCGCGCGTGGCGTCGTGAAGCTCGTCGTCCTGGGCTTGAGCCTCTCCTCCTCCTGGGGCAACGGCCACGCCACCACTTATCGAGCCCTGCTGAAGGCCTTCGCCGCCCGTGGCCATGACGTGCTGTTCCTGGAACGCGAAGCCCCCTGGTACGCCGCCGAGCGCGACCTGTGGACACCCCCGTACTGCCAGCTGCGATTCTATGCGGACCTGGCCGGCCTGGACCGCTGGAGAGGCGAGATCGCGGCGGCAGACGCGGTGATCGTCGGTTCCTACACGCCCGAAGGCGTAGAGATCGGCCGCAGGGTGCAGGCCTGGACGCGCGGCGTCGCAGCCTTCTACGATATCGACACGCCCGTCACCCTGGCCAAGCTGGCGCGCGGCGACCACGAATACGTCTCCCCCGAGCTGATCGCCGGCTACGACCTCTACCTGTCCTTCACCGGGGGTCCCACTCTGGACTCGCTGGAGCAGACCTATGGCTCGCCGGCCGCCCGCGCACTGTACTGCTCGGTGGACGAGACCCTGTACAAGCCCCTCGCGGCGCCCCGCCGATGGGACCTCAGCTATCTTGGGACCTATAGCCCTGACCGCCAGCCGGTTCTGGAGCGGCTGCTCATCGGACCGGCGCACGCCTCACCCCACCTGCGCTTCGCCGTCGCGGGGCCGCAGTACCCGGCTGACATCTCGTGGCCCGACAACGTCGAGCGGATCGAGCATGTGGCGCCGGCTGACCACGCCGCCTTCTACGCCGCCAGCCGGTATACCCTCAACGTCACCCGCCGCGACATGGTCCAGGCTGGCTGGAGCCCGAGCGTGCGCCTGTTCGAGGCCGCCGCCTGCGCCACGCCGGTGATCTCCGATCGCTGGGCAGGACTGGACGCCCTGTTCACGCCCGAGGTCGAGATCATCCTGGCTGAAGAGACAGGCGAGGTGCTCCAGGCCCTGTCCTGCGACGACGCCGCCCGCGACCGCTTCGCCGCCGCCGCCCGCGCCAAGGTGCTTGCCGTCCATACCGCAGCCTCCCGCGCGGAAACGCTGGAGCGCTTGCTGGACGAAGCGGCCGCAGCGCCTGCACGCCGCCGCCGGGTCCTCATCGCGGCCTGAGGCTCGCTGCGCCGACGAGGGCGGCGCCTGCCACACCGGTCCCCTGCAGCCTTGTCAGGGTGGCGCGATCAACCCCACCCAGTGCGTAGACCGGAAGCCCGGCGCGTCGGACCATGAGAGCAAGTCGCACCGGCCCGAGCGGCGGTCCGGCTGAGGGGCTGCGGCTGGGAAAGACGGTCGAGAGCAGGGCGGCGTCCAGACCCGCCGCCGCCCCGCGGCGAAGCGCGCCGGGGCTGTGCGCCGCTCCGCTGATCAGCACGCCGGGCCAGCGCGCGCGAAGGCGCGGAGCCTGCACGACCAACCGCTCAGGCAGGTGCACGCCGTCTGCGCCGCACGCCTGGGCCAGGGTGGCGTCCGCGCCGATCAGCAGGATCAAGCCCCGCGTTCGGGCCACCTTGGCGAGCGCCGCCGCCGCACGCGCCGCATCCGTCGCCCCGAAGGCGCGATAGACCAGGGCGGCGCCGGACGGGAGGCTCCGGGCGAGGGCCAGCGGGTCGGGCGTGCGCTTCGGATCGGTCAGGATCAGGAGCGGCGGGAGGGCGCAGGCGTTATGCTCCCTTGCGGGACGGCCTAGTCTCGCCGCCGCGCGGTGCAGCGCCGCAAGCTCGCAGGACACAGACATTGGCCGATACGCTAGCGCCCTCTTCCGCCGCCGACCAGCCGCCCGTTCCGGCCGGTGCGGAAGCCTGGGTGCAGGTGCGCTCGCGGATGGTTGAAGCCGCACGCAGCGCCGGCCGTGATCCGGCGTCCGTGGCTCTGACAGCGGTGTCCAAGCAGCAGCCTTGGGAGGTGATCGCGCCTGTCCTCGCCGCCGGTCAGCGCGTGTTCGGCGAGAACCGGGTCCAGGAGGCGAAGGCGCGCTGGGGAGAGCTTCGCCTGGCGCAACCCGCGCTGGAGCTGCGCCTCATCGGCCCGCTCCAGACCAACAAGGCCAAGGAGGCGGTGGGCGTCTTCGACGTCATTGAGACGTTGGACAGGGAGAAGCTGGCCCGCGCCCTGGCCGAAGCCGCAGGCGCCCTCGGGCGCACCCCACGGCTTTATGTGGAGGTGAACACAGGCGAGGAGCCACAGAAGGCTGGGGTCCTGCCACCGGAAGCCGACGCCTTCATCGCCAGGGCGCGCGATGCGTACGGCCTGCCGGTCGAGGGCCTGATGTGCATCCCGCCCCAGGGCGAGGCGGCGGGTCCGCACTTCGCCCTGCTGGCCGACATCGCCGCGCGCAATGGGCTGACCCAGCTCTCCATGGGCATGAGCGCCGACTACGAGACCGCCATCCGGTTTGGCGCGACCTCGGTGCGGGTGGGCTCGGCCCTGTTCGGCGCGCGGTGACGCAAGACGGCGGCGAACGTTTCCGTCCGCCGCCGGACAAAGGCCTCTGGTCCGTTACTTCTTGCAGCCGCAGCCGCTGCTCTTGTGACCGCCGCCATGGCCGCCGCCGTG
>NZ_CAHJWH010000196.1 GCF_903642205.1 Caulobacter sp. S45 | reverse complement strand
TGAGCCGCTGTCGCGACTAGGTGCCGGTCGTCGGCTGGCCTAGTGGTGGATGGAGAAGGCGAAGCCGAACATGCGCGGCTCGCCGGCGATGTAGCTCGGCAGGCCCACGTCCTCGCCCGTATTGCCGGCGTCCTTCAGGTAGTGGGTGTTGGACGCATTGGTGACGAAGGCCTCCAGCCGCCACGGCTGCGCGTCCGGCTGGTAGCGGAAGCGCAGGTCCACCAGGCCGTAGGCGTTCTGGTATTCGTTGAACACCAGCGGGCGGATGAGCGCGCCGGTGAGGAGCGCCGGATTGGCATTGTCGTCGTCGAAGAAGGCCTTGGTGCGATAGACGAAGGTCGGCGTGAACTCGAACACCCCGCCCAGCGCCGGGTAGCGCGCGTCCGCGCCCAGCGAAAACATGTGATCCGGCGTCAGGCGGAAGTGGTTGCCCTTGTAGGCGCCGGAGTCGAAGCGGGCATGCGTGTAGGTGTAGGTGCCGAACAGGTCGAGCAGGCTGTTCAGGCTGTAATTGGCCTGGCCCTCGAAGCCGTAGTCGTCGGCGCTGCCCGCGTTGGTGGTGACGAAGGTGGCGCCCTGCTGCATCTCCGTCTGGAAGTTGCTGTAGGTGTAGTAGAAGCCGGCGCCGTCGAGCTGCAGATGGCGGTCGAACAACAGCGCCTTGGCGCCGCCTTCGTAGTCGTTGACGATCTCGGCCGGCACGCGGGTGAAGTTCGGATCGCCGCCGGGCGTCGAGGGCGAGGTCACCGCCAGCACCTCCGGCCTGCGGCCACGGGCGTAGGTGAAGTAGACGCTGGCGGTGGGGTCCAGCTTGTACAGGGTGTTCAGCCGCCAGCTCAGCCCGTCGTCTGACAGGCTTTGGCCGACGGTGTCCCCGTTGTTGGCGGTAGGGTTGATGGTCGCGCCGAAGTTGGGGAGGTTCGGCGCGCCTGGGGCCAGGGCGTCCAGCTCCAGCGCGCCGTCGGTGGGATCGGTGGGGTCGGCCTGGACGTGCAGCAGTGCGCCGAGCACCGAAGGGGCGCCGAGATTGCGGGCCTCGTAGCTGATGGTCTTGTGCTCGTAGCTGTTGCGCAGGCCGCCCGAAATTTGCCATCGGTCGGTCAGGCGATAGGTGAGGTCGCCATAGACGTCGCCTTCCTCCACCCGGTTGCCGTCGGTGGACTCCTCCTGGTGATCGGTGGAGATGTTGTTGGCGGCGTTCAGGGTGATGGGGGCGAAGCTCGCCGGAAAGCCGAGCAGCTTCAACAGGATGGCATTGGTGGTGTTGACGTTGTCCAGCACGGCCAGCGGGGTGGGGACGGGGTTGGTCCGGTTCAGGGCGCCCGAGACTAGCGCCAGGGCGGTCCGCTCGTCGAGCTCGATGGGCACCTTGTACTTGCCCTGCTCGCCGAAGCCGTTGACGCCGACGAAGCCGGTCAGGCGATGGTCGAGCGCGTCGAAGTTCAGCCGGAACTCCTGGCTGATCTGGTTGTCGTAGGTGTTCTCCGCCGCCGTCAGGGCGGGATAGGAGAAGCCGTCCGGATCGAACACCTCGTCGCTGTCAAAGTGACGGTAGGCGGTGATCGAGGACAGCCGCAGTGCGCCGTTGATCTGGTAGTCGACCAGCGCGGTGCCGCCATAGACGTTGCGGTGCAGCCCCAGCCGGCTGCCTTCCGAGAAGTCGGCGGGCGCCGACAGCGCCGCGCCCGTATAGGGGCTGGTGTTTCCGAGGATCTGCCCGGTTGTGGGATTGGTCGGATAGAAGGTGGCGTTCTTGAACGAGGTGCCGTTGGGCGTGTCGCGCTCATAGTTGAAGATGAAGTCGGTGTTCAGGCCGGCGACCGGCTTCCAGTTCATTGCCATCCTGATCGCGCCGGTGTTCACCGAATTGAAGTCCGGGCCGCCCAGGTCGTTGTTGATATAGCCTTCGCGCACGCGGTAGCGACCGGAGACGCGCACCGCCAGCGTGTCGGCCAGAGGGACGTTCACCATGCCCTCTACGTCGCCGTAGTTGTAGTCGCCCCCCTCCATCCGGGCGTTCCAGTCGAAGCCCTTTTCGCTGGCCTTGTTCTGGATGATGTCGACGGCGCCGATCAGTGCGGAGCGGCCATAGAGGGTGGACTGGGGCCCCTTGTCTACCTCCACCCGCTGCACGTCGAACAGCTCCACGAACGAGCCGCGCGACTTGGAGATGTCGACCCCGTCCTGGAAGATGGAGACGCGCGGCTCGTCGGTGGCGTCGCCCGAGTCGGTGGTGATGCCGCGCATGACGAAGCCCGAGTCGTTGGGCGACTGGTTCTGCACGTAGAAGCCAGGGGTGAACTGCGACAGGTCGTGGAAGTCGCGTACGTTCAGCTTGTCCAGGAACGCGCCGGTATAGGCGGTCATGGTGATCGGCACGTCGATGGCGTTCTGCTGGCGTTTCTGGGCGGTCACCACGACTTCGGAGATTTGGCCCGACGCGATCTGGTTGGTGGTTTCCGCCGGCGGCGGGTTGGCCTGGCCGCGGGTTAGGGCCGGGCTGTTGGCTGAAGCGCCTGGGGCGGAGCCGCCCGTCGCTGGCTGAGCCCAGGCGGCCGCCGAGAGAAGTGCGCTCAGGCCGGCGCCCAACAGCAAGGCGGAACGGGTGGTCCGGTACATACACATGAGATTGCCCCCGCTTCCGCCTAGCGGCGGTTTGCGACAGCTCCGGAAAGCCTGCGCGACGGAACGGTGACGAACCCGTCTGCGGGGGCAGGCGTGGCGAGGGGTCGCATGAGGGGCGGGGCCGCCATCGCCAAACCGTCACGGCCGAACGCTACGCCCGCTCAGGACCAGGAGACTGCACGTGCGCCTTGATCGACGCGACACCCTGAAATGGCTGGGCGCAGGCGCGAGCGTGCCCGTCCTGGCCGCCACGCACCCGGCGGCGGCGCGGGTGACCGTGGTCAGTTTCGACCACGGCGTGGCCAGCGGCGATCCGCTGCAGGACCGGCTGATGATCTGGACGCGCGCCACGCGGGCCGGCGAGGATGCGGCCGGCGTCACGACCCTGCGCTGGGTGGTGGCCGAGGACGAGCAGCTCGACCACGTGGTGGCGCATGGCGAGGTCGCCACAGGTCCGGAGCGCGATCACACGGCCAAGGTCGATGTCGGCGGACTGAAGCCCGGGCGTGACTACTGGTACGCCTTCTACGTCAGCGGGCTTCGCTCTCCCGTCGGTCGCGCCAGGACCCTGCCGACCGGCCACGTGGACGAGCTGGTGATGGCGTTCGTCACCTGCGCGCTCTACCCGAACGGCTACTTCAACGCCTACGACCACGTCGCCAGGTCCGACAAGCTCGACGCGGTGGTGGAGCTCGGCGACTACATCTACGAATACGGCTCCAAGCCCGACGACTACGGCATGGCCAACGGCGAGAAGCTCGGCCGGCGGCCCGAGCCGCCGCACGACCTGGTCAGCCTGGCCGACTACCGCACCCGCTACGCCCAGTACCGCCGTGATCCCGACCTGCAGGCCGCGCATGCGCGCGCGCCCTGGATCTGCGTGTGGGACGACCACGAGGTCTGCAACGACACCTGGAAGGGGGGCGCTGAGAACCACCACGAGAAGACCGAAGGCGCCTTCCAGGACCGCAAGGCCAACGCCATGCGCGCCTATTTCGAGTGGATGCCGATCCGCGAGCCCGCGCCCGGCATGGCGCGGGAGGCCATCTACCGCAACTTCGAGTTCGGCGACCTGGCCAGTCTCACCATGCTGGAGAGCCGGCTGCTGGCCCGCTCCTACCAGCTGGAGTTCGAGCGCGCCGGCGACATCCCCTACGTCCTCTACGACGCCGCCGTGCCCGGCCAGCGCCACCGGGTCACCGATCCCAAGACCATCGCCGCCGTCATGGCCCGCACACCCGAGGGCGGACCGCCGCATGCGCCCTATGTGCTCGGCCCCGACGTGGAGGCGGTGACCCGCTACATCTCCGATCCCAACCGCCAGATGCTCGGCCCCGAGCAGGAGCGCTGGCTGCAGTCGACGCTGGCGGCCTCGGCCCAGGCGGGGCGGCCCTGGCAGGTGGTCGGGAACCAGGTGATCATGGGCCGCGCCCGGTTTCCCAACGTCGCGCCGCTGATCGGAGAGCCCGCGCTCGCCGCCCTGCTGACCAAGCTGCCCGAGTCGCGCCGCAAGGAGGCCGCCGCGTTCGTGGAGCTGTCGCGCTACGACATGCCCTTCGACCTTGACGGCTGGGACGGCTACCCGGCGGCCCGCGCCCGCATGGACGCCATCTTCGCCGGCGCTGGCGGCGGCAACGCCATCGTGGTCTCCGGCGACAGCCACGCCTTCTGGGTCAACCAGCTGCACGACGCAGGCGGCGCCCAGCGGGTGGCGCTGGAGTTCGGGACCAGCGCCATCACCAGCCCCTCCATCGGCGACGGCGCCGGCGGCTTCCAGCTCGGCCCGGTGTTCATGCGACAAAATCCGGAGGTGAGCTTCTGCGACCAGCTTGCCAAGGGTTATGTCCGCCTGACCCTGCGCCACGACCAGGCCATCGGCGAACTGGTGCAGGTCCAGATCGACGCCAAACCCTATGTGGCGAGCGTGCTCGGAACCTGGCGGCTCCGGCCGACCTCCGGCGTCGGGGTGGGACCTGTCGAGCGTGCGTGATCGACAGGACCTGCAGGCCAGGACGACCAGACGACTGCTGCGCGATTAGACACCAGGCAAAGCGCAGGAGATCCTCAGTCCGGGTAAGGATCATCCTTTCCTTACCGGGATGCAGAGCTCACCCTGCCCACGATGTCTGCAAGGGGGCGCATCGTGGAAGTCCAGACTAGCCAGCTTCTCAGGGGCCGCCTCCCGGCGACTGTGCCCCTCCAGAAAAACAAACCGCCAGATTGCCGCCTTGCTTCCCGTGGACGAACCGCGTGCTGGCGGAGCCCTGGGTCTGGGTCAGCCGGTGCAGGGCGTCGTAGCTCAGCCCCACGTTCAA
>NZ_CAHJWH010000195.1 GCF_903642205.1 Caulobacter sp. S45 | reverse complement strand
CGAAGGCGCGCTCCACCACCGCCACCGACCGCATCACCGCCACGCCCAAGAAGGCGGCGCACAGGCCCAGCATCACGATGGCCAGGTAGTGCACGGTGTGCAGTGGCGCGACGGGCGAGGCGTGGAGCGAATACGGCGCGCTGCCTGACAGGGCTGTCGTGGTGAGCACGGCGGTCACGGACGCGGTCATGATCGCCGCGACATTGGCCACCGAATAGACGCCGACGATCAGCTCGAAGGCGTAGAAGCCGCCTGTCAGGGGTGCGGCGAAGGCCGCCGCGATCGCGCCCGCCGCGCCCGCTCCCACCATGATGCGCAGGTCTGCCCGGCGCAGGTTCAGCAGGATGCCGATGCGCGAGGCGATGCCGGAGCCGATCTGGGTATAGCCGGCCTCAAGCCCCACCGAGGCCCCGCAGCCGTTGGAGATCACCGTCTGGGCCGCCACCAGCACGCTGTCGCGCAGCGACATGCGGCCGCCCCGCAGCGCATTGGCCTCGACTGGGTCGACCGGCGTCCGAGCCTTGCGCCAGTTGCGCCAGAGTTCGGTCAGGCCGATCAGCGCGCCGCCGGCGACCGGCACGAGGACGGCTGTGGGCAGGTGGACGCGCTCGATGGCGCTCAGCCTCTGGTCCAGGGCGATGTGGAACAGGGCGACATGGGCGGCTTGGGTGAGGTCGCTCATCAAGGTGACCCCGGCCCCGGCGAGGCAGCCCACCACCCCCGCCACCAGCACCAGGAGCACCTCGCTGGCGCGCACCAGTCCGCGGAGCTGGGCGAGCAGACCGCGGGCGCGCGCGGGCAGAGGCTCGCGGAGGGGCAGGCCGCTCGCCGCCGGGTGGGCGGTGGTGGCGGCCGGGCCGCCGGCCAGGCTCATGCGGCGTCTTCGAGGTCGGCGGGGTCGCGCCCCTCCAGCACCAGCCGCACCGGTCGCCAGGCCCGCCGGTGGATCGGGCAGGGGCCGAGCGTGCGCAGCGCCTCCACGTGGACGGGGGCGTTGTAGCCCTTGTGCGCGGCGAAGCCGTAGCCGGGATAGGTCTCGTCCAGCTCGCGCATCAGCCGGTCGCGCGCTGTCTTGGCCAGGATCGAGGCCGCGCCGATTGAGAGCGACAGGGCGTCCCCGCCGACAACGGTCTTCACCGGGCAGGGCAGCTTGAAGGCGTAGTTGCCGTCCACCAGGGCGTGGGCGGCGGCGACCTGCAGCCCGGCGACGGCCCGGTGCATGGCCAGGCCCGTGGCGTGCAGGATGTTCAGCTCGGCGATCTCCTCCACCGAGGCGAAGGCCACGCACCAGGCGAGCGCGCTGGCCTTGATCTCGGCCTCCAGCCTTTCGCGGGCCTTGGGGTTAAGCTTCTTGGAGTCATTGACGCCCTCGGGGATGCAGCGGGCGTCCAGGATGACCGCTGCCGCCGCGACCGGCCCGGCCCATGGGCCGCGTCCCGCCTCGTCCACGCCGCAGACGGGGGGAGGGTGCAGAGCTTCAAGGTCGAGCGAAGGATCGGCGACGACCGCCTTCCCTGCGGCGCGCTTCAGCGCCGCTTTCAGCGCAGGCTTGGCCGGGGCAAGGGATCGTCTTGGCACGACACGGCCATACGCTGCGTCGCGGGCTTGCGAAAGCGCGCCGGCTCGCCGCCGGTCGAAACCTTAGCCCCGCCCCACGGCTTCTCTTGGCTAACGGAGACTTCGATCATGGCCAACCGCAGCACCCACCTCCATTCCGCGCCCACACATGCCGAGGCCGCCCCGTCCGGCCAGGTTCATTCCGGCAAGGCGACCAGCTTCCTGCGCGTGGACGCTTACGAGCACGGCGGGATCGTGGTGACGTCCACCGCGGTGAACGCCGAGGGCTGGCTCGACCCCGTCCATTCCGCCGCCGGTGACGGCACGTCCCCGCCGCTGGAGTGGAGCGGCGTCCTGGAGGCGGAGAGCTATGTGCTGATCGTGGAGGATCCCGACGCCCCGCGCGACGAGCCTATGATCCACTGGGTGGTCTGGGACATCCCTGGCACGGCGACCTCGCTGCCCGCCAACCTGGGCGACAAGGTGCATCCCGAGGCGCTGTCGGGCGCGACCCAGGGCCTGAACGGCGTGGGCGGCCACGGCTGGACCGGCATGGCGCCGCCGCAGGCGCACGGCGTGCACCACTACCACTTCCAAGTGTTCGCGGTCAGCAAGTCGCTGGGCTTCCGGCCCGACACCTCCCTGGAGCATCTGGTGGAGACGCTGAAGGGCACCACCCTCGCCAAGGGCGAACTGGTCGGCCTGTTTGAAAATCCCGACCTGCCGGCCGGCAGCTGACTGGTCGTCGCCTGGATGACAGAAAGTTAATGGGCTAAACGCCGCCGGTCGCGCCATGAAACATGGCGTTCTGTCGCCTGGAGTTGCTGATCGATGACGAAGTCTGTCTGGCTCGCCGCGTCCTGTGCTGCGGCTCTCTGGACCGGGACGGCCTACGCCCAGCCGGCCGGGGGCGGCGTCGATGTTCCGCCCACCCCGCACTACGGGACCTGGGGCTTCGACACGGCGGGGGAAGACAAGGCCACCAAGCCCGGCGACGACTTCTTCGGCTTCACCGATGGTACGGCGGTGTCGCAGATCGTCATCCCGCAGGACCGCGCCAACTATGATCCCTTCGCGCGGCTGGCGCTACTGTCCGAAGCCCGCGTGCACGCCATCCTTGAGCAGGCGGCGGCCGGCGCGCCAGCTCAGCCCACCACATCGCCGCAGAAGATCGGCGCCTTCTACCGGGCCTTCATGGACCAGGCCCGAGCGGACGGCCTGGGCGCCGCGCCGCTGAAGCCTCACCTCGACGCCGTGCGCGCCGCACCGGACAAGGCAGCGCTTGCGGCGTTGATGGGGCGGGAGAACGACGACTTCTTCGGCTCGCTCATCGACGTCAGCATCGACACCGACGAGAAGGACCCCGATCACTACGCCGTCCACATCTCCCAGTCCGGCCTGGGCCTGCCCGACCGCGACTACTACCTGAAGCCGGAGTTCGCGGCCAAGAAGGCGCTCTACCAGGACTACGCCGCCAAGCTGCTCGGCCTGATCGGCTGGACCGACCCGGCGGGCAGCGCCGCCAAGGTGGTCGCCTTCGAGACCCAGATCGCGGAGGTGAGCTGGGCGCGAGAGGATGAGCGGGACCCCGACAAGATCTACAACCCCATGACGGTGAGCGAGGTCGAGGCGGCCGATCCGGGCTTCGCCTGGCGGCCGTTCCTCAAGGCGGCCAACCTCGGCGGCGCCGAGCGGGTGATCGAGCAGGAGAAGACCGCCATCGCCAAGATTGCGGCGATCTACCAGCAGACGCCGCTCGACGTGCTGAAGGCCTGGGAGGCGGTGCACATCGCCGACGCCGGCGCGCCCTACCTGTCCGACGCCTTCGTCCAGGCCAATTTCGAGTTCCACAACAAGGGGCTGTCCGGCCAGCCGCAAATCCAGGTGCGCTGGAAGCGTGCGGTGCGCGCGGTGGACAGCGGCATGGGCGAGGCGGTGGGCCAGATCTATGTCGAGCGGTACTTTCCCCCTCAGTCAAAGGCGAAGATGCAGCAACTCGTCGCGGACCTGAAGCTGGCCTTCCGCCACCGCATCGAAAATCTGACCTGGATGGGCTCGGCCACCAAGCGGGAGGCGCTGAAGAAGCTGGCCGGCTACACGGTCAAGATCGGCTATCCCGACCACTTCCGCGACTACTCCGCCCTGGTGATCCGGCCCGACGACCTCACGGGCGACGTGGAGCGATCCTCCGCCTTCGAGTGGGCGCGCCAAGTGCGCCGACTGGCCAAGCCGGTGGACAAGTCGGAGTGGGGCATGACGCCCCAGACGGTGAACGCCTATAACAACCCGGTGTGGAACGAGGTGGTCTTCCCCGCCGCCATCCTGCAGCCGCCCTTCTTCGATCCGAACGCCGACGCGGCGGTGAACTACGGGGCCATCGGGGGCGTAATCGGTCACGAGATGACCCACGGCTTCGACGACGAGGGCAGGAAGTTCGACTCCACCGGGCGGCTGCGCGACTGGTGGACGGCGGAGGACGCAGCCCGTTTCCAGGCCCGGGCCGACCGTCTAGGCGCCCAGTACGACACCTATTCGCCCCTGCCGGGGACGCACGTGAACGGCAAGCTGACCATGGGCGAGAACATCGCTGACTCAGGCGGCCTCAACCTGGCATTGGACGCTTACCACGCTTCGCTGGACGGAAAGGCTGCGCCGGTGGTGGATGGGTATACCGGCGACCAGCGGGTGTTCCTGGGCTGGGCGCAGGTCTGGCAAGGAAAGAGGCGCGACGACTCCTTGCGCCAGCAGATCGTAACTGACCCTCATTCACCAGGGCGCTTCCGCGTCAACGGCGTGGTGCGCAATGTCGACGCCTGGTATCCGGCCTTCAACGTCCAGCCGGGACAGGCCCTGTATCTCGCGCCGGACCAGCGGGCGCATATCTGGTGAGCCTCCAGCCCGTCGTCTCGGCACAGAAGGCAGGCTTCCTGCCGCATCTGTCAATTTAGCGCCAAAAACCCGCCGCGGGGACACGCGGCGGGTAAGGCTTGTTTGCTTTGAATTAAAGAGGGCGTTTCCTCCCCGAAACGCCGGAGGCTCAGCGTCTCAGCGCCGTGACCTTCACAATTCCTTACAGAAGCCAAAAATCCCGGGGTGTCAACGCACTAGACCATCGTTTCGTCAGAAAGGCTTCATTCCGCCACGAACAGGGAGGTAAAACTGCCAGAAATGCCAAAAATTGAGTCGGCCGTGGAGGCTCGGTTGAGGCGCCATGCGCGCCGGCCAAGCGCCTATGCGGCTGTGTTCGGTGTCGCCGCCTTGGTGCTCGGTCTGGCGGTTCTCAGTCTTGCCGGGCGCTGAACACGTCAGGTCGCGTCGCCAGGACGGGGTGCGCCACAGACGCGCAAAAGGCCAGGCCCGTCCCCGGACCCAGCCTTCTGGCCCCTGAGCGGTGGTTTCAGCGATACTGCTGGATG
>NZ_CAHJWH010000194.1 GCF_903642205.1 Caulobacter sp. S45 | reverse complement strand
CCCAGCCGCGCGGGTTGCACCGCCGCCGCCCGGCAGACGGCGGCTGATGATCGCCGGCGTCGCGGCGCTGGCGCTGGCGGCCGTGGTGGTGGTGTCCGGCATCTCCAGCCGCAGCCACAAGACGGCCCGGACCCAGGTCTGGACCACCTCGGAGGCGGTCCCCGCGGTCGGCGTGGTCAGCCCCTCGGTCGACGCCGGCGCGCGCTCGCTGACCCTGCCGGGCCAGCTGCAGGCCTATTACAACGCGGCGATCTATTCGCGCGTGTCGGGCTATGTGCGGGCCTGGTACGACGACATCGGCGCCCACGTGAAGCGTGGCCAGCTGCTCGCGGTCATCGACACGCCCGAAACCGACCAGCAGATCATCCAGGCCCGCGCCGACGTGGCGACGGCCCGGGCCAACATGACCCTGGCCTCCACCACGGCCCAGCGCTGGGCGCGCCTGCTGAAGCAGGACGCCGTCTCCACCCAGGAGAGCGAGGAGAAGGCCGGCGACCTGGCGGCCCGCAAGGCCCAGGTCCAGGCCGCAGAGGCCAACCTGAACCGCTACCTGGCGCTGAAGAACTTCTCGCGCATCACCGCCCCCTTCGACGGGGTGATCACCGCCCGGCGCACCGACATCGGCGCCCTGGTCAACGCGGGCGCGGGCGCGACCGCGAACTCGGAACTGTTCGACGTCGCCCAGGTCAATCCTCTGCGCCTCTATGTGCGCGTGCCCCAGGTCGACTCCGCCGAAATCCGGCCGGGCCTCACCGCGGCCCTGGGCGTGCCCGAACTGCCGGGGCGGAGCTTCGCCGCGCGGCTGGACACCACCGCCAACGCCATCGCCGACGCTTCGGGCACGCTGCTGTCGGAACTCGCCGTCGACAATCGGGACGGCGCGCTCAAGCCCGGCGCCTACGCCGAGGTGAAGTTCGACTTCCCCGACCACGCCGCCACCGCGCGCCTCATCCTGCCCTCCAGCGCCATTCTGTTCCGCAACCGGGGCACCGAGGTCGCCGTGGTCGGACCCGACAACCACGTCCACATCCACCACGTGGTGATCGCCAAGGACCTCGGCTCGACTGATGAGGTCGCGTCGGGCCTTTCCCGCGACGACCGGGTGATCGACAATCCCCCGGACTCCATCGCCGAGGGCCAGCTGGTCCGGGTGATGGACAAGGCGGGCGGGTGATGGCGAGCACGTCCCGCGGGGGGCCGAGGCGGGCGGTGGCGTCCGCCCTGCTCGCCGCCAGCCTGGCCGGCTGCAACTTCGCGCCCCGCTACGCGCCTCCGCCCACGCCCCAGCCCCTGGCCTACAGGGAGCAGGGGCCGTGGACAGAGGCCCAGCCCGCCGAAACCGCGCCGCGCGGGCCTTGGTGGACCCGCTTCGACGATCCCGCCCTCGACCGGCTGGAGCCCCAGGTCCCGCTCGCCAACCCGACGCTGGCCGCGGCGCTGGCCGCCTACGACCAGGCGCGCGACTTCGCCGCGCAGGCGCGCTCGGCCTACCTGCCCACCGTCGCCGGCTTTGACGAGAACACCTACGACCGCCAGTCCCAGGAGCGGCTGTTCCGCGGCGGCGGTCAGCGCAACGTCGAGCCCGACAACCGCATCGGGGCGACGCTCAGCTACGAGCTCGACCTGTGGGGCCGCGTCCGCAACCTGGTGGCCGCGGGCGGGGCGACGGCCCAGGCCGCCGCCGCCGACCTCGCCGACGCCCAGCTCTCGCTGCAGGGCCAGCTCGCCGACGACTACATCCAGCTCCGCGGCCTGGACGCCCAGGCCCGGCTGCTGCGCAGCACCGTCGCCGCCTACCAGCGCGCGCTGGACCTGACCCAAGCGCGCCACAGCGGCGGCGTCGTTTCGGGGCTCGACGTGGACCGCGCCGCCAACCAGCTCTCCGCCGCCAAGGCGCAGATCAACGACGTGGCCGCCCAGCGCGCGCTGTACGAGCACGCCATCGCCAGCCTGGTTGGCCAGCCCGCCTCCACCTTCGCCATCGCCCCCGCCACCGCCGTGGCCCGGATCGTGCCGCACGTGCCGGCCGGCGTGCCGTCCACCCTGGTGCAGCGCCGCCCCGACATCGCCGCCGCCGAACGCCGCGCCTATGCCGCCAACCGCCAGATCGGCGTGGCGCGCGCCGCCTTCTTCCCGACCGTGAGCCTGGGCGCCCAGGGCGGGTGGGAGAACACTGGCGGCAACGACCTGCTGACCTCGCCCGACAGCTTCTGGACGGTGGGGCCCCAGCTGGCGCTCACCCTGTTCGACGGCGGCCGCCGGCGGGCGGTGGTGGCCGCCTCCAAGGCCGCCTTCGACCTGGTCAGCGCCCAGTACCGCGCCGCCGTGCTCACCGCCTTCCAGCAGGTGGAGGACCAGATGGCCCTGGCCAACCACTACGCCGCCGAGCAGGTGGACGAGGCCTCGGCGGTGAAGTCCGCCCAGGCCACCACCAACCTGTCGCTGATCCGCTATCGCGAGGGCGCCACCAACTATCTCGACGTGGTCACCGCCCAGACCGCCGAGCTGCAGGCGGAACAGACCCTGCTGGCGCTGCAGACCCGCCGCCAGCAGGCCAGCGTCAACCTGGTGCGCGCGCTCGGCGGCGGCTGGAGCGACACCGACCTGCCGTCGCCGCGCCAGGCGGCGCGCGAGAAACGTTCCGCCCAGCCTGCCGAGACCGTCGCCGCCAGAACGCCTTGAGGCCGACGTGGTAAGCGGACGGCTCTCCCGGCGTCGGCTCGTGGGCTGCAGTCTCGGGCTGGTTGGGACCCGCTAGCCAGTGGCCGGGTCCGTGCCGCGCCCGCTGTCGGAGAAGATGCCGCCCTATCCACGGGCCTCGAGTTCCTCCAGCCGCCCGGCTCGAAAGGCTGGATCCCGTTTCGCATCGAGGCGAGCTGGATCATTCTGGACGGCCGCCTGAACGATCGTCCCGTAAAGGTGGTGCTCGACTCCGGCGCAGGCCGAACGACCATGGACGCAGGCGTCGCATCCGGCTTCGGCCCGGGCCCGAGATCGACGCTGATCGAGACCGGCGTCACCGGTGAGAAGCTTGCGGCCCTGACCGGACCAGCGTGCTTGGACCTTTCTGGGCTTAGACTAAGCCTGACGGGCGTGGCGCTGGTGGACCTTTCCGCCCTGACCCCGACGGGAAGAGCTTCGCCCGTTTCATCTGGGCCAAGACTTGCTCGACGACGTGGCGTTGCGCCTGGATTGGAGCGGGCGAAGAGATTCGAACTCTCGACCCCAACCTTGGCAAGATTTCACGACGGGTTTTCTGGGGTTGCCGCGGCTTGCCGAAGGCTGGAAAAGCCCAACAAAAACAGTGAGCGTCTGAGTGGGCTCTTGCCGTGAGGTGCTTGCCTTTGCCGATCCCGTGCCTAAACGGTGCCTAAACGGCGGGTAGGAGCCCTCATGCCAACCCTCAGGCTCATCAAGTCCGAGATCGACAAGCTGCCCGGCGTGGACAAGCTCACCTACTTCAACGATCCCGATGTCCCGGGCTTCTGGCTTCGGCAGACGCCCACCGGCGCCCGGGCCTGGGGCGTCGACTTCCGGGTCGGTTCGGGTCGCCGCGCCACGAAGGGACGGATCACCATTGCGAGCTTCGGCAAGCTCACCCCCGATCAGGCGAGGCGCGAGGCCAAGCGGCTGATCGCCGAGGCGGCGCTTGGGACAGATCCCGCCGCCAAGAAGGCGGAGCGCAAGCAGCTGCTCACGATGGCGGAGCTGGTCGACCTCTATGAGGCCGAGGGCTGCTACGTGCAGCGGGGCAAGCGGCAGGGCCAGCCTATGAAGCCACTCACCAAGAAGTACACGGTGAGCAGGATCCGCCACCATGTCGTTCCGCTGCTCGGCAGGCTCAAGGCCAAGGAGCTAAGCGTGACGGATGTGGAGCGCTTCTTCCGCGCCGTGGAGGCGGGGGAGACCGCTTCCGACACCAAGAAGGGTCCGCGCTGCCGGGTCACGGTCACAGGAGGCAATGGGGCGGCCCGCAAGGTGTTCGGCGACCTTTCGGCCATGTGCTCCTTCGCCGTCCGCAGGGAGATCATGACGGAGAACCCCTGCTTCAAAGCCAACGTGCAGCGGACGGGACCCACCAAGGAGCGCTTCCTGTCCATCGACGAGATCGAGCGCCTGGTCGCCGCCGTAGAGACCCTTGTCGAAGCGGGGGCCAACCCCAAGGCGCTGAAGATCATCCTGCTCTGGCTCTTCACGGGCGCCCGCCGCAATGAGATCGCCGGCCTCAAGTGGTCGGAAGTGCGGCTGAACGCCTCCAAACCCGAGCTGCAACTTGAGGACTCCAAGACGGGCAAGTCCTGGAGGCCGATGGTGGATGAGGTTTTCCAAATCCTGCAATCCACCGAACGGGAGCCCGACTCCGAATACGTCTTCCCCGCAGAGCGCGGCGCCTCCTTCTACCAGGGGGTGCAGGGCGTATGGGAGAAGGCGATCAAGGCTACGGGGCTGGAGGATGTCACGCCGCACACGCTGCGCCACACCATGGGCTCGCACGCTGTGTCGGTCGGGCTCTCGCTCCCGCTCACGGGCGCGATCCTGGGCCACACGAACCCGCGCAGTACGCAGCGATACGCCCACATCCAACGTGATCCTGTGCAGGAGGCGGCGACGCGGGCTGTCGCAGCCTTCGCGCATGTCGGCCGCCGTGTTCACGACCTTACGGCTCCGAAGCCTCGCTTGGAGGGCGAGCAATCACCGGTCGAGCGCAAGCGAAAGTAGCTTTCTTAATTCGGGGTAGGAAGCTCCGCATCCGCACCACTTTGCATGTCCCGTCATAAAGTTGTTGAGCAGGTGTATATATATAGATATATATTATAGAGGGCAGATGAACACGACGATCAGCCTCATAGACCTGAGACCAACGCCTTAGCGCGCCTAAATCGCGAGCCTCACGCGGGAGAAGCTGATGGAGGCGATCCGCACCTCGCTCGCCAAACTGTTGAAGCGGGATCGGCTGAAACGCGGTTGATCTTCCCATCTCGCCGCGGAGCTGCAGGTGTCGCCTCCCGGTTCGACAGCGTGCCGACCCTGGGTCACCGGTCTC
>NZ_CAHJWH010000193.1 GCF_903642205.1 Caulobacter sp. S45 | reverse complement strand
TCCCGCCCAGCCTCAATCTTGAATCATGATCCGCCCCAAACCGGAATCCCGAATCAGCATGATCCGGTCGCGTTCTAACGTACGCTCCCTTAAGAGGAGGCGGTTGCATATGGCGGCGCTTATCCTCCCCTGCGCAGCGGGGGAGGGGGACCACGCGAAGCGTGGTGGAGGGGGCTCCCCGGGCGCCGTTGCGTCCACCGTCTCGCCCAGCGAGCCCCCCTCACCAGGCTTCGCCTGGTCCCCCCCGCTACGCAGGGGGAGATTTAAGAGTACGCCGGCCTATGCAGTCGCCCTTCCTTTGAGCGGGGACGATCACCGTACCGGCGCTACGAACGGCAGGGTCGCCGTGAACGCCGTGGTGTAGGCGGCGCGGTAGTCCAGGCCCTTGGGATAGACGCCCAGGCCCGCCGCCATGTCGAAGAAGCGCTTCCAGGTGGCCTCGCTCATCGCCCCAACGCCGCCCGCCGCGGCGTCTCCGCCCGTGACGAGGCCGGACTGGCGCATCCTCGCGCGGGCCTGGTCCAGGATGTCCGGCGACATCTCCCGGTTCAGCTTGAGGATCAGGGCGTCGGCCGGACGCGGGTCGCCCTGCAGGTACGACTTCCAGCCCACCGCACTGGCCTCCACGAAGGCCTGCACCGCCTTCGGGTTGGCGGCGATCAGCTTGTCCGGGGCCAGCACCATGGCGGCGTAGCCGGGATAGCCGTCGTCGGCGAGCAGGAAGACCTTGGGCGCACGGCCCGTCGCCTTCTCGATGGTGTAGGGTTCGGAGGTGACATAGCCCTCCTGCACGGCCCGAGGGTCGGCCAGGAACGGGGCGGTGCTGAAGCTGTACTTGCGGACCTGGGCGTCTTCGAGCCCGTACTTGGCCCGGAGCCACGGCCAGAACGAGGTGACGGCGGCGTCGGCCAGCAGGATGGGATGGCCCTTCAGGTCCGCCAGTCCCTCGATCCCGCCGCCGGGGTGGGCGATCAGCACCTGGGGGTCCTTCTGGAAGGCGGCCATCACGGCCTTCACCGGCACGTGCTCGGCGGCGAGGTTCATGACCCCGAAGCTGTTGGAGCCCATGCCCATGTCCACGGCCCCGGTGGCGATCAGCTGGGCGACGTTGGCGCCGGCGCCCCCGGGGATGATCTGCACGTCCAGGCCGCGCCGGGCGTACTCGCCCGTGGCGAGCGCCTCGAAGAAGCCGCCCTGCTCGGCCTCGGCGCGCCAGTCGGTGGCGAAGCGGATCGCGGTGCGGCCGGGCGCCTCGGCCGTTCTACTGGCTCTGGAGCAGGCGGCTAGCATCAAGGCCGCGGCGAGCGCGAGGATCAGCCTATGGGCGGGCGGGGTCATCGGCGGCGCGTCCTCACCAAGTCGCCGCGAAGTCTAGCGGAGGACGGCGGAACGCGGAACGGCCCGCTCCGTCGGCGAAGCGCCAGCGGGTGGATCGGCGGCTCCGTCGCCGGAGCCGCCGACGTGGCCGCTCAGCGCAGGCCGGTGGGAGAAGGCTGCACGAAGGCGGTGCGCTCGGCCCGCGGTTCGGCGTGGAGCTGGTGCAGGGCCTGCTGGTAGCTCGCCTCGACGCAGCCGATGTCGACAGAGTCGAAGGCGTTGTCACTGGCGCAGACCTTCTCGGCTGCGCGATAAAGTTCGGTGCGGATGATGCGGGGCGACTTGCCGTCGAGCTTGACGGCGATCTGACCGTCCTGGGCGTGGGCTGAGCCCACCAAGGCCAGGGCGAAACCGAAGGCGGTGAGTGTGCGGATCATGTCTGGGAGTCTCCGTTGGATTGGAAAACTCCTCCCTTCACCGCATCTGGCTCGTGCGGCTGCAGCGTCATAACGGGAGCCACCGGCCTGACCGCAAGCCTTTAATGGACATCTCAGTCCAAGTTTCTTCGGCAGTGCAGCATTTTCACACAGATCGAGCGCGTCACGCCATCGTTTCGCGCTTTTCTTCGAGGGCGAGCCAGTCGATCTCCGCGGCGGCCATGTCTGCGCGGGCCTTGTCCATGGCCGTCATGGCGGCGTTGAACGCCTTCGGATCTCGCGCATACAGACCGGGATCGGCCACGACGGCTTCAAGGCGGGCGATCTCCCCGGGCAGCGAGGCGATCAGGCGGTCGAGCTCCTCCAGACGGCGCTGATCCTTGTAGGATAGCTTGGCCAGGCGACGTGGTTCGGGCGGCCGGACGGCGCCCGCTTCGGCCGGCGACATCGCCGTCGGCGGCAGCGCGCTCGCGCTCCCCCGGAAGAAGTCCGGGTGCTGGCGGTTGAAGTCGCTCCAGCCGCCGGGGCTCTTGGCGGCGTTCCCCCGCCCGTCCAGGCCGAGGGTGGAGGTGGCGAGCCGGTCGATGAAGTCGCGGTCGTGGCTGACCAGGATCAGAGTGCCGTCGTAGTCGGCGAGCAGGGCCTCCAGCAGGTCCAGCGTGTCCATGTCCAGATCGTTGGTGGGCTCGTCCAGCACCATCAGGTTGGCGGGCTTGGCCAGCGCGCGCGCCAGCAGCAGGCGGTTGCGCTCGCCGCCCGACAGGGTGCGAACAGGCTGGCGCAGCTGGCTGTCCTTGAACAGAAACTCCTTGGCGTAGGCGGCCACGTGCTTGGACTGGCCGCGCACCAGCAGCGAGTCGCCGCCCGACGGGGCCAGCACCTCCCACAGCGTTTGGGCCTCGTTCAGCTCGCCCCGGCTCTGGTCGAGGTAGGCGATCTGCAGGTTGGTCCCGAGCTGCACGGTTCCTGCGTCCGGCGCGATCTCGCCGAGCAAGGTGCGCACGAGCGTGGTCTTGCCCGCGCCGTTCGGCCCCACCACGGCCAGCCGGTCGCCGCGCAGGATGCGGGTGGAGAGGTCGCGCACCACCACCTTGTCACCCCAGGCCTTGGCCACATGGCGAGCCTCGGCGACCCGGCGGCCGGACATCTCGCCGGAGTCGACCGCCATCTGCAGCTCGCGCGGCTGGTCGCGCATGGCGGCGGCGCGGCTCTGGCGCATGGCCTCCAGGTTGCGGGCGCGGCCTTCGTTGCGGGTGCGCTGGGCGGTGATGGAGCGGTAGAAGGTGTAGGTCTCCCGCTCGATGGCCTTGGTCAGGCGGCGGAACTGCTCGGCCTCCTCGGCTTCGACCTTCTCGGCCCAGGGCTCGAAGGTCTTGAAGCTCTCGTCCAGCATGCGGACCTTCCGGTGCGCCAGCCAGAAGCAGCGCTGGGTCACCCGCTCCAGGAAGGCGCGGTCGTGGCTGACGATCAGCGCCGCGGCGCGAAAGGAGGACAGCTGGTCCTCCAGCGTCTGGATGGCGAAAATGTCCAGGTGGTTGGTGGGCTCGTCGAGCAGGATCAGGTCCGGTTCCTCGGCGAAGGCCCGGGCCAGGGCGGCGCGCCGGATCTCGCCGCCGGACAGCCCGTCGGTGGACTTCTCGGGATCGAGGTCGAAGGCCATCAGCTCTGCATCGCCCCGGTAGGACGGGGCGCCGCCGGCCTGGGCGTAGTCCGACAGGGTGTCGCCGGCGATCTGCGGCTCCTGCAGCACCATGGCGATGCGCAGGCCCGGCTGGACGAAGCGCTCGCCCCCGTCGGGCTGCACCAGCCCGGCCAGCACCCGCATCAGGGTCGACTTGCCCGCCCCGTTGCGTCCCACCAGGCAGGCCCGCACCCTGGCCTCCAGCGCCAGGTCCACCCCCTCAAACAGTTGGACCGGCCCGTCGGCCAGCCGCACGCCCTTGAGGGCGGCGATGGGCGCGCGGGCGGAGGTCCTGGGGCGGGGCGGCATGCGGCTCAGTTAGGCGGTCGGAGCGAATTCGTCACCTGTTGGCGGGGCGCGCGCGTCCAACCATATTGCCGCCATGGGATTCAAGATCGAACACCGCATCGGGGTCTCGCGCCCCGCCGCCCAGGTCTGGGCCGTGCTCGCCGACCTGTCGGCCTGGAAGGACTGGAACCCGATGTATCCGGCGGCCTCCGGCAAGCTGCTCATCAGCGCGCCGATCGAGCTGGTCGAGAAGGTCGGCGAACAGACCGAAAGCTATTCCGCCGTGGTGGCCGAGTGGGTTCCCAACAGCCAGCTGATCTGGACCCGGCGCACCCACGGCGGCCTGGTCCGCCACGTGCGCTACATCGAGATGGAGGCGCTCAGCGACACCGGCTGCATCTTCTCCAACGGCACGCTGTTCGAGGGCCTGGGGGCCGGGCGGCTGGTTCGCCAGACTCGGCGCAGGGCGCTGAAGCGGGCCTGTCAAGGCTTCTGCGAAGCCATGAAGGCGAGGGTCGAGGCGGGCTTCGGCGAGGACACGGAGGCCTGGAAGGCGTGATCGACGAGCTCTACAGCGCCCGCATCCTCAGGCTCGCCGCCAACATGCCCCATGCAGGCCGGCTGGCCGCGCCGGGAGCGACCTCCGAGAAGGTCTCGCGCCTGTGCGGCAGCCGGGTTGTGGTCGACGTGGTCATGGCCGACGGCCGGGTGGCGGAGTTCGCCCAGGATGTGCGCGCCTGCGCGCTGGGCCAGGCCGCCGCCGCCATTTTGGGCGAGCATGTGGTGGGCGCTCGCCTGGACGAGCTGGCCGCCGGCCGCGACGGCTTGCGCGCTATGCTCAAGGAAGGGGCTGCGCCGCCGCCGGGCCGCTTCGCCGACCTTGCGGTCCTGGCTCAAGTGCGCGAGTTCCCGGCCCGCCACGCGTCGACGCTTCTGGCGTTCGAGGCTGTGATTGAGGCGGCGACGCTTGCTGAAGCCGGTGGCTGATCTACTATCGGTAGCCCCGTGGCAGCGTATCGTCGAACGAGCAGCTAAGGCGGCCTTCGGTGCACCGCTCGTCACCAACGTGCTTCGCGGACTTGTCGTGGAGGCGATCGTGGCGGAAAGCCTTGAGCCCGATTGGACCTGGTGCTCCGCCGATTACTCAAGCTGGGGACTTCCAGCACCGCGGTGGGACGCGCCTGGAGGTCAAGCAGTCGGCTTCAAGGCAGAGCTGGGCGCGAGCAGATGCCAGCCCAGGCGTTTGCTCGTTCGATATCAAGTCGCGCTTGGGTCGCTGGGAGGGGAGCGTCTGGATCGCCGAACCTGGTCGAGCGGCTGCAATCTA
>NZ_CAHJWH010000192.1 GCF_903642205.1 Caulobacter sp. S45 | reverse complement strand
TAAGCGCAGGCCGGAGCCTATCCATGCGCCTACCGTCCGTCTTCGCCATCCTGTTGCTCGCGGCCACATCGCCGGCCGCCTTCTCGCAGCCGCCCAGGGCCTCAAGCGCGGCCATCCCGCCGCTGCCCTTCCGCGAGCGGACGCTTTCGAACGGGCTGCGCGTGTTCAGCGTGGTCGACAGGACGACTCCCAACGTCACCATCCAGGTCTTCTACGACGTGGGCGGCAAGGACGATCCCGAGCATCGCTCGGGCTTCGCCCATCTGTTCGAGCACATGATGTTCAAGGCGACGCGCGACATGCCGTCCGAGTACATGGACCGGCTGACCGAGGACGTGGGCGGGTTCAACAACGCCTCCACCGCAGACGACCTCACCAACTATTTTGAGGTCGTCCCCGCCAACCACCTGGAGCGGCTGCTTTGGGCGGAGGCGGAGCGGATGAGCTCGCTCAAGGTCGATCAGGCCGCCTTCGCCTCCGAGCGCGCGGTGGTGGAGGAGGAGCTGCGCCAGCGCGTGCTGGCCGATCCTTATGGGCGGCTGCAGTCGCTGCTCGTGCCGGAGTCCTCGTTCCAGGTGCACCCCTACAAGCGTGCGGTGATCGGCAGCATCCCGGATTTGGATGCGGCGACACTCGCCGACGTGCAGGCGTTCCACGCCACCTTTTATCGACCGGACAACGCCAATCTGATCGTGATCGGCAACTTTGATCCGGCCACGCTGGACCGCTGGGTGGACCGGTACTTCGCGGGCATCAGCCACCCCGCCGCACCGATCCCGCGCGTCACGGCCGTAGAGCCTCCGCGCACGGGACCGCGCGTGGTCACCGGCTACGGCCCCACGGTGCCGCTCCCGGCCCTTGCCTGGACCTTCCTGGCGCCGGCCGCGTCGAGTCCGGATGGGGCGGCGCTGACGGTAGCGGACGCGATCCTGACTACAGGCCACTCCTCACGCCTCTACCGAAATCTCGTCTACCAGCAGCAGCTGGCGCAGGATGTCTTCTCATCCGCGGACCTGCGCCAGCAGCCGGGCCTGTTCCAGGCCGGGCTGATCATGGCCAGTGGCAAGACGCTGGACGCCGGCGAGGCGGCGCTGCGAGCCGAATTAGAGCAGCTCCGGGACCGGCCGGTCAGCGAGGCCGAGCTGGCGCGGGCGAAGAACCAGCTCATCGCCCAGATACTGCGTGAACGCGAGACGGTGGACGGCCAGGCCGCGGAACTCGGCCGCGCCATCGTGCTGGAGGGCGGCGCGGCGAAGGTCAACACCGACATCTCCGACCTGCAGGCGGTGAGCGCCCTCGATGTCCAGCGTGTCGCGCGGCTTTATCTGAAGGACAAGCAGCGGGTGGTGATCCGCTACCTGCCCGAGTCTCTTCGGCCGCCCGGCGGCGACATACCCTCTCGGTCGCAGCCGTCCGCCACGGTCGCCGCGCTGACGCCGACGACGGCCCGGAGCGCGCCGCCGCCCGAGAGCCTGCCGCATACCCCCCCTGCCCCGGGTCCTATCGTGAGCCCCTCCCCGCCCATGCCGGCCACCCGCGTGCTACGGAACGGCCTGAAGGTGATCGTGGCGCGGACCTCCGCCCTACCGATCGTCACCGCCGAGCTGGTGGTGCGCAGCGGGGCCACCTCCGATCCGACGGGCATGGCGGGCCTGCAGGGCCTGACCGCGTCGCTGCTGACCCAAGGCGCGGGCGGCCGCACGGCGCCGCAGATCGCCGCCGACATCGAGGCGCTCGGTGGGACGCTGGAGAGCGGCGGCGGGACCGACGGCTCCCAGATCGTCCTGACCGTGCTGGCGGACCAGCTGGACACGGCCATGCCGATCCTGGCCGACGTCACGCGTCGGCCGACCTTCGCACCGGCGGAGATAGACCGGCTGCGCCGCCAGCGGCTGGACGAACTGGCGGTGCAGATGGACGAGCCGGGCGCGCTGGCGCGGCTGGCGCTCCGCCCGCTCGTGTTCGGCGCCTCGCCCTACGGTCACAACCCCGCGGGCACGCCAGCCTCGCTGAAGCGGATCGACCGGCAGGCGGTTCTGCGCCAGTACGCCTCGGCCTATCGCCCTGACGAAGCCATCCTGATCCTGACCGGCGACATCACGCCCGATCAGGGCCTCGCCCTGGCCGAGCGGTCCTTCGGCGACTGGGCGCCGCCCTCCACGCCCCGCGCGCCTCGCCCGGAGCTCACGCCTTTCCCCAAGTCGCGGGTGGTGGTGATCGACCTGCCGGGGACCGGTCAGGCGGCGGTGCTCGCGGGGGCGCCCTCGATCGCCCGGTCCGACCCTCGCTTCTACGCCGCGGAGGTGGCGAGCGCGGTGCTCGGCGGCGGCTTCTCCGCCCGGCTCAACGAGGAGCTTCGCATCAGGCGCGGCCTGAGCTACGGGGCTGGCTCCAACATCGACGAATTCCGCGACACCGGCCTCTTCGCCGCCGCCGCCCAGACCAAGAACGCCTCCGCACAGCAGGTGGCCAGCCTGATGCAGGCCCAGATCGCCGGTCTTTCCGCCGCACCGATCCCGGCAACCGAGCTGGAGGCGCGCCAAGCCGGGATCGTCGGCGAGTTCGGCCGGAGTGTCGCAACCAGCGCCGGGCTGGCCGGCCAGATCGCCGCCAACTACGCCCTCTACGGCCTGGACGCCGACGAGATCGCCCGCTTCACCTCGCGCATCGATGCGGTGTCCGCGGGCGCCGCCCGGATGGCCGCCTCTGGCGCCATCCGGGCCGATCGCACCAGCCTGATCATCGCCGGCGACGCCAAGCTGTTCCTTCCCGAGCTCCGCAAGGCCTTCCCCGATCTGCAGGTGATCGAGGCGGCCAGGCTTGATCTCGACTCACCCACGCTGGAGACGCCCTGACCGAGCGGCTTGTCACTCCATGGCGTGGATCTCGCCCTTGGGAGGTCCACCGCGCGCGGGACGCATCAGCAGAACCAGGGGCATGACGACCAGGGCGATGTCCAGCATGAGCTTAAAGCAGTCCACATAGCTGACCATCGACGCCTGTGCGGTCACCTGAGCGTCGATGAAGGCGAGGCCTTTCTGGGTCGCAAGCGACCAGCCTTGGGGCGCGAACAGGCTTAGATTGGGGTTGTCCGGGCGCACATGCCGGATCAGGTCGGCGTGGATGGTCTGGGTGTTGTGGACCAGCAGCGCCTCCAGGATCGAGATGCCGACGCTGCTTCCGATGTTGCGGACGAGGGTGAACAGCCCTGCCGCATCGGTGCGCAGCCGGGGATTGAGGGTGGAGAAGACCACCGTGGACAGGGGCACGAAGATCAGGCCGACCCCCACGCCCTGTGTGATCCCTGCGGTCACCACCAGCTCCGGCCCCATCTGCAGGTTCACGCCGGTCATCCGCCAGAGCGAATAGGCCGTGATCACGAGGCCGGTGAGGATGATGAGGCGGGTGTCCACGCGTCCGATCAGCCGGCCCACGAGGAACATCGAGGCCAGGGTCCCGAACCCCCTAGGCGCGGTCACCAGGCCTGTGGTCACCACCGGATAGCCCATCAGGTTCTCCAGCATGGGTGGCAGCAGCGCCAGGGTGGCGAAAAGCAGTATGTTGATAAAGAAGCCGAAAAAGGTGCAGACGAGGAAGTTCCTGTCTTTCAGCACCTCGCGGTTGATGAAGGGCTGGGGCGCGGTGAGCGTCTGCACGGCCGCCCACCAGAAGCCGAGGCCCGCCAGCGCCAGCTCCACCCATATTTCGGTGGAGCTGAACCAGTCCTTCTGCTCGCCGCGGTCCAGGAACAGCTGCAGCGAGGCGATGCCCAGGCTCAGCGCCAGGAAGCCGAAGAAGTCGAGCCTGCGTGGCGTCGGGTCGCGCTTCTCGCGCAGGAACAGCCAGAAGCCCGCCAACGCCAGCACCCCGAACGGCAGGTTTATGTAGAAGACCCAGCGCCAGCTGTAGTTCTCCGTCAGCCAGCCACCGAGCGCCGGCCCCATGATCGGCCCCAGCATCGCGCCCATGCCCCACACCGCCATGGCCTGGCCGTGGCGAGCCTTGGGGTAGATGTCGAGCAGGATGGACTGCGACAGGGGCACCAGGGCGGCTCCGCACAGCCCCTGCAGCAGCCGGAAGCCTACGATCTCCGCCAGGCTGTCGGCGACGCCGCAGAGCGCCGAGGCGAACGTGAAGCCCGCGATGGAAACCATGAAGACCAGCTTCATGCCATAGCGGGAGGCCAGCCAGCCCGTCATCGGCGTCATGATCGCCGAAGCGACGATGTAAGAGGTCAGTACCCAGGTGATCTGGTCAGCCGACGCCGACACGCTACCCTGGATATGCGGCAGGGCCACGTTGGCGATGGTGGTGTCCAGCGAGTTCATCACTGTGGCCGTCATCACCGATATGACGATGAAGGGGCGCGCCCCGCCGACGCCCGCCGGATCGTCGGGCGTGCTGTCGAAGGTCGCCGGCGTGCGGCGGCTCAAGGGCGTGCTGGCCATCAGCTCATCGGATGTCCGGGACGGCGATGGCGTCCCTCATAATCTTTGGACGCTGGGTTCCAATGAAAATCAACCGCGGCGGGCTGCTTCGGAAGCAGCCCAATTCGACCGCCAAAGCGGCAACCCGCTGAACCGATGGCTGGGGGACTAGGACTCGAACCTAGAATGACGGTACCAAAAACCGCAGTGTTACCATTACACCATCCCCCAAGGATGGCCTGAGCGGGATGTCCGGAGGGGCCCGCTGCGGGAGGCGGCTGAGATAGCCCACCGCCCCACCCGTTGCAACATGCCTGCAAGCCTCCCGGCGGGCCAGACAGGGAGCAGCTGTGGCCGGATGAACGCCCTCACCGCCTACGGCCTGTTCGCCGTTTCAGCCATGCTCGTCTGCTACGCCATGGAGGGCCGTTCTTCCTGGTGGACCCTCGCCTTCGCGGCCGCCTGCCTGCTGGGGTCGTCCTACGGCTTCCTGCAGGGCGCCTGGCCCTTCGGCCTGGTGGAGGCCGTATGGTCGCTCATCGCGCTGCGAAAATGGCTCGGCCTGAGACGGTTCAACTGAAGCCGACCCTCGGGCCACGGTGATCGCTTGAACGGCTGGGGGGATTTCGGCGCGGGGTGATGTCTGATTCATGGGAGCCCTTGGTGGAGGG
>NZ_CAHJWH010000191.1 GCF_903642205.1 Caulobacter sp. S45 | reverse complement strand
TCTACCAGGCGGTGGCGGCGGGTACGGTGGCGGCGGGCTCAGCCCTCGGAACGACCCTGATCCTGCCGAACGCGACAACGGTGGGCGGCCTGTCCTTCACCGACACGCCGGTCGTCTCGGGCGCGGTGATCGCCGGCGCGCCCCTCACCGCGGGCGTGCTGGCCGCCACAACCGCACAGACCACCTACACTGGCCTGCTGGGCGAGCTGAACCTGACCTTCGGGCCGGCCGACTACCAGGCCGCCACCGCCAGCCTCGCCGCAGCTGACTTCGACATCACCGCTGACGGCGGCTTCGCCGTGGACCAGGCGATCAGCGGCGCAGGCTCGGCCACCATCGTGGCCGGCGGCGCGCTGACCACCACCGCCGCCGTGACCTCAACCGCGGGGAACGTGGCGCTGGCCTCGACCAACGGCGACGTGACCCTGGAAGGCGCGGTGTCGGCGGCCGGCGGGGTGGTGAGCCTGACCTCTTCGGGCGCGATCGTCGCCTCGGCCCCGGTGACGGCCCAGACCCTCACCGGCTCGGCGGTGGAGGCGGCCAGCTTCACGCAGGGCCAGATCGCCACCCTGGGGAGCTTCACCGCAGGCGAGGGCCTTGAGCTGTCGGACCTCGTCGACCTCACGGTGGCGGCCCAGGTGGACGGCGGCTCGGCGGCCAGCTTGAGCACCACCGGCACGATGACGCTGGCGCCGGGCTCCAGCGTCTCAGCCTTGGGTCCGGTCACCCTGCTCGCCGGCCGCGACATCGACGTGTCCGGCGCGATCAGCTCCACGGGGGGCCGTCCGGTGCGGCTGAACGCCGACACGGCCGTGGCCGGAGCGGGAACGGTCAACTTCGACCCGGGCGCGTCGGTGGACACCGGCGGCCCGGTGACCATCCTCTACAATCCCGGGACCTATGGCGGGTCCTCCGCCACCACCCGCGCCGGCAACCCCTTCAGCGCAGACATCAGCGGCGGCGGGGTGCAGACCATCCGCATGCTGGTGGACACGCCCACCCAGCTGCAGGGGGTCGGCGCGGAGCTGGACGGGCTCTACCAGCTGAACGCGGGTCTCCAGCTGTCCGGGACCTTCACCCCGATCGGGTCGGTCGCCGCCCCGTTCACCGGCCTCCTCGACGGTTTGAGCCTTGCGATCGACGACTTGAGGGTGGACACGCCCACGGGCGCGGGCCTGTTCGGCGCGGTCGGCGCCAGCGGCGTGGTTCAGAACCTGGTCCTCACGAACGTCAACGTCACGGGGACCGGCTATACGGGGGGCCTCGCGGGGGATCTCTCCGGGAGTTTGAACAACGTGACCATCGACTTGGGTTCGGTGACGGGCCTCGGCGGCACGGGCGGGCTGGTGGGCGTGGCCGAGGCTGGCTCCAGCATCGTCGGGTCGACGACGTTTGTGACCGTGACGTCCTCGGCGGGGAACGACGTCGGCGGCTTGGCGGGCGCCAACTTCGGTTCGATCACCGGAAGCGAAGCCGGCGGCCCCGTCACCGCCTCGATCGGCAGCCACGTGGGCGGCCTGATCGGCTCGAACTACGGCATGATCTCCAACGACCAGGCCACCGGCGCTGTCCAGGGGGCGGAGTATGTCGGCGGCCTGGTCGGGCTGAACTACGGGACCGTCTCAGGCGCGGCCACAGGCTCGGTCGGCGGCACGGAGTACGTCGGCGGCCTGGTGGGCTGGAACGACACAGCGGGAACGATCAGCGACTCCACCGCCAGCGGCGTGGTGAGCGCCAGCACGCCGGCCGGCTTGGCCGTGCTAGGCGCGGGGGACTACGCGGGCGGCCTGGTCGGCGTCAACAAGGGCGCGGTCAGCAACGTCTCCGCCTCGACCGGCACGGTCGCCGGCGTCGACGATGTGGGCGGGCTGGTGGGCCTCAACCAGGGCGCGCTGGGCGGAGCGGCCTCCATGACGCTGAGCGCAGCCGGCGCCGTCTCGGGCCGCAACGCGGTGGGCGGCCTGGCGGGCTGGAACGACACCGGCGCGACCATCACCGACGGGTTAGCCGCGGGCGCTGTGACCGCCAGCGGGAGCTACGGCGGCGGCTTGGTGGGGGTGAACTACGGCACGGTGACCGGCGGGACAGCTACGGGCGCTGTGATGGGCGCGGCCTACACCGGCGGCTTCGCCGGCTGGAACGCCACCGGCGGCGCGATCAGCGGGGGGGCCGCCAGCGGCGCGACGGTGAGCGGCAGCGAGTACGTCGGCGGCTTCGCCGGCTGGCAGTCGGTGGCGAGCCTGAAGTCCGACACGGCCACGGGTGCGGTGACGGACACGGGCGACTACGCCGGCGGCCTGGTGGGCGTGAACCAGGGCGGCGTCTCGGGCTCCCTGGCGCTGAGCTCCAGCGTGAGCGGCGTGAACATCGTGGGGGGCCTGGTGGGCCTGAACCAGGGTCTGATCGGGAGCGGCGACGCGTCCGGCCAGGTGAGCGCGGACATCTCCACCGCGGCGATCTCGGGCTCCACCATGCTGGGCGGCTTGGTCGGCTACAACGACCGGAACGGCGCCATCAACATCGCCTATGCGACCGGGGCGGTGACCGGCGCCTCCAGTGTCAGCGGCAACGACTATGCCGGCGGCTTGGTGGGGGTGAACTACGGCACGATCACCAACACCTACGCCACGGGCCAGGTCAGCGGGACCAACGTGGTCGGCGGCCTGGTCGGCACGAACCAGGCCGGGGGTTCGGTGAATACTAGCTACACGACCGGCAAGGTCACGGCGACAGGGGCCGCCGTGGGCGGAGTGCTCGGTGTGAACGCGGGCGAGGTGAGCTACGTCTACGGCTTCCCGGCCCTGAGCGGCCAGGCGGTCCAGACGGCCTACCAGGCGCCGACAGCCTCGGGCCAGCCGACCGCGCTCTCGACCTTGCAGGAGGACGGCTCGGCGGCCTATGCGGGCTTCGACTTCACCAACACTTGGCAGGCCAACCCCGATGGTCCGCCGACCCTGAAGGATGCGCCGACGCCGCCCGCGCCTTGAGCTGACGGCCAGGCGCATGGCGAGCCCGTATCGGACGCTTCGCGCCCCCGTGGCGCTGGAGCCGCGCATCCAGGAGATGGATCGGCTGCTGCGCCGCCAGCGCAAGGAGATCGAGGATCTGCGCGCCTCGCTGGCCTTGGTCCGCACCGGCCAGGGCGGCGGCTGGTGGAACGAGGGCGACATCAGCCTGAAGGTCGCCAAGCTGCTTCGGGTGCTGCGGGTGAAGTACGTGCGCCCGCACTCGCTGCTTGAGCGGCTGGCGCAATGGGTCAGCGGGGTGGCCGACGCCTGGCTGGAGGCGGAGCGCACGCGGCTGCTGTCCGAGGAAGACCTCGCCGCCGAACCGCCTGCAAGCCTTGGAGAAATCCTGACCCTGGCCGATCCCTACACGGTGTGGCGCAAGCGGGTGGAGCCCGAGCTCGACCGCCGCTCCGGCTTGCGCGCCATCACCCGCGGCCCGCTGATCAGCGTGGTGCTGCCGGTCTACAGGATCGCGCCCCGCATCCTGGAGGCGACGCTGCGCTCGCTTCGCGCCCAGACCTACCAAGACTGGGAGGCGTGCATCGGCTTTGCTGACGCTGATGGCGAGGCCGCGCTGGCGCTCCTGCAGCGCTATGCGAAGAAGGACCCCCGCATCCGCCTTGAGGTGCTGGAGGCCAACTACGGCATCGCCGGCAACTCCAACGCGGCGTTGAAGCTGGCGCGGGGCGACTACATCGCCCTGCTGGACCACGACGACGAGCTGCCGCCGCTGGCCCTGTCGCGCATGGCGGCGGCGATCGCCGCCGAGCCGCAGGCGGACTTCCTCTACACCGACAAGGAGATCCTCTCGGAGGCCGGAGATCGTCACTACCAGCCCCTGTTCAAGCCGGAGTGGAGCCCCGAGATGCTCTACTCGGTCAACTACCTGACCCACCTGAACCTGATCCGGGCCGACCTGATGTCTGCGATCGGCGGCTGGGCGATGGGTGTGGACGGGGCGCAGGACTGGGACCTGTTCCTACGCGCGACCGAACAGGCCGCTTGCGTGCTGCGGGTTCCCGGCGTCGGCTACAGCTGGCGGGTGCACCAGGCTTCCACCGCCTCGGGGCTGGATGCCAAGCCCTACGCCCTGCAGGCGCAGTTGAGGACCCTGGAGCGTCACGCCGAACGGACCAACCTGCCGGGTTGGTTCGAGGCCAATGCGGACACGGGCTTCCAGCTCCGCTGGCTCGACCCAGCGCCTGTGCGGGTCGTGATCCTGGGCGGTCCAGACCTCACAACGCTCGAGACGCTGATCGGCCACCTGGCCCGCGAACGGAAGAGCTTCACCGGCGTGGACGTGCTGCTGGCGCCCGCCGATTGCTGGCGCTTCTCCTCCGCCTGGCGCCAGCGCCACGGCCCGCTTCCCGGCTGGTGCAGGCTGATCCCCATCCTCGCCGACGATCCGGTGGAGGCCTGCCGCGGGGTACTCGCCGCAGCCCAGGAGCCCGTCACCGTGGTCCTTGACGGCGGGATGCTGGTCTGTACTCCCGGCGCGCTGACCCAGCTCGCCGGCTGGATGGCGCTGGAGCCGATCGCCTTCGCCTCCGGCGTGACGGTGGAGAACGATCAGCACGTCGTGGAAGCCGGCTGCGTTCTGGACTCCGCCGCAGTCGCCCACCCGCTCTTCCGAGGCGAGGTGCTGCGCCAGTGGAACGTGTTTGGCGGAGCGCTCTGGCACCGCAACGTGGAGCTGGCCAGCCCCTACCTGCTAGCGCTTCGCACCCATGAGGCTCACCGTGCCTTGGCCGAGGCGCCGCGGGGCGACTGGCGGGGCGTGTTCCATCACGTCTGCCAGGTCCTGGTCGCCGAGCGTGAGGGTGGCCGGGGCGTGGTGGACCCAAACGCCCGCGCCATCCTGGCGCTCCAGGCTGCCTATCCCGCCCCGGCGGAAGGCATGATCGGGACCGCGCGCCGCTACCTGCACCCCTTCCTCACCATCGGCCCCGCCGGCGGTATCGCCCTGGTCAAGGACGTTCCTCATGAAGCTGCCGTTCTGGCGGCCTGACCGCGGCGCGACGCGTCCGCCCCCCCGGGCCGGACTTTGGGAGCGCTACGGGGCGGACGCCCTGGCCCTGGCGGAGGCCGTGGACCTGGATCTGTACGAGCTGCCGGCCCTCGCCGCCAAGGCGCCGCC
>NZ_CAHJWH010000190.1 GCF_903642205.1 Caulobacter sp. S45 | reverse complement strand
GCGATGCTGCTGGCTGACATGGGTGCCACGGTGTTGCGGATTGATCGCCTTGCTTCCGCCGATCAGGGCGTTCCCGCCGATCCCCACGCCTAGCGTCGCGCTGGCCGTCACCCCGCCGTAGCTGCCGCGCAGGTCGCCGTGCCCGAGATAGTCGGTGGGCGAGAACACACCCCACACGATCGTGCCTGAACGCCGATAACCGAGGTCCAGGCCGATCTTGGTGATGTGGCCGGTGTAGCGCTCGGGCGAGCGGTGGGTCGGCGAGAAGGTGCAGTTGACCCGTCGCGAGGAGCCGATCACCTTGCCCCAGCCTCCCGCGACGCTGCAGGTCAGGTCGCCGATCTTCACACCGCCCTCTCGGGCCTGCGCCGGGGCCTGGGCGGCGAGGCTGAAGCCCATCAGGGCCGCCAAACCGAGAGCCGTCTTGCTCATTGTCTATCCTTCAGCTCAGCCCGTCCCGGCGGCTAAAGCCGGTTGGAAGCTTGACGGTTCCGGCCGGCGGCCAAGCTGGCGTTAGTGCTGCTCGACGGTGTGGGTATGCGTCGTCCGGCTCACCAGGTGATGGTGGTGATGGCGGCGGTGATGGTGGTGCAGAATGCGGCCGTGGCGGATGTCGCGGGTGGTGCGGCGCGCGGCGGTGGCGTCGTGGTGATACTGGTCGGTGACGGCCTTGCCGGTGCCGTTCACGATCTGCTTGGTCCCGTTGGCGACCTTATGGAAGGTGTCCGGAATGACGGTGGCGGGGGAGGCCTGGGCGGCGGCCGCGGTGAGCGACAGCAGGGCGCCGGCCAGGGCGATGACATTGAACTTCATGGCAGGTGAACCTTCGATCCCTTGCGCGCCCATCCGGCTGCGCAGGCAACCCATGTAGCTGCGACCGCGTGTCGCGACTAGCCACGCCAATCCCGAAAATCTGTAAGGTAGGGGCGTCTCTCCCGGAAAGAGGAGAAGCCCTATCCCGCTTCCGTCAGCCCCCCTTCCAGCCCCTGCTCACGCACCTTGCGGTAGAGGGTGGAGCGGCCGATGCCGAGACGGCGCGCCACCTCGGTCATGTGGCCGGCGTAGATCTCGATGGCGAGCTGAATCAGGTCGCGCTCGACCTCCTCAAGCGATCGCACATGGCCCTTCTCGTCGAGCACGTTGACAGGTCCGGCAGGCGCCTCCGCCTGGGCGAGGCCGGCCGAGCCTTCAAGGATGGGCGTCTCGGCGACCGGCGACGGGCTGGACAGGCCGGAAATCGACGGGAAGTCGTGCGGCTGCAGGTGGGGGTCGTCGCTCAGCACGATGGCGCGGTAGACCGCGTTCTCCAGCTGGCGGACGTTGCCGGGCCAGTCGAAGGCGGTGAGCATGGCGAGCGTCGCCGGCGACGCCCCGGCCACCCGCTTGCCCTCCTCGATGTTGAAGCGGCGCACGAAGGCTTCCACCAGGGCCGGAACGTCCTCGCGGCGCTCCCGCAGCGCCGGCGCCTCGATGGGATAGACGTTGAGCCGGTAGAACAGATCCTCGCGGAAACGCCCGGCGGCGACCTGACTGGCCAGGTCGCGATTGGTGGCCGACACGATGCGCACATCGACCTTCAGTGGGCGCTTGGAGCCGATCGGGTCGATCTCGCCCTCCTGCAGGGCGCGGAGCAGCTTGACCTGCATGTCCAGAGGCAGTTCGCCCACCTCGTCCAGGAACAGGGTGCCGCCGCTGGCCTCCAGGAACTTGCCGGAGTGCTTCTCGTGGGCCCCGGTGAAGCTGCCCTTCTCGTGGCCGAACAGGATGGACTCGACCAGGTTCTCCGGGATCGCGCCGCAGTTCACCGCCACGAAGGGCTTGCCGGCCCGCTCGCTCTCGCCGTGCACCGCACGGGCGATCAGCTCCTTGCCGACCCCGCTCTCGCCCAGGATCAGCACCGGGATGGAGGACTTGGCGGCCCGGCGGCCCAGCGCCTTGACCCGGGCCATGGCGGGGGACGAACCCACCAGGTGGTCGAAGTTGGTGCGGCCGACCGCGCGCTTGGACAGGCGGTCCACCTCGGCGGTGAGCTGGCCCATCTGCAGCACGTTGCGGATGGAGACTATGATCCGCTCCGGGCTCGCCGGCTTGATGAAGAAGTCCTGGGCGCCGGCCTGCATCGCCTGCACCACCGTGTCCACCCCACCGGTGGCGGTCAGCACGATCACCGGCGCGCCGAAGCCCTGGGCGCGCAGGCTCTTCAGCACCTCGAGGCCGGGCGTATGGGGCATGACGAGATCGAGGATCACCACGTCGGGCTTGAGTCCGGTGGCGACGCGGTCGAGCGCCGCCTCTCCGCCGTCCGCCTGAGCGACCGAGAAGCCTTCCCGCTCCAGCACCGCACCGATCAGGCGCCGCTGGGTCGGGTCGTCATCCACGATCAGCACCGTCTTGGCCATGCCCGTCCCCAGACTTACGGCCACCCGCCGCGCAGCCCGCTCTATGGACCAGGGCCGTGAAGATGCGGTTTAGACGACGCTGTCGTCCGCCCTCCCGGCTAGCGCCTCGAACCAGCGGCCAACCATCCGCGCCTCCTCGCGTTGGCGTGTGGTTCGCTCGGCCGCCTCGGCGTCCACGCCCCAGCGCTCCTCCTGGTAGGCCTGCTCGAGGCGCGACAGGTCGAAGGCCGCGTCGGCGTGGAGCTGTCCATGATGCAGGGCCAGCGCCAGGATCGCAGACCCGAACAGCGGCGTGACGAAGGCCACGCCCGCCTGGGTGAAGGGCTCAAGGCCTGCCACCAGGGCCTCGACCCGCCCCAGCGCCTCACGCGGCTGGGGCCTTGGCGCCACGCCCGCCACCCGATGGAGCTCGACGCCGAGCGAGTCGCGGGCCCAGTCCAACAGCGGTCCCCACCTGGCGACCTGCGCCTCCACCAGCGAGGCGGGCGCCTCGGCGAAGTAGCAGAGCACATCGGAACCGGCGTAGCGGGCCACCTCCGCCGCGACTGCGGCGCCTGCGGCGGCCGTCCGGTCGATGACGGTGGAGGCGAGCCGGTTGGCGGGCATGGCGGACAGGTCGATCTGCTCCGACTGCGCGTCCCATTCGGCCGCCACGAGCTCCGCCAGACCTAGCGCGGGCAATCTGAGAGCCGCGCCGCCCGGCGTCTTGGCGCCTCGACCGTCCAGGAGCAGGGTGAAGCCGCCGCCCTC
Source organism: Caulobacter sp. S45 (assembly GCF_903642205.1). Taxonomy (GTDB): domain Bacteria; phylum Pseudomonadota; class Alphaproteobacteria; order Caulobacterales; family Caulobacteraceae; genus CAHJWH01. Next base: position 2,000 of record NZ_CAHJWH010000190.1, on the reverse strand, counting down.
TGGCGCGACCTCCACCTGCTTGTAGAAGCGCCTGGGCCGGCGCTCGGATGAGGATGACGATGGCCGCATTCATGCTCCCGTCAGCCGCCAGGGCTCAGACACGCCATGTAGAGGTCCGATGGACCGAACGCGATGGGCGCCCATGAGCTTGCGTTCCAATCCAGCGCAGGACGCCGCCGTCGCGGTCACCCGCTTGGGCCTGGGCGCCCGGCCGGGCGAGCTGGAGCTGGCCCGCTCGGACCCGCGAGGCTGGCTGAGCGCCCAGATCACGCCGGTGGGCGCCGACCTGCCCCACGCCGCCAGCGGCCAGCCGCTGCCGAGCGCGCAGGAAGACTACCAGGCCTTCCTGGCCTCGCACGCCGCGGAAAAGGCTGCAGGCGCCGATCAGGACGCCCGCAAGGACGCCCGCCAGCCGCTGATCGACGCCATCGACGGGGAGGTGCTCGCCCGCGCCCGGTTGGGGGCTACGACTTCAGCGCCGTTCCGCGAACGTTGGGCGCTGTTCTGGGGCAACCACTTCACCGTCTCCACCGCCAAGGGCGAGGAGCTGAACGCCACCGCGGCCGCCTTCGAGCGCGAGGCGGTCCGCCCGCACGTATTCGGCCGGTTCGAGGACCTGCTGGTCGCCTCCTCCCGCCATCCGGCCATGCTGATGTATCTGGACCAGCAGAACTCGGTTGGCCCCAACAGCCCCTCGGGCCTGAAACATCCCAGCGCCGGGCTGAACGAGAACCTCGGCCGCGAGATCATGGAGCTGCACGCCCTGGGCGCGGACGCCGGCTACAGCCAGGCGGACGTCACCGAGTTCGCCCGCGCGCTCACCGGCTGGTCCATGGGCGGCGGGGGCGGGTCCGTGGAGCAGCAAGGCCTGTTCCTCTACAAGCCCCAGGTGCACGAATCGGGCGGACGAAGGGTGTTCGGCGCGAACTACGCTCCAGGCGAGGAGGCCCAGGCCCGCATGATCCTCGCCGATTTCGCCGCCAGCCCGCACACCAGCCGCCATCTGGCGCGCAAGATCGCCACCCACTTCGTCGCCGACGATCCGCCGACTGGCCTCGTGGCACGGCTGGACCGCGCCTACCGGAGCAGCAATGGCGACCTCGCCGTCCTGGCCGAGGCGCTGGTCGCTGCGCCGGAGAGCTGGACGCCGGACGCCCTCAAGCTGAAGACGCCCTACGAGCTCCTGATCTCCTCGTACCGAGCGGTCGGCTTCGTTCCGGCGGACGCGCGCAAGGAGGTGTTCGGTCCCTTGGGGAGCCTGGGCCAGCGGCCCTTCTTCGCGCCCCAGCCCAATGGATGGCCGGACGTCGCCGCCGACTGGGCGGCTCCGGACGCGGTGGTCCGGCGGATCGGCTGGGCGCGGAGCTTCGCCGGCGGCCATGCGCCGGCCGACCCTGTGCAGGTCGCCGAGGCCGCGCTGGGGGTGCGCCTGTCCGCCGACACCGCCGCCGCCATCCGCCGCGCCGAGAGCCGTCCGGAAGCGCTGACCTTGCTGCTGATGAGTCCGGAATTCCAGCGGCGCTGATCGCCTCCCCGTAGGTGGGGCTCAGACCCGGTGTTCCGCGAAGCGCGCCAGCTCGTCGGCCAGCGCCTCGAACGTATCGAGCACGGCATCCGCACCGGATGCCTCGATCTCGGCGCGCGTGTGGAAGCCCCAGGTGACGCCGACCGCGCGAACCCCGGCCGCCTTCGCCATGCCGATGTCGTGGGACGTGTCGCCCACCATGACCGTGCAGGCGGGCTCCGCATCCAGGGCGCGCATGGCGTCCAGCAACATGGCGGGATGGGGCTTGCCGGGGCCGTCGTCGGCGCAGTGGGTGCTGTCGAACAGGTCGGCCCAGGCGTGCATGGCCATGATCATGTCCACGCCGCGGCGCGACTTGCCCGTCGCCATGGCGATGCGCCAGCCCTCACCCTTCAGCCGGTCCAGCAGCTCGGCCGCGCCGGGATATAGCGGCTCGGTGAAACCCGGCTGGCGGTGCAGGTCGTGAAAGCCCGAC
>NZ_CAHJWH010000189.1 GCF_903642205.1 Caulobacter sp. S45 | reverse complement strand
GCGTCGTCGATCACCCCTGAGCCCTCCGCCAAACCGCCACGGCCTGTCAGCGCCGTGGTCACCCAGTCCGAGTCTAATAATTAGATGGGCTAAGCGGCCATTCAGCCGATCTCGACGTGCTTCAGCGAAATGGGCTGAGTCTATTTAGGAAGGCTGGCGTCTGCTGTCCGAGTTGCGGAGCCTTGCGTGCCAGCAAGCTGCTTGGGACAGAGCCCGGATTGAACGAGTGCTGACGAGATGACTAAGGTCACGACCCTAGCAGCGGAAGAGGATCCGGTCCTGCGGGTCGTGCACGCCCGAGGCGCTGATGAGAGCGCCGCTGCGTTTGTCGAGCGGGTGGCGAGTTCGCTTTCGTTCGCCTTTCACCTGGACGCCGAGGTCGCTGAGCGGCCGGGCTTCGACCTTCTCACCCGCGCCATGGTGCTGCAGAACGGCGTCATCACGCGCTCGGAGGCCTGCGGCGAGTTCGTGCTCACCCGGGATCAGGCGCGGGTGGAGGCGAGTGGGGCGGACCAGCTGTACATCCTCTTCGTGGAGCGAGGCTTCGTGAGGATTGAGCCGAGCCTCAACCCCGCAGCGACGGCCGGCGAGGTGCTGGTCGTGGACCTGGCGGAGGCCTCGAAGCTGATCGAGCGGGACCAGACCGTGACCTGCCTGATCGTCGCCCGCGCCGCCCTGCCGCCGGAGGCCCAACGCCGCCGCTTGAACGGCTGCCTCGTGCCGGCGAGCCATCCCCTGGCGTCGGCGATCAGCGCCCTGGCGCATGAGCTGGGCACAGGCGTCATGCGGTTGCGGGCGTCGCATGCCAACGCTTTGCTGGAGGCGGTCTTGGCGCTGCTGGGCGGGGTTCTGATGGAGCTGTCCGTCGTGGACCTGCCGGCCATACCGTTGAAGACGGCCGTCGAAACCTTGGTCGACAACCACTTGCAGGAGGACGATTTGTCGCCGGCCTGGCTGGCCGCGCAACTGAACGTCTCACGGGCGACGCTCTATCGCGCGCTGCAACCATACGGAGGTGTTCGGGGCCTGATCCGTGATCGTCGCCTGGAGCGCGCGTCTCTGCTTTTGGTCTCGGACACGCCGCCCTTGATCGGAAGTATTCACAAGGACTTGGGGTTCAAGTCCAAAGCCGGCTTTGTAAAGGCCTTCTCCGCCAAGTTCGGGATAAGCCCCTACACATTGCGCAACTCGAAGGACGGTCGGCACGAGGCCCGAGAACAACTTGGCAAAGGCTGGAACAAGCGTACGCTGAAGCCGCAAGATTGAGGCCGGGCCACAAACACCTGAGACGAATGTGTAGGGTGCTGAGACGGCCGCGGTCTTACGTCGAAATCGTGCCTCTGTTAGAGGGGCTATAGTACCCCGGCGAGCGACGCGCCCGCGGGGGGCATGCGCCAGGATCGCCCAGATGACGCCCACCCCGGCTTCCGCCCGCCTGAAGCGCATGCTGCTGGCGACGTCTCTTCTCGGCCTGTCCGCGCCGGCCCTGGCCCGGGCGGCGCCTGTCCTGCCGACAGGGGGAAAGGTGGTGTCCGGGACCGCGGCCATCGGGGCGGCTGGAGCTGGGGGCCTGACCATCACCCAGTCCTCGAACAAGGCGATCATCAACTGGAGCGGCTTCTCCATCGGGCAAGGCGGCAAGGTCCAGTTCGACAACGGCAAGGGCGCCACGCTGAACCGGGTCACCGGCGGCTCGGTCTCCGCCATCGACGGCCTGCTGGGCGCCACGGGCTCGGTCTACGTCATCAATCCCAACGGCGTGATCATCGGCAAGACCGGGGTGGTGAACGTCGGCGGGACCTTCGTGGCCTCCACCCTGGACGTCTCCGACGCCGACTTCCTGTCCGGAGGCGCGCTGGGCTTCAGCGGGCCCTCGGCCGCCAGCGTGATCAACCTCGGCAAAGTGGGGGCGCTCGGCGGCGACGTGGCGCTGATCGGGGCGGTGGTGGAGAACGACGGGGCGATCAGCGCGGCGAACGGCTCGGCGGGGCTGATCGCAGGTCACAGCGTGGTGATGCTGCGCGACGCCTCCCTGGACGAGGGGCGGTTCTCGGTGCTGCTGGGCGGCGCGGGGACCAGCGCCACCAACGTAGGGGTGATCCAGGCGGCGGCGGCGGAGCTGCGGGCGGAGGGCGGCAACGTCTATGCGCTCGCCGGCGACACCTCGGGCGTGATCCGCGCCACCGGCGTGAAGAGCGGCGGCGGCAAGATCTGGCTGACCGCCGAGGGCGGGACGGCCCAGGTGGACGGGACGCTCGAAGCGCAAGGGCCACGCGGGACGCCTGGCGCCATCGAGACCTCCGCCGGCGTGGTGGCCCTCGCGCCCAAGGTGGACATCGACAGCCATGGCGGGACCTGGCTGCTCGACCCTTACGACGTGACCATCTCCACGGCGCCCGACACGGCCGGGTCGCCTGGCTCCGCGCCGACCCAGACCACCAACGTCAACACCACCACGCTCGACAACGCGCTTGCCGATAACAGCGTGGTGATCTCCACCGGCGCTGCGGGCGGCGCAGGCTCCGACGCCGGGAACATCACCGTGGCGGCGCCCGTCGCCTGGTCGAGCGGCGCGTCGCTGACGCTCACCGCCGCCAACGCCATCGCTGTGAACGCGCCCATCACCATCGGCGGGGCGGGCCAGCTGGCGCTGAACACGGGCATGGTCGCAGTGGGATCGTCCACCCAGCCGCTGCTCTCGTTCGCGCAGGGTGCGGCGGTGAGCTTCACGGGGACGGAGGACTCGGGTCAGGCGCTGAGCATCAACGGGACGGGCTACGCCCTGGTCTACTCCATGGCGGAGCTCGCCGCGCTGAACAACACCAGCGGCGACGACGCCCTGGCGGTCAGCCTCACCCCAGCGACGACCTATACGAGTTCGGTGATCGACACGTTCTCCGGCACGCTGGAGGGATTGGGCCACACGATCACCGGGCTGACCATCAATGACAGCGGCGGCTACGAAGTCGGCCTGGTCGGCAATCTGACCCGTAGCGCAACGGTGCGGGACCTTGGTCTGCTCGGCGTCGACATCAGCGGCAGCCAAGTGGTCGGCGGCCTTGCCGGTTTTAACGAAGGCACGATCAGTCAGTCGTACGTCACCGGCGTTGTTGGCGGGACGGAGAACTTTGATGGCGGACTGGTCGCAGACAATACCGGCACGATTGCCCAATCTTATGCAAACGTAGCGGTTAGTGGGACCAACACAGCGGGTGGCCTGGTAGGGCAGAATGGAGCCACGATTGTTGCATCTTACGCCAGCGGTCCGGTAGTTGGATCAGAGGGTGAAATAGGTGGCCTGGTCGGGGAAAACGGCGGTTCGATCACCCAAAGCTACGCCACCGGCGCGGTCGGCGGCTCGAGCGGCGGCCTCGTCGGGGAGAACGATGGCACGATCACCACCAGCTATTTCGACACCCAGACCACCGGGCAGAGCAGCGGCGTGGGTTTCCAGCAGCCTGGCGGCGGGACGCCGACGGGCCTGACCACGGCGCAGTTCCAGTCGGGCTCGGCCTCGGGCCTGGGCTCCGCCTTCGCGGGCGGGATCGGGGGGCTCTATCCCTACCTGGCGAACTTCTTCCCCAACGGGGTGCAGGCGGTGTCAGGGGTGGCCTATAGCGACGCCGCCGGGACCGCGCCGCTGGCGTCCACCAGCGCCGGCGCGGTGACGGTGTCGCTGGACGGGGGCGGGGCGCAGATCGGCCAGGCGAGCACCGGGGCGAACGGCTACTACTACGTGGCGGTCCCGGCCGGGACCCTGGCCAGCGGCGAGGCCGTGCTGGCCTCGACCCCCGCGGTCACCGCCACCGGCGCCACCGACAGCGCCACCTTGGCGCTCAGCACCGGGGCGGGCGCTCAGGCGGGGCTGAACCTCTATCCCTCCACCCTGACGATCCAGACGGCCCAGACCCTGCTCTCCACCTCGCCCACCCTCGCCACGGCGATCGCTGCGGCCGGGGCGGACGGCGGGGCGGCGGCCGTGGTGAACGGGACCACGGGTATCGGCTACGACGCCCTGGGCTCCAGCTTCACGATCGACCAGGCGGTGAGCACCAGCGGCGGCTTCTCGGTCGCCACCGGATCCGGCGATCCGCTGACGGTCGGCGCGCCCATCACCCTCGGCTCGGGCGGCGCCCTGTCGCTGCTGTCTGGCGGCGCGCTGGCGGTGGATGCGCCCATCAGCGTGGACGGCTCGGCCCCCGTGACCCTGGCCTACGACGCCTCTTCGCCCACCAATCTCAGCTTCGCGCAGGGCTCGGCCCCAACCTTCGCCAACGCCGACGGCTCGGCGGCGACGGCGCCTGTGACGGGCCAGAGTCTCACGGTGAACGGAACGGCGTACACGCTGGTCTATACTCTGGCGGAGCTGAACGGGATCGACGCGGCTAACAACGGCACGGGTGCGGTGCAATACGGTGCAGGCTTGGCTGGCGATTACGCACTGGCCTCATCCCTTGTCCTGGCAGGAACAACCTACACCCAAGCGCCTATCGCTTCGGTTGGGGGCACAACCTTTTCCGGCATTCTGGAAGGCCTGGGCCACACGCTCACCGGCCTGACCGTAAGCGCTTCTGGCGCGGATAGCGTCGGGCTGATCGGGACCTTGTTCGGCGCCGTGCGTGACTTGGGCCTGCTGAATGGGACGGTCATCGGAAAATACGATGTTGGCGCCCTCGCGGGGGGCAATTACGGCACGATCGTTCAGACCTATGCCACTGGCGCGGTGAGCGGGACCAATCAGGTCGGCGGCCTTGTGGGGTTGAACGGCGGTGCAATAACTCAGGCCTACGCCACTGGCGCGGTCAGTGGGCAGGGCAACGTAGGCGGCCTAGCGGGGGAAAACGCCGGCACTATCACCCAGGCTTACGCCACTGGCGCGGTCAGCGGCGGAGGCGACGTTGGTGGCCTCGTGGGGGCAAATACCGGCGCCATCGCCCAGGCCTACGCCACCGGCGCGGTTAGTGGGAGCAACGGCGGCTTGGTGGGGGGGAACTTCGGCGGCACGCTTGCCGACGGTTACTACGACATCCAGACAACGGGACAGACCAGTGACGGAGGCGGCGCCACGGGCTTGACCACCGCGCAGTTGCAGGGGACAGGGACACCAACCGGCTTCAGCCTGGGCTCGTCCTTCTCGGGCGGCGTGGCGGGCGGGCGGGCG
>NZ_CAHJWH010000188.1 GCF_903642205.1 Caulobacter sp. S45 | reverse complement strand
TTCGATATCAAGTCGCGCTTGGGTCGCTGGGAGGGGAGCGTCTGGATCGCCGAACCTGGTCGAGCGGCTGCAATCTACATTGAAGGGTGTACAAGCGCGATCTCTCTCCTATGCCGCCCAGGGCCTGTCGGAGGCCGTCACCGTCTTGCTGGCCGGAATGCAACCCTGAGCCTGGGGTGGCCCCGTCCGCTGTACCCATGTTACCCCTGCTCGCGCCTTTCGCGTCGCCCAGGCTGCGCGGACCCCACCGAAGTAGCACGAGGGCGTCTGTGTGGCTGATGCTTACCGTCGGCTGGTCCGAGGCCTGTTCGGGCTCTACAAGGGCGTGATTTCGCCCTGGCTGCCACGCAGTTGCCGCTTTCTGCCGTCCTGTTCAGAGTATGTGGCTGCGGTGCTGGTCAGCCACGGGCCTGTCCAGGGCGGGGTACTGGCGGTCAGGCGGGTTTGCCGCTGCCGGCCGTTCGGCGACTCCGGCTATGATCCGCCGCCGGGCGACCGTGCGGCCCTGAAGTGTGAAGCATGATCCAGCTGCAGTTCCCCGATGGCGCCGTTCGAGACTTCGCCGAAGGTGTGACCGGCCGGACCATCGCTGAGGGCCTCTCCAAGTCCCTGGCCAAGAAGGCCGCCGTGGTACGGCTCGACGGCGTCATGCTCGATCTTGATCGCCCGCTGGAGCGCAGCGGAAGGCTGGAAATCCTAACGCGAGACGATCCCGCCTTGCTGGAAACCCTCCGCCACGACGCCAGCCATGTCATGGCCGAGGCCGTGCAGGAGCTGTTCCCCGGCACGCAGGTGACGATCGGCCCCTCCATCGAGGACGGCTTTTACTATGATTTCGCCCGCGATGAGCCCTTCAGCCTGGACGACCTGCCCAGGATCGAAGCCAGGATGCGCGAGATCGTGGACCGCGACGAGAAGATCACCCGCGAGGTGTTGAGCCGCGAGGCCGCCTCCGCCCGGTTCGAAGCCATGGGCGAGGCCTACAAGGCGGAGATCATCGCCGACCTCCCGCCCGGCGAGACCATCACCGTCTACCACCAGGGCGACTGGCAGGACCTCTGCCGCGGGCCGCACCTGCCGTCGACGCGTTTCGTGGGCAAGGCGTTCAAGCTGACCAAGCTGGCGGGCGCCTACTGGCGCGGCGACCATCGCAACGCCCAGCTCCAGCGCATCTACGGCACCGCCTGGGCCAGCGAGGCCGACCTGGAAGCCTACCTGCACCGCATCGAGGAGGCGGAACGCCGCGACCACCGCAGGATCGGTCGCGCCATGGACCTGTTCCACTTCCAGGAGGAAGGGCGGGGCATGGTCTTCTGGCACCCCAAGGGCTGGACGCTTTACCGCACGCTCGAGGCCTATATGCGCCGCCGGCTTGACGCGGCCGGCTATGGCGAAGTGAAGACGCCCCAGGTGCTGGACCGCTCCTTCTGGGAGAAGTCCGGCCATTGGGAGAAGTACCGCCCCAACATGTTCGTCTGCGAGACGGAGGAGGGCGAGGTCCTCTCGCTCAAGCCCATGAACTGTCCGGGCCACGTGCAGATCTTCAAAATGGGCCAGAAGTCCTATCGCGACCTGCCGTTGCGCATGGCCGAGTTCGGCGCCTGCCACCGCTACGAGCCGTCGGGCTCGCTGCACGGCTTGATGCGGGTGCGCGGCTTCACCCAGGACGACGCCCATATCTTCTGCCGTGAGGACCAGATTGAAGAAGAGACGGAGCGCTTCATCCGCCTCACCCGCCTGATCCACGGCGACCTTGGCCTGCACACCCACCATGTGGCCCTCGCCACACGGCCGACAGAGCGCGTGGGCACGGACGCCTTCTGGGACAAGGCGGAGGGCGTGCTCCTCTCCGCCTCGCGCAAGGCCGGGGTCGAGCCCGTGATCGCCGAGGGCGACGGGGCCTTCTACGCGCCGAAGCTCGACTTCATCGTCAAGGACGCCATCGGGCGGACCTGGACCTGCGGCACGCTGCAGCTGGACTACAATCTTCCCGAGCGGCTGGACGCGGAATATGTAGCCGAGGACGGCTCCAAGCAGCGGCCGGTAATGCTGCACCGGGCGATCCTGGGCTCCTTCGAGCGCTTCATAGGCATCCTGATCGAGAACTACGCCGGCGCCTTCCCGCTATGGCTGGCGCCGGTGCAGGTGGTGGTGGCCACCATCACGTCCGACGCCAACGACTACGCGCACGCGGCGGCCAGACGCCTGCGCACCGCCGGGTTGCGGGTTGAGACCGACACGCGTAACGAGAAGATCAACTACAAGGTTCGCGAGCACAGCCTGTCCAAGGTCCCCGTCATCGCGGTGGTCGGTCGCAAGGAGGCCGAGACCGGACAGCTGGCGCTCCGCCGCTTCGGATCGGACCGCCAGACGATCTTGTCCTTGGACGTTGCGGCCGCCCAGCTGGGCGAAGAGGCTCTGCCTCCGGACCTGGCTGGCGATTCGGAGGCCTCCGCGCCTCAGCCGCAGCCGGTGCTGGAGGACGCGTGAACACCTATGTCCGCCCTTTGAACGGAGGCCTGATCACCAAGGCGCGCGTGGTGCCCACCTCCCTGCAGGCGGACGTCACCGTGGTCATGGTGGTGTACCGCACCGGCGAGGCGCTGGAGCACAGCATCGCCAAGGTGCTGGCCGAGCCGCTGGTGGACGAGTTCATCCTCATCGACAACGGCTCGACCGGCGAGGAAGAGGCGATCCAGGACGCCGCCGCCGGCGCCGATCGCCGCATGCGCATCTTCCGCGGCCACGGCAATGTCGGCTTCGCGCGGGGCTGCAACATGGGCGGCGAGGCGGCGCACGGGCGCATCCTGGTCGTGCTCAATCCAGACGCCTTCCTGCAGCCCGGCTGCATCGCCGCCCTGGTGGAGGCGGTGGACGCGACGCCGGCCCCACGGCTGGTGGGGGCCCGGATCCTGAATGTCGACGGCGCCGAGCAGCGGGGCGCCCGCCGGGGCGAGGTGACGCCGGTCACGGCGCTGATCAGCCTCACCCGCCTGTCCCAGGCTGCCCGGGGGCTGGAGCGATTCGAAATCCACCACGAGCACGATCCGGAGCCAGGCCAGCTGCTCGCCGTCCCCACCATCTCCGGGGCCTGCTTCGCCATCACCCACGACGACTATGCCGGGCTCGGAGGGCTGGACGAAGGCTATTTCCTGCACGTCGAGGACGTGGACCTTTGCTGGCGCATGCGCCGGAGCGGCGGGCGGGTGCTGTTCGCCCCAATGGCCCGGGTGGTGCATGTCGGCTCCACCAGCCACACCTCGCCCCTGAAGGTGGAGTTCTTCAAGGGCCTGGGCCTTGTGCGCTACTTCCGCAAGCGAGCCGACAACCCGCGCCGGCTGCTGCTGGCCTACGCTCTTGCGCCCCTGATCATGCTGGTGTCGGTGCTGCGGCCGCTGCTCCGTCTTAGACGGCGTCGCTGACGGGCGGAGCCACGGAGCTCGTGCGCCTTGAGCACGGGGGCGATCGCTCCGCCTTCACCTCGCCGCGGGAAAGCCGCTATGAGCGGGCGTGAACCCCACCCGCGACACCCCCGCGCCGCCTTCCGTCGAGATCTCGATCGTGGCGCCCATGTTCGACGAGCAGGGCGCCTGCGCCGGCTTGGCGCGCGAGGTGGCCTCGGCTTTCGCCGCCTACCCCCACGAGATCGTGTTCGTGGACGACGCCAGCCGTGACGAGACCTCCGCGCGGCTCCAGGCTCTGCGCGGCGAGCTGCCCCAGCTGCGGGTGCTGCGCCATGGGGCCAATGCGGGCCAGAGTCGGGCGATCCGCACCGGCGTGCTCGCTGCGCGCGGCGCCATCGTCGTCACTCTGGACGGGGACGGCCAGAACGATCCCGCCGACGGCCCCCGCCTCGCCGCGCGCCTGTCCGCCGGAGGACCCGAGCTCGGCATGGTGAGCGGACGCCGCGCGAAGCGTCAGGACAGCGCGGCAAAACGCTGGGGGTCACGGGCCGCCAACGGGCTGCGACGACGGCTTCTGCGTGACGGCGCCGACGATACTGGCTGCGGCCTCAAGGCCATGCGCCGTGAGGCCTATCTGCGCCTGCCCTACTTCGATCACATGCACCGCTTCCTGCCCGCCCTGATGCTCCGTGAGGGTTTCGAGGTCCTGTTCGAGGACGTCGGCCACCGGGCGCGCACCACAGGTCGCTCCAAGTACTCCAATCTTGGTCGGCTGCGCGCCTCCGTGTCCGATCTCGCCGGGGTGCTGTGGCTGAACGCCAGGGCGCGACCGCCAGGCGAGGTGCGAGAACTTTGACCTTGCGTCCGGCCTCGTTGTCGCCAAAATGCCGCAGTGCACAGAAGAGCTGCTCCGGTCGGGAACGGCAGGGCAGACGCAGCATTCCTGTCGGCGTAGGGATGGGGCGAGGGAAACCTTCGGACCGAGGAGACGGGACAGGCGCCGCGGCGGCGCCGGATTGCGCGATCAGGGGCAACCCTATGGCGTGACCGGCGATGTTCGTGTGATCCAAGCTTTCGTTAATCGGATCGCTTGTATTTCCTGTGTGAAAGCTTGCCGGTGTGGCGGCTGCGACACTGTGTCGTCACCAAAACCTTGCTATACGTTCGTTCAGGTCGAGGGTCTCGACCGTCGCTAAGGGCAGAAGAGGGCTCTACATATGAAGACAGCACTTTTGGGGGGAGCCGCCCTAGCTGCGGTCCTCGCAGCCGGCTCGGGGGCTCAGGCCGCAGGGTTCGATTTCCTGAACATGGACGTCGTGTCACCGCCCGCGCCGAACGGCTTCTACGTCGGCATCGATGGCGGCTGGCACCAGCTCTATAACAACAGCATCAGCACCCACTCGTCCAACGACGACGCTACGGGCAGCCCGTTCGGTTGGAAGCTGGGCGAGGTCCACAACGGGGGTTGGTCCGCCTTCGGCCGCATCGGCTATCAGGTCGCGCCGAGCTTCCGCGTGGAACTGGAGGGTGGCTACCGCGACCTTCAGACCCGCAGCTTCATCGGCTCGGCTGACCGCTATCCGCCGATCGGCCTTTGCGGTGTCGGCTCCACCACGACCTGCCTCGCGCCCCACGGCCACTTCAATGTCACGACCGGCATGGCAAATGGCATCTATGACTTCATGCCGCAGTACATCATCCACCCCTTCATCGGTGGTGGCGTGGGTGCGGCGCGTGCGGAAGTCGGCGACTACGGCCAGTTCGCCAACGTGCCTGCGGGCGACGCCGCCAACCAGACGCTGTCGATCAAGACCAACGACGTCGCCTTCGCCTATCAGGCCTTCGCAGGTCTGAGCTACCATGCGACGCACCGCCTCAACGTCGACCTGAAGTACACTTGGCTCGAGACCTCGGATTTCCGCTTCCGGACCGTGGGTTCGGGCGACCTCCAGCCGGGCAGCTTCCGCGGCCACTACCGCGACCAGACGCTGACCTTGGGCGTGCGCTATGCGCTCGG
>NZ_CAHJWH010000187.1 GCF_903642205.1 Caulobacter sp. S45 | reverse complement strand
TTCAGCCCCCAGGAGTGCGCCAACTACCTCGTCAACTCAGGATACGCTCCAAACTGATCCGGTCACGCTCTAGGGCCGCCCCGCCGCCGTTCCGACGAAGGCCGCGCTCCAGGGCGCCGCGGCGCCGCCGCCCGCGGCCACCGAGGTGTTCGCCACAGGGGCGGAGACCTCAACCATGCCGGACGTGGCCGGCCGCCAGGCCTGATCCGGCATCGGCTCCGCGGATACCGCGGCAGGGATGGCGAGCCGGTCGCGGACCTGAACGAAAACCGGCTGACGCGGAGCCGAGGCGGCGGTCGTCGATGCGCTGGCCGTCGAGGCCAGCACCACCTGCGCCGCGGCCGGCCGGCCTGCGGTGGCGACCTGCATCGGGACGGGCGCGGCGAGCCTTGAAGACACGGCGGCGGAGGCGAGCACGACCGGCGCGCCGCCAGTCTGGGCCGGGCTGGTGACCGGCGGACCGGCCCAGGCCGCAGCCGCGTCCGCCACCTGGGTGGGCACAAAGTCCAGCGGCGCGGCCGGCCAGACGCAGCTGTGCTCCATGCCGATGGCCTTGAGGAAGGAGCGGCGCGTGGTGCCGGCCAGCTGGGCGTGCTTGACGTGGTTCTCGTAGCGCTGGGCGCCGGTGATCTGCTTGATGGTGCCGCGCATGGGCAGGAAGTGTTCGGCCGCGCTGCCGGCCGCGTCCAGCGCCGCCTCCGCGGCGAAGTTGGCGCCGCTCGCCACGCGGGTGTGGCGCCGCTCCTTGGGCGTGTCGACATCGGGGCCGAGCGCCAGGTCCAGTTCCGCCACGCGGTCGAGCACGTCGTTGCAGCTGTTCACCCCGCGCAGGTCGTAGGGATGCGATTCCGCCCGCAGCAGGACCGGGGGGATCTTGTCCTGCATCATATTGAGATCATGCAGCGGCCGGCGCACCGCGTCGCCTGCGCCCAGATAGAGCTCCCCGCCCGTGCTCCGGACCGCGCTCGCACCCGTGGCCGCGACGGAATAGGTCGCGTGCACGCCGTCGTTGGCGTAGCGTACCGGCGCAGACTGGCAACCGGCCACCGCCGCGCCAAGCGCCGCCACCGCGTACCCAGAGTTCAAGACTTTCGGCATCGGCAGCTCCCGCAACCGCAGCTTTAATTTACCCACAACATCTCAGATCGGACAAACACATTTGTCGCTGCGCCGGATTTTGTCGGTCCCCGCCGCAGCAGCGCCCGACTTCCGCCCTGAAAGCCCGCACATCGAGGCCCTGTGCGGCGCCGCTCCGAGCTTGCCATCGTCGCGGTTCCGGCGGACGCATTGAGCCACGGCTTGAGCCGGGCTAAAGGGGCCTTGTCGCGAAGCGCCCCAGGGCCCGGCGGGTTGGTAGCTCAGTGGTAGAGCATTCGACTTTTAATCGAACGGTCCTGGGTTCGACCCCCAGCCAACCCACCACACCTCATGAAAATCCTTACCCCTCAACGGGAAGGTATTTTCGATAGGAGCGCCTGTTTCCACGGACTGAGACATGGGTGGCGCGACGCCGCTGGACTAGCGGGGATGACGGACCGGCAGGTCGATGCCGTGGCGGGTTGGGCGTCTGCGAGCCAGGCTGGCAAGTATGGCAGACGCACTATCGTTAAGGAACTTGCCCCGCCCGTTGAGAAAATTGACTTTGGCGATTTCCGCCTACTCGGCTCCTAGGAGCCCCGAGGCGTCTCCGGTTCGATCTCCGATCACGATCGGCGCAGTGAGGTTCACCGGCTGGGAAGTGGCGGCCCGTCGCCGCATCAAGGCTCGCATCGGCATCTTCTGCATTCCAGCCTGAAGACCGGTGCGAGTTTCTGTGGCGAGTGCATTCATTCCTGAAGCTCGCGTGCCCGCCGCATTGACCACGCAGCCGACATCCTGATGCTCGTGGCATAGGTAACCCCCCTATGCTAACCGCCTGGTCTCATGCACACGATCCGACATCGGGAGAAGCTGCTCTCTCGGGTTCGCCGTCTGCGAGGCCAGGTTGAGGGAATCGAGCGAGCGCTGGAGAGCGACACCGGGTGCGAGACCGTCCTGCACCTCATTGCCGGGGCGCGTGGCGCGATGGCTGGTCTCATGGCCGAGGTGGTGGAGGATCATGTCCTCACCCACCTCGTCGATGCCGACAAACATCCCGACGCCCTTGACCGCGAGGCCGCCGAGCAACTCCTGGAAGTGGTTAGGGCCTATCTGAAATGAACGTCCCTGCGCCCGCCTTTGCCGCCTCGACTGACGTCCCGCTCGGCTATGGCCATGACCACGTCTACCTTGGCGAAGGCCATGACCGGAATGAGCGTCGTACCTGGATCGTCATCGTCCTGTGCGGGATCATGATGATGGTGGAGATCGTGGGCGGCATCCTGTTCGGTTCGATCGCCCTTGTGGCCGACGGGCTCCACATGTCCACTCATGCCGGGGCTCTCCTGCTCGCCGCCCTCGCCTACACCTTCTCGCGCCGGTATTCGCGCGACCCGAGGTTCAGCTTCGGGACGGGCAAACTCGGAGACCTGGCGGGTTTCACCAGCGCGATCGTGCTGGCGATGATCGCGCTTCTGATCGGCTACGAGTCCGTCTCTCGCTTCTTCTCCCCGGTGCCCATCCATTTCGGCGAGGCGATCCCGATCGCGTTCCTGGGCTTGGCCGTGAACGTGGCCAGCGCTTGGCTGCTGAGCGGCGGCCATGATCACCATCATGGGCATGGGCATGGGCATGGGCATGGGCATGGGCACAGCCATGACGACGACGACCACCCTCATGACCACGAGCACGAGGAAGAGGCTCAGGAGGTGCGCTACAGCGGCGGCGTCGCCCGTCTGGAGATATTCGAGGGCGGCGAGCCCCCTCGCTTCAGGTTGTCCGTCCTGGAAGGTGTTCCGCTTGCGCCTGACCAAGTCGGCTTGGTGACCAACAGGGGCAGCGCTGTTCAACCCTTCACGTTCGCCTCCCGAGGCGATTACCTGGAGAGCGTCGAGACGATCCCCGAGCCCCACGCCTTCGACGTTTGGCTTTGGCTCAAGCCAGCCAGTCAAGAAGAAGACTTCAAGCTGAGCTTCCTAGAACATGACCACGGCGAAGAGCATGGCGTAAACCATGCCCGCGACAACAACATGCGAGCAGCGATCGTCCACGTTCTAGCGGATGCGGCTGTTTCCGTTCTCGTCATCACGGGGTTGTTCCTAGCCCGCCTCTTCGGCTGGTTGTGGATGGACCCGGCCGCCGGCTTGGTCGGCGCTTTGGTGATCGCAAGCTGGTCTTACGGACTCATCAGGGATACAGGCGCCATCCTGTTGGACATGACGCCGGACGAGCGGCTCGCGCAGCGGATACGCAAGCTGGTGGAAGATCAGCGCGACATCGTCACCGATCTCCACCTCTGGCGGCTCGGCCCGGGCCACTTGGGCGCGATCGTCTCGGTCATGACCGGACAGGATCATGACGCGGGCTTCTATCGCCAGAAGCTGGGGAGCCTCTCATCTGTCTCCCACCTCACCGTTGAAGTGACGAAAGCCTCGGCGTGACGGCCACGAGGTGGCTCCCGGCGCTGATGGTCGGGGTGTTCACGAGTGCGGCGTCTCTCTTTGGCGGCGGCCTGGCCCTGCGCTTTCGCTCAGCCCTGACGCTCTTTCTCGGCTTCAGCAGCGGCGCCGTCATCGGTATCGCCTTGTTCGATCTTCTGCCCGAGGCGCTTGGGGCGGCGCGGCAGGCCTACGCCGCCCTGGCGATCACCACGGCCACCGGGATCGGCTCTGCCGCCTAGGCTCTGAACGCCTGGCGACCAACATCGGACGCCCCCGCCTTATCGTGGCGACGCGGACGGTGGCTCCTAGGCTACCAGGCGTTCAAGCGCCTTGGCGTAGCGCCGTTCGACCTGGTCCCTGTGGATGTGGCGGCGGCCCTCGACCACACGGACGCCCGCGCGCCACACCGTCTTGATCTCCCTGAACCTGCCGGCGAACAGCCAGCCGTCGAGCAGGGCGTCTTGTCCACGGCTCGCCAGCGCGGCCGCCGTTCGATCCAGCTCCAGGAAGTCGGCCGAGGCGCCGACTGCAATCCCGGTCGCCACGCCCATGGCCTGCCCGCCTCCGTCCAGAGCGGCCTTGAAGAGGGTGGCGCCGGCGCTTGGATTTAGGGGACCTGCCAGCACGTTGCGCGACCGCAGCGCCAGGCGCTGCGAATACTCCAGCGTCCGCAGCTCGCCCGCGGCGTCGATAAGGACGTTCGAGTCGGTGCCGACCCCAAACCGCCCGCCAGCGTTTGCGAACGCCTTGGCGGGGAAGACGCCGTCTCCGAGATTGGCCTCCGTGATCGGGCAAAGCCCGGCGACAGCGCACGTACGGGCCAGCCGGACGAGCTCGTCATCGTCCACGTGCGTGGCATGGATCAGGCACCATCTGGCGTCCACCTCCGCGTGATCCAGCAGCCAGGCGACGGGACGCCGTCCCGACCAGGCCAGGCAGTCCTGCACCTCCCTGACCTGCTCGGCGGCGTGGATGTGGATGGGACCCTCGGGCGCGGCCTGGAGGAGCCGCGCCAGCTCGACCGGCGTGACCGCCCGCAGGCTGTGCGGCGAGAGCCCGACCACGCCGCCCGTCAGCGCGGCCACCGGACTGCGGCTGCGTTCGACCAGGTCCAGGAAGCCATCGACGTCATTGATAAAGCGGCGCTGGCCGGCTGTAGGCGGCGCACCGCCGAAGCCACCGTGGGCGTAGAAGGTCGGCAGCAGCGTCAGGCCTATGCCCACCTGCGCCGCCGCCGCGCAGATGCGCTCCGCCGTCTCGGCCGGATTGTCGTAAGGATGACCGTCCGGGGCGTGATGGAGATAGTGGAACTCGCCCACCCGCGTGAAGCCGCTCTCCAGCATCTCCATGAAGGCTTGTGCGGCGACGGCTTCGATCTCTTCGGGTCCCAGCCGATCAAGGAACCGGTACATCCAGGCCCGCCAGGTCCAGAAGTCGTCATCGCTCGGCCCGCGCACCTCCGCGAGCCCCGCCATGCCTCTTTGGAAACTGTGGCTGTGGACATTGCAGAGGCCGGGCACGACCACGCCGGCTCGCTCAGCCCCTGCGGCGTCCGAGATGTCCGACTGGACTGAGCTGATCAAGCCGTCCTTGACGGTCACACGCACGTTGCTCGCCCAACCCGTCGGGAGCAGCGCCGCCTCAGACCACAGCACCTTCTGCATGGCAGCCTCCATGCCCACATTTTGACTAGACAAAAGTTTGCACTCCGCCAAGTCTTCCCACCATGAAGTGCGACACGATCTGGCGTGAAGCCCGCCTCGCCACCATGACCGGCCCCGGAGTGGGCGAGATCGAGCAGGGTATGATCGCCTGCCGCGACGGGCGGATCGTCTATGCTGGTCCGGCCGCCGAGGCGCCTGACCTGGCGCCGGTGTCCGTCGTGGATTGCGAGGGTTGTTGGGTCACTCCGGGCCTCATCGATCCCCATACCCATCTCGTCCATGCGGGTGATCGGGCCGCCGAGTT
>NZ_CAHJWH010000186.1 GCF_903642205.1 Caulobacter sp. S45 | reverse complement strand
CGCGCCGGATGGGATGACGACTACCTCCAAGCCGTCATCTCCCAAACCGCTTGATCCCTTCAAGCGATTCCCCTGGCCCTCCCCCGTCGGCGGCGCTGACGCTCCGGGCGCTGTAGACTATCCCGGCCGCCGTCATCAGCGGGACCAGGACGAACAGGATCAGATACATGGCACGCAGAGCGTATAGCCGCGTCAGCGACACCGCGGGCATGCTCAGTTTTCTCTCCAGACTTCGGGTGTACGGCATGGGGTGAGGCTGCAAACTCATGGCCTGACCATCGCGGTCTCGCCCGCAGCCGCGCGCCACTTGACCTCATCAAGGCCTACGATCAGCAGCCAGAGCGCCAATGCGATCTCGCCGATGAGGCAGCCCAGCATGGCGAACGAGGCGAGCGGAAGATCAGGCGCGAAAAAGTAGACGTAGCTGTTGAACAGGTAGCAGCCGCCGGCAAGTGCGTAGAGCGCGCCCACCCAGCGGGGCAGATAGCCGGAGCGGAAGATCAGGTAGCCGTAGATCGGCAGGGCGAAGCCGAAGAAGGTTAGGCCGATGGAGAAGCCCACATCGTGCCACTTCAGCATCAAGCGCACCCAGGCGGCGAGCTCCGCATTAGGAATCGCCGCCAGGTCCGGCGAGCCGCTGAGGAAGGTGAGGGGTGCGAACTGGGTCCAGGCGTTCACCGCGTTGATGGTGTTCTGGGTCAGGTCGAGCGCCACGGCAAGGAGCGCCAGGAAGGGACCGCTCGGCGCAAGCAGACGGTAGATGATCAAGGTCGCCGGAACAGCCAGCACGTTGGTCATCATCTCGGCGGCGAAGCCAAGGCGGAACGCGCCCTGGTGGGCCATGATCGCCCGCGCTGTGGCGGCGGCGTCGCTCGCCACGACCAGCCCCTGGCGGCCGAGAAGCTCGGCCGACCCGCCAAGAATAATCACCAGGACGTACAGAAAGCCGGCCAAACGCGCCTGCAGCTTCGGTGATACGTTCGGTAGACGTTGAGGCATCTTCCTGATCTCCTGCCCAAAGGGCCTCGCCACCGTAACCGCGCGATCAGGCGGGTAAAGTGTGTCAGGGACGAACGGCAGGTAGAGGGTTACGGAAGACGGGCAGACCTGATGAGCTACGGCTACCGCCGCATGGGACCGGACCACAAGCCTTCATGCACGCTGCCAAATGCGTCGGGATTGCAGGGCGGCAGCTGTCTTGGCCTTCAGCCCGCGAGCTGCCGGTCGGCATCAAGCCATTCGCGATTTCAGGGTGGCGGGCACCAGACTTGCGCAATGTCGGCGAGCGAGAGTCCAGTCTGGAGCGACTGCCGAATGTCCGCTCTCCCTCGGTCAGTGGTCATGAACCCGACCTCGCAGCGGTTTGATCTGACGCTGCCACGGTCGCGAAGCTGGAGCAGGCCGCATCACGGCTCAGGCCATATTCTGTAGAAAAGGGCGGTTACGGGCGTGCGCCGGCGCTGATTTATTGACTTGGTGAAGCAGGAGGGCCATTGCTGATGGACGAGCGGCGGACGGGTCAGAGCTCGTTGTTCTACGGGTTCTCGCTGGAGCGGCACGTCCCGCAGAGCACATGCTTCGCGCCATCGACCGGTTCATCGAACTGTCTGAGCTACGTGCTCACCTAGCGTCCTTCTACAGCCCGACCGGCCGGCTCTCGGTGGACCCGGAGCTGCTGATCCGCATGCTGCTGGGGGCTACTGCTTCGCCATCCGGTCCGAACGGCGGCTGTACGAGGAGGTGTACCTCAACCTGGCCTACCGCTGGGGTCCCAACGGCGCTAAAGACGAGTTCCTCATCGCCGCCACCGCCCAGAACCTGCGCAAGCTCGCCAAGCTGGTCGCGCCGCCAGCCGCTATTCCAGCCACCCGAGGGGAGAGCCGCCCCTCGCAAGCCAGAGCTGGTTGCTTCAGCTCGTCTGAAAACCTGACTTCTTCAACGGAATAGACGCCTAGCCCGCATCAGGTGCCCAGCTTTCTGCCGCCGGTCGTTGGCCCAGCAAGCGACGAGGCGACGTGCCTGGAGAGCGCACAGATGTAAATCGCGCCTACCAGATCCGCGTGCGATCGGTTGGCGCTAGATAGTAGGTCGCACCGGGAGACACGTGGAAAGCGGCATACCAGGCGTCGCTGTTCCGCACTGGCCCTATGACTCGGTATTTGGCGGGCGAGTGCGGGTCAGATGCGAGCTGCCTGCGAACGTAATCCTCGCGCTCCTTCTGACGCCAGGACTGAGCGAACGCGAGGAAGAAGCGTTGGTCGCCGGTCAGCCCGTCGACGACAGGCGCCGCCTTACCCCGAAGGGCGCGATGGTAGGCGTCCAGCGCCACGGCGAGGCCGGCCATGTCGGCGATGTTCTCGCCCATGGTCAGCGAGCCGTTCACGTGCGCGCCCGGCGCCGCCTCGTAGGCGTCGTACTGCTTGCCGAACGACGCCGCCTCAGCCTCGAAGCGCTTGGCGTCCTCTGGCGTCCACCAGTCCCGAAGAGCGCCAGAAGCGTCGATCTTGCGACCCTGGTCGTCGAAGCCGTGGCTGATCTCGTGACCGATGACCGCCCCGGCGCTCCCGTAGTTCACTGCCAGGTCGGCTCTGGGATTGAAGAAGGGCGGCTGCAGGATGCCGGCGGGGAAGACGATCTTGTTCTCCAAGCCTCCGTTGTAGGCGTCGATTGTCTGGGGAGTCATGTCCCACTTGAGCGGATCGACCGCATGGCCTGCATAGCTGTTCTGGTAGGCGTACTCGAAGGCGCGGCTACGCTCGACGTCACCATATAGATCGGTTGGTTCTATCCTGAGCCCCGCATAACTGCGCCAATGGTCAGGATAGCCGACCAGCACCCGCATCTTCTGGAGCTTCACCAAGGCCTGAGCTTTGGTCGTTGGCCCCATCCAGTTCGCCCGCTCGATCCGCGCCGCCATGGCAGCTTTCAGATTTTCGACGAGTTCGGAGGCTTGCGCTTTCGCTGACGGTGAGAAGTAGCGATCGACGTAGGCGTGTCCCAGCTCTTCGCCAAGGCTGTTCCCCACCAGGCGCACGGCGCGCTTCCAACGGGGACGGAGCGCATCCACGCCGGTCAGCGTCTTGCTGAACTGGAACTGGCTCTGGACGAACCGGTCTGACAGGTAGGGCGCCGCGTCGTCCACGGTGCGGAAGGTCTCCCACGCCTTCAGCGTGGACAGCGGCGTATCCGCATAGAGCTGCGCGATCGCCTTGATCGCCGTCGTTTCGCCGATGATCAGCGTGCCGGTCGAATCGATGTCGGCGCCCTTGAGGTAGGCCGCCCACGGAAAGCCGGGCGCGTAGGCCTCCAACTCCGCCAGGCTCATCGGATTGTTGGTGCGCGCCACATCGCGACGATCCGCGGCCGCCCAGCTGACCTTCGCAACCGCCGTCTCGAACTCCACAACCTTGGCGGCCTGGGCAGTAGCGTCAGAGGCCCCCAACATCGTGAAAACCCGCTCCGCATAGGCACGGTAGGCATCCAGCTGCGGCTTGAACTGCGCCGTGAGGTAGTAGTCGCGATCGGGCAGCCCGATGCCGTCCTGGCTTATGCCCTCCACGTCCATGTTCGGACGGCGGGGGTCAGGCTGCACGCCGACGGCGTAAAGCGAAGCGCCGAAGCGGCCGTAGCTCGCGCCGAGCAGCGTAGCGAAGTCCGCCTTGTTTGAGACGGTGGCTATACGGGCGAGTTCAGGTGCGAGCGGCTTGGCGTCCAACGCGTCCACTCGCGGCTGATCCATGAAGGCGGCGTAGAGGCCGCCGATCTGGGAGCCCGGTGGGCTGTTCTGGATCAGGTCGCGAAGCTCGGCTTGGCTTTGATTGTACAAGTCGATTGCTATGCCGGCCATCGGCATATCAGCAGGAAATGGCGTTCGGCTTTCCCACGCGCCGTTGGCGTAGCGGAAGAAGTCATCTCCTGGCGCGGCAGTAACGTCTCGCGCGCTTAGATCGACTCCCCAGGTCCCGTAGCTCTTGGGAGAGACCTGCGCATTCGACGGCGCCAGCCCCGCGCCCCACAGACAGGCTGCCGCCGCCAACCCCCTCAGACGAGCTTTCATCCGCACCCCCCGGCAGATATTTAATTCGGTGGAGTGAGAACGTCAAATCCGCGAAATTCGGCTTCCGGAGCCAAGCGAGACAAGGCGCGTGAGCGTGGCTCCCGAACTCGCCAGTGGCGGTGGTCCGCTGTTCGGCTGAGCCGGTATGTCCCCTGCCCCTCGACTGCAGACGTCGCGAGCAGGCAGGGAGTGTCCTGCACTAGGCTCCGGTATGTCGAGTTTCCGGCGGAAAGGCTGCGGGGCTTTGAGCACATCGATCCAGCTTCGCTCAGCGCCAGCTTGTTTGTGCATCGGCGTCGTCAGTCATGAAGCTGGTCAAGTCCAGTCGGTATAGAACAGGCGCGACCCAGGATCGTGGAAATGGAATTGGCGCTGGAGCCGGCTCGTCACTTCGATGCTGAACCGACGCTGGCCTCCGCAGACGAGCCATCCGCAGGACAGTCTCTCCGCACACCGCGAGGGGAAGCACGGCCCGGCGTCCAGCCATTTTCACTCTTGCCAACCTTGGCTGTGCTTGCCGCTATAGAGCTCTGTAACAGGGTGGTAAGAGGGGATATATCATGAGCCAAACGTCCAGCCATGTCGCGCCGTACATGCTTGCGAGCGCCACACTCGTGCTAGCCGCCTGTAGCGGGCGGCAGGACGCGGCCAGCGAGTCGGCCGCAATCGGACCACCGGCCCAGTCGGCTGGCCCGGGCTCCCTCTTCGGAGGAGCTCGGACCTCGACCCTGTCTGACGGTCCCGACGTGTGCTTCCGGGCGGTGGCCAAGCACCTGGGCTCGAACACCAAGATAGCGGAACTCACCTCCTTCTTCAGCGCCGGGAGCGATATAGACTCCACCGACACGGAACCGAAGGGGCAGATGAAGACCTGCTCGGTCAACTACCAGAACCCAACAGATGCTCGTAAGCTCCTTACAACGTCAATGGATGTCGCCAGCGGGATCTTCTCCCAGCCGATGCCGGTCGAGATCATGGTGATGGGCGACGAATCCAAGTTCAGGCTGGAGGATAATCTTATCCGACTTTCGCAAGTGAACGCCGCGGCGCTCACGGCGACAATGAAAAGCCAGGAGCCCAAGCTGGGCGTCACGTACAGCCACTATGCTTGGTCAGGCGTCCGACTGGAGGGCCCCAGCCCCTTCAGCAGCACGCCCACCCTGCGCCTCGACGTGGAGGACCGCCTCGCCGTCAACGACATCAAGAAGAACGGCTATGCGTCGGTCACGACGGACGGGAAGACGATCAAGACGAACGACCTGACATCGTGACCGGCGTGGCGCGGGGGCAATCCAAGGGGATGGTCGGCCCGAAGGGCCGGCCGGAGCGCCTTAGGCCGTCATGACGCCAAGCCCGCATACTTGACGAAGGATGCCTCAGAGCGAACTTGGCATGTGGATGATCTCCCGACTATCCAGACGGAAGATCGTCTCTGACCCGGTGTGTCGGCACC